>JAKBFW010000001.1:0-44135 GCA_021833345.1 Pseudomonadota bacterium | reverse complement strand
CCGCACCCCCACCTGACGCGCACCCCCGTGCACGACGGCCCGGCCGGCTCCCAGTGGTGGCGCAGCGCCGTGATCTACCAGGTGTACCCGCGGTCGTTCGCCGACGCCTCGGGCGACGGGATCGGCGACCTCCCGGGCATCACGTCGCACCTCGAGCACCTCGCCGCACTCGGGGTCGACGCGATCTGGCTCTCGCCGTTCTACCGGTCACCACAGGCGGACGCCGGGTACGACGTCGCCGACTACCGCGACGTCGACCCGATCTTCGGCACGCTCGCGGACGTCGACCGCTTGCTCGCACGTGCGCACGGCCTCGGTCTGCGCGTGATCGTCGACCTCGTCCCGAACCACACCTCCGACGACCACGCGTGGTTCCAGGAGGCGCTCACGGCCGGCCCCGGCAGCCCGGAGCGCGCGCGCTACCACTTCCGAGACGGACGCGGCGCCCACGGCGAGCTCCCGCCCAACGGCTGGGAGTCGATCTTCGGCGGGCCGGCGTGGACCCGCGTCGACGCGCGTCCGGGCGCCGAGGCGAGCGACCGGCAGTGGTACCTGCACATGTTCGACACCCGCCAGCCCGACCTCAACTGGGACCGGCCCGAGGTGCGCGCGGAGTTCGAGGCGATCCTGCGGTTCTGGCTCGACCGGGGCGTCGACGGGTTCCGCATCGACGTCGCGCACGGCATGGTGAAGGCGCCTGGCCTGCCCGACTGGGACGGCACGGTCGCGATGATCGACGGCGCCGCCGCGAACCACGGCCCGATGTTCGACCAGGACGGGGTCCACGACATCTACCGGGCCTGGCACCGGGTGCTCGCGGAGTACGACGGCGATCGTGCCCTCGTCGCCGAGGCGTGGGTCGAGCCGCTCGCCCGCCTCGCCCGGTACGTGCGGCCGGACGAGATGCACCAGGCGTTCAACTTCGCGTTCCTCACCTCTCGCTGGGACGCGGCCGCGCTGCGGTCGGTCATCACGGAGTCGCTCGCGGCGAGCGACGAGGTCGGCGCCCCGACGACCTGGGTGCTGTCCAACCACGACGTCGTCCGGCACACGTCGCGCCTGGGCCTCTCGGCGCCCGGCGCGCGCCCGAAGGGGATCGGCCACGGGGACGAGCAGCCCGACGAGGGGCTCGGGCTCCGACGCGCCCGCGCGGCGACGCTGCTCATGCTCGCGCTGCCGGGGTCGGCGTACCTCTACCAGGGGGAGGAGCTCGGGCTGCCCGAGCACACCGCGCTCGACGACGACCTCCGCCAGGACCCGGCGTGGTGGCGGTCCGGGCACACCGAGCGCGGCCGCGACGGGTGCCGGGTGCCGCTCCCCTGGTCGCGCGACGCGCCCGCGTTCGGGTTCTCGACCGGTGGTCTGAGCTGGCTTCCGCAGCCGTCGAGCTGGACCGCGTACGCGGCGGACGCCCAGGTCGGGGTGCCGGGCTCGACCCTCGAGCTGTATCGCACGGCACTCGCCCTGCGCCACCGCCACGCCCTGGGTGCCGGCTCGCTCGCCTGGGTCGACGGCCTCGCGACGTCCCCGACCGTGATCGCGCTGCTCAACCGGGACGTCCTGGTCGTCACGAACCTCGGCGAGGCACCGGTCGCACTGCCTGCCGGTGCCGAGGTGCTCGCGTGCAGCGGGGACCTCGTCGACAGCGGATCGGGGTCACCGGGGGTGCCGAGGGACACCACCGTCTGGGTCATGCTTCCCTGACGGCCCGACGCCTCTGCGACGGACCCGTCAGCCGCCGGAGACGCTCAGCTCCGCCTCGTGCAGGGCCGCCCGGAAGTCCTCCGAGAGCTCCCGCGAGTCCAGCCAACCCTCCGGGAGCGACGGCCGCTTGGGCGACCCGGCTCGACCCCGCTGGCCCTCCGCGGCCGCTCCCGGGTACGGCTGGTCGAGATCGAGCGTCGCGAGCAGGTCCTCGAGCTCGGCAAGGGTGGACACCAGGCCCAGTGACGCACGGAGCCCGCCGCCGACGACGTAGCCCTTGAAGTACCAGGCCATGTGCTTGCGCATCTCCCGCATCGCCCTCGACTCCTCGCCGATGTGCTGGACCATCAGCTCGGCGTGCCGTCGCACGACGTCCGCGACGTGTCGGAGGTCCGGTTGCACCCGCACGTCCGACCCCGCGAACGCCGCCGCGAGGTCGGCGAACAGCCACGGACGGCCCTGACAACCACGCCCGACGACGACACCGTCGCAGCCCGTCTGCGCGACCATCGCCAGAGCGTCCTCGGCCGACCAGATGTCGCCGTTGCCGAGCACGGGTATGCCCGTCACGGTCTCCTTGAGGCGCGCGATCGCCTCCCAGTCGGCGTGACCGGAGTAGTAGTCGGCCGCGGTCCGCGCGTGCAGCGCGACCGCCGCGACCCCGACGTCCTGCGCGACGAGGCCGGCCTCGAGGTAGGTGAGGTGGTCGTCGTCGATCCCCTTGCGCATCTTGACGGTCACGGGCACCCCGTAGGGCGACGCGGCGTCGACGGCCGCGCGGACGATCGAGGCGAACAGGTCGCGCTTCCACGGGAGCACCGCCCCGCCGCCCTTGCGGGTCACCTTCGGCACCGGGCACCCGAAGTTCAGGTCGACGTGGTCGGCCCGGTCCTCGCTCGCGATCAGACGCACCGCCGCGCCGACCGTGGCCGGGTCGACCCCGTAGACCTGGACGGATCGCGGCTTCTCGTCGGGCTCGTGGGAGATGATGCGCATCGACTCCTCGCCCCGCTCGACGAGCGCGCGCGAGGTCACCATCTCGGCGACGTAGAGCCCGGCGCCCGACTCACGGCACAGCCGACGGAACGCCGCGTTGGTCACGCCGGCCATCGGGGCGAGGACCACCGGCGTGTCGATCGTCAGCGGACCGATCTGCAGCGGCGGGAGCACACGGCCCGGTGCCGTCGCGGCGTCGGGCCCAGAGGTGGTGGTCGTCACCGCGCCATTCTCCCCCACCCCCGAGATCGAGCATCCTCTGCGCCGGAGAGAGCGCGGCCGCAGGGGCGCCGGGCGCCGCGTCGGCGCACGTCCGACGATCGGCAGGTCAGCTGAGCAGCCAGCCGTTCTCCCGCGCGATGCGCACCGCCTCGGCCCGCGTGCGGGCGCCGGTCTTCCCCATGGCAGCCGAGAGGTAGTTGCGCGCCGTGCCCTCGGACACGAGCGTGACCCGTGCGATGTCCGCGACGGTGCCGCCGTCCGCCGCCGCCCGCAGGACGTCCTGCTCGCGTTCGGTCAAGGGACTCGCGCCGGTCGCGAGCGACTCGACCGCCAGGGTCGGGTCGACGACGCGCAGCCCCGACGCCACCCGGCGGACCGCGTCGGCCAGCTGCGCGGCCGGGGTGTCCTTGACGACGAAGCCTGAGGCGCCCGCCTCGAGCGCACGACGCACGTAGCCCGGTCGTCCGAACGTCGTCACGACGAGCACCCGGCACGTCGGGACGGCGTCACGCAGCGCCCGTGCCGCGGCGATGCCGTCGAGACCGGGCATCTCGACGTCGAGCAGCGCGACGTCCGGACGGTGCTCGCGCGCCGCCGCGACGACCTCGTCGCCGCGCCCCACCTGGACGACCACCTCGAGGTCCGGCTCGAGCTCGAGCAGGGCGGCGAGGGCGCCACGGACCAGCGCCTGGTCGTCGGCGAGGAGCAGGCGGATCGTCGCGCTCATGCGGCCGTCCCCTTCTCGACGCACAGCTCGAAGCCGCCGGAGGCCGATCGACCGAGCAGGACGCGCGCACCTGCTGCGGCGGCGCGCTCCCGGAGCCCGACCAGCCCGCTCCCGGCGCCGACCGACCCGTCCGGGCCGACGCCGTCGTCGCTCACCCGCACGCGGTTCGACGTGAGGGTGATCTCGCACGTCCGGGCGGACGCATGGCGGACGACGTTCGTCGTCGCCTCGCGAACCGTCCAGGCGAACAGCTCGCGCAGGCCCTCGGGAACCTCGTCGGCGGCGGACGGGACGTGGGCCTCGACTCCCGCGGCCTCGAGCGCGACCCGGGCCGAGGCGAGCTCGTTCGCCAGGCTGACCGCCCGGAAGCCGGAGACCGTGGCCCGCACGTCCGCGAGCGCCGCGCGCGCGAGCGACTCCACGTCGGCGACCTCACGTGCGGCGCGCTCGGGAGACTCGGGCAGCAGACGACCCGCGAGCTCCGCCTTCACCGTGATCACGGTCAGCGAGTGACCGAGGATGTCGTGCACGTCACGCGCGATCCGCTCACGTTCGCGCGCGACGGCGAGGTCGGCGAGGTCCGTCCGCGCACGGGCGAGCTCGACGTTGCGCGCCATCATCTGGGTGACACCGAACACCGCGACCGAGGCGATCACGACCTGGAGCCCGAGGTTGTCCGTCGGCACCCAGCCCGGGATCGTGCGGGGCAGCGCCTCACCCGCTGCCACGAGCACGGCGACGACGCCCACGGCCTGACGGACCGGGAGGAAGAACACGCTCGAGACGGCGATGAAGACGAGACCGGCGAGGGAGTTCTCACGCGCCGCGAGGCCCATCCCCGCGACGAGGACGGCCTCGACGCCCAGGACGAGCCACACGGCCCACGGTCGCGGCTCGTCGGCCCCCCGCAGCCGGCGCACGCGGACCCGGTAGAAGCCGAGCAGGAACACCGCCGCGAACCCCACGACGCTGACCAACGAGACGGTGCGCGGGATCCCGGCGGCCGACGACCACGCCGCCGTCCACGGGTAGCTGAGGTAGACGAGCCACATCGCCGCGAACAGCGGCCCGATGTGACGGTTCCACCGGGTCGGAGCACTGCCGGTCGCGGCGTGGTGCTCCGTGCGGGTGCTCACGGCGATCACCGTAGCGCCCGCACGAAGCCTCGGTCCGCGTGCGTCACACCCGCGCCGTGTCGCGCCGGAACCGCCACACCGCACCGGCGCCGAACACCGCGGCCCACAGGACCACGTTCACGACCGAGGTCACCGTGACGCCGTCACCGACGAGGGGAGCCCGGACGAGCTCCGCGAGACCGTAGAGCGGGGTCACCTTGCCGATCGTCGCGAACACGCCGTCGCCGAGCGGGACGAACAGCCCGCCGGCGAACGAGAGCACCGCGAGCACCGGCCCCAAGATCTGCATGACGTTCTCGGCCGGGAGCAGGTAGCCCATGAACAGGCCGAACGCGGCGAACACGATCGACCCGAGCCAGGCCGTCAGGCCGGTCACCCACCAGACGGTGCCGTCGGCGTGGGCACCCTCGACGAGACCGACGAGGTAGACCACGACGACCGAGGCGAGACCGAGCACCATCGCGACCGCGACCTTGATCGCGATGTACACCGACGGGCGCAGCGGCGTCAGCCGGAGCTGACGGCTCCAGCCCTGGGCGCGCTCGACCGAGACCATCGCGCCCCCGCTCGTCGTCGCGAGCATCGCGCCGTACAGGGCCATCGAGATCATCACGTACGCCGTCACGTTGCCGTGCCCTGCGGACGTCGTCCGGTACTGACCGGCGGTGCCGAAGATGAGGAAGAACATCGGCGGCATGATCAGCGTGAAGATGACCGTGCGGCGGTTCCGGAGCAGACGTCGCAGCTCGATGCGCAGGAACGTCAGGTTCAGGTGGCCCCTCCGACCGGCTCCCACGGCGAGCCCGGGGACGGTCGTGGTGGTCGCGTCGTTCAGGGTCGCGGTCATCGGTTGCTCCCGGCGGTCGTCGTGGCGGTGGTGCGGTCGGTCGGCCCCGAGGCCGAGGCCTCGGTGAGCGGGTCGCCGACCGGGCGGTCGGAGGTCAGGGCGATGAAGGCGTCCTCGAGTCCCAGGCCACCGATCTCGAGGTCGGAGGCCGCGGTCGCGGTGAGCAGGTACCGGGCCACCGCATCGGAGTCGCCGGTCTGGAGCAGCACCCGGTCGCCACGCACCTCGGCACGGTCGACCCCAGGCACCGCCGCGAGCTGCTCGGGCCGTGCGCCCGGCAGGCGCGCCGAGACGACCCGGCCTGCCGCGAGGTTCTTGATCTGGGCGGACGACCCGTCGGCGACGACCCGCCCGTGCCGGACCAGCACCACCCGGTCCGCGTAGGCGTCCGCCTCCTCGAGGTAGTGCGTCGCGAAGACGATCGTCCGGCCGCGCGCCGCGTCGGCCCGGATCGCCGACCAGAACTCGCGCCGCCCCTCGACGTCCATGCCGGTCGTCGGCTCGTCCAGGACGAGGAGGTCGGGGTCCGGGAGGAGTGCGAGCGCGAACCGGAGGCGCTGCTGCTCACCCCCGGAGCACGAGCCGACGCGCCGGTCGCGGATCGCGGCGATCCCGGCGCGCTCGAGCACCTCGTCGACCGGGCGCGAGGTCGCGAAGAGCGACGCGGTGAGCAGCACGGTCTCGGCGACCGTGAGGTCCTTGAGGAGGCCACCGGTCTGCAGCACGGCGGAGACCTTCCCCGCCGCGATCGCGTCCCTCGGTGCGAGACCGAAGATGCTCACCGTGCCGCTGTCCGGCCGCGCGAACCCGAGCAGGAGATCGATCGTGGTGGTCTTGCCGGCGCCGTTCGGGCCCAGGAAGGCGAGGACCTCGCCCGCCTCGACCTGCAGGTCCAGACCGTCGACCGCGCGGGTCGAGCCGAACGACTTGGTCAGGCCGCGCAGGTCGATGGCGCGTGCGGTGGTGGTGGATCGGGTGGCTGTCGGCACCGTGGTGGTCATGTCGTCGATCCTGCCGAGCGCACGAGCGTGCGACACCCGGCAGGCGTCACGAACCGGGCATGACAGATGTCACGGCAGAATCGGATCTCATGCGCCTCGGAAGCAGGACCACGTCCACCTCGACGGTCGTCCTCGCGGCGGTGCTGATCCCCGTCGGCATCGCCGCGCTGATCGGCATGTTCCTGCTCTGGCCCGGGGCGCCGCGCGCCGCAGCGCGTGAGGTCACCGTCGTCGGGGTGACCTACCCGACCGCGGAGGTGACCTCGACCGAGGAGTCGAGCTGTGCCGGCACCACGGAGAACCGTCTCCCGGACGGCACGATCCCGGCGACCGTCCCCTGCCTGCGCGTGCACGCCACCGTCACGAGCGGACCGGCGGCCGGACGACCGATCGCCGTCTGGGCCACGGCGATGCTGACCGCCCGCGACATCCCGCGCGGCACCTCGATCGTCGTCGAGCACTACCCGGCCTCGGGTCAGGACCCGGAGGTCTGGGCCTGGCACGACTTCGCCCGATCGTTCCCGCTCGCGACGCTCGCGCTCGCCTTCGCGGTCGTCACGATCGCGGTCGCACGGATGCGAGGGCTGCGGGCGCTCGTCGGGCTCGGGATCGCGTTCGCGGTGGTCGGGACGTTCATCCTGCCCGGGCTGCTGGCGGGCGAGGACCCGCTGCTCATCGGTCTCGTGGGGTCGACGGTGATCATGTACGCCGTGCTGTACCTCGCGCACGGCTTCTCACGCCGGACCTCGACCGCGCTCGTCGGGACCGTCTCAGGGCTCGCGGTCACCGCAGGACTCGGGGTCGTCGCCGCCACCGCGACGCACGTCACCGGCATCAGCTCGGAGGACACCTACCGGTTGGCCACGATGATCGGCGCCGACGGGGCAGACCAGCTTCGTGGGCTGTTCCTGTGCGGTGTGGTCCTCGCCGGGCTCGGCGTGCTCAACGACGTCACGATCACGCAGGCGTCGGCGGTGTGGGAGCTACGGTCGTCCGCACCGGACGCGAGCCGGCGCGACCTGTTCTCACGGGCGATGCGCATCGGGCGGGACCACATCGCGTCGACCGTCTACACGATCGCCTTCGCGTACGCCGGGGCCGCGCTCCCGGTCCTGCTGCTCGTGCAGGTCTACCGGCTCTCCCTGGTGCAGACGCTGACGAGCGGTCAGTTCGCCGAGGAGATCGTCCGCACGCTCGTCGGCTCGATCGGCCTGGTGCTCGCGATCCCGCTCACGACCGCGATCGCGACGCTCGTGGCGACGTCAGAGCCGGTCGACAGGCGTCGTCGGCACCGCGTCGCCGAACCCCTCTCCCACGTCCACCACTGACCAGCACCGCCCGCACGTGCGCGAGCGCCCGCCCCCGCCGAGCGGTCAGGCGCCGATCAGGCGGGCCGCGAGGTAGCCGGTGACCTGGTCGAGGGACACACGCTCCTGCGACATGTCGTCGCGGTGGCGGATGGTCACGGCCTGGTCCTCGAGCGTGTCGAAGTCGACGGTGAGGCAGAACGGCGTGCCGATCTCGTCCTGCCGACGGTAGCGGCGACCGATCGCGCCCGCGTCGTCGAAGTCGACGTTCCACGAGCGGCGCAGCTCCGCCGCGAGGTCACGCGCCTTCGGTGAGAGCTGTTCGTTGCGCGACAGCGGCAGCACGGCGGCCTTGACCGGGGAGAGCCGCGGGTCGAGCTTGAGCACCGTGCGGACGTCGACGCCGCCCTTCGTGTTCGGGGCCTCGTCCTCGGTGTACGACTCCACCAGGAACGCCATGAGCGACCGGGTCAGACCGGCGGCCGGCTCGATCACGTACGGGACCCAGCGCTCGTTCTTGGCCTGGTCGAAATAGGACAGGTCGGTGCCCGAGTGCTCGGAGTGGGTCGTGAGGTCGAAGTCGGTGCGGTTCGCGATGCCCTCGAGCTCGCCCCACTCGCTGCCCTGGAAGCCGAAGCGGTACTCGATGTCGACGGTGCGCTTCGAGTAGTGCGAGAGCTTCTCCTTCGGGTGCTCGAAGTGCCGGAGGTTCTCGGCGGAGATGCCCAGGTCCGTGTACCAGGCGGTCCGGGTGTCGATCCAGTACTGGTGCCAGTCCTCGTCGGTGCCGGGCTCGACGAAGAACTCCATCTCCATCTGCTCGAACTCGCGCGTCCGGAAGATGAAGTTCCCCGGGGTGATCTCGTTGCGGAACGACTTGCCGATCTGGCCGATGCCGAACGGCGGCTTCTTGCGGCTCGTCGTGACGACGTTGGCGAAGTTCACGAAGATGCCCTGCGCGGTCTCGGGGCGCAGGTAGTGCAGGCCGGACTCGTCCTCGACGGGGCCGAGGTACGTCTTGAGCATCATGTTGAAGTCGCGCGGCTCGGTCCACCTCCCGCGGGTGCCGCAGTTGGGGCAGGCGATCTCCGCGAGACCGCCCTCGGGGGCGCGCCCCTTCTTCTCCTCGAACTCCTCGAGCATCTGGTCTTCACGGAACCGCTTGTGGCAGCTGAGGCACTCGGTCAGCGGGTCGGTGAAGACCCCGACGTGACCCGACGCGACCCAGACCTGGCGCGGCAGGATCACCGACGAGTCGAGCCCGACGATGTCCTCGCGGCTGGTGACCATCGTGCGCCACCACTGCTTCTTGATGTTCTCCTTGAGCTCGACACCCAGTGGTCCGTAGTCCCACGCCGACCGCGTCCCGCCGTAGATCTCCCCCGACGGGAAGACGAAGCCACGGCGCTTGGCGAGGGAGATGACGGAGTCGAGACGAGACGGTGCGGCCACGGGTGATCACTCCTGGGTGCGGGGCCCCGCGGCTGGATGCCGTGGGCTGACAGGTCAGGTTACCGGGGCGGCGGCCCTCCGGTGGCGAGCGGGGACGCGTGCGACATCCGCGTCCGGGTCCCCCGCCCGCGCCGGCCCGTTCGGCTGGGCAGCACTAATGAGAACTGCTATCGTTAGCGTCTGACGGCGATGGCGCCGCGCCTCCCCACCCCGACTCCGATCGAAAGGTCCACCCCATGCGGCCCGTCCCCCGGACAGCGGTGTCGGCGATCGTCGCCGCCGGCGCGCTGATCGCCCTCAGCGCCTGCTCCTCCTCCGGTGGCACCTCCCCGGGGCCGTCCGGGACGATCTCCGTCGTGGCATCGACGAACGTGTGGGGCGACCTCGCCCGGAGCGTCGGCGGCACCGCGGTCGACGTCACCTCGATCATCAGCGACCCGACCGCAGATCCGCACTCCTACGAGGCCAACGCGCAGACCGAGCTCGCGATCGCGAAGGCGGCCGTGGTGATCGAGAACGGCGGCGGCTACGACGACTTCGTGGCGACCATGGTCAAGGCCAGCGGCACCAGGGCCACCGTGCTCGATGCCGTCTCCCTCTCCGGGAAGCAGCCCGTCGCAGGTCAGCTGAACGAGCACGTCTGGTACGACTTCAGCTCCGTCGACAAGGTCGTCACGGCGATCGCGGCGGCGCTGACGACCGCCGACCCGGCCCGGGCCGACCAGTTCTCGGCCAACGCCGCCGCGCTCACGGCGCAGGTCGCGGGACTGCAGCAGCAGCTCGCCGCGGTCAAGGCGGCGCACGCCGGGGCCGGGGTCGCGATCACCGAACCGGTGCCGGTGTACCTGCTCGACGGGGCCGGTCTCGTGGACAAGACCCCGGCAGCGTTCTCCGCCGCGGTCGAGGCACAGACGGACGTGCCCCCCGCCGTCATGCAGGCCACCGTCGCGCTGCTGACCCGGCACGAGGTCGCCGCACTCGTGTACAACGAGCAGGCGGTCGGACCGCAGACCACCACGGTGCTCGACGCGGCGAGGCGCGCAGGGGTCCCGGTGGTCCCGGTGACCGAGACGCTTCCGCCCGGGAAGACCTACGTCACGTGGATGTCGTCGACCATCGCCGCTCTCGCATCGGCGCTGGGCGCGTGACGCGGGAGGCCGCCGACGCGGCGGCGCGCCGCACGACCGGGCCAGTGCTCGAGCTCGACGGCGCCGGCCTCACGTTCGGTGAACGAACCGTCTGGTCGGGCATCGACCTCACCGTCGAGGCGGGCGAGTTCCTCGCGGTCCTCGGACCGAACGGCTCCGGGAAGACGAGCCTGCTGCGCGTCCTGCTCGGCCTGCAGGAGCTCACCAGCGGTCGTCTGAGCATCCTGGGCGGACCGCCGGGGCGGGCGTCCTGCTGCACGATCGGCTACGTACCGCAGCAACGGCTCGTCGACCCGGTCACCCCGGTGCGCCCACGCGACCTCGTGCGGATGGGCATCGACGGGCATCGCTGGGGTCTCGCGGGCCTGAGCCACCGGCGCGAGACGCGTGCGCGCGTCGACGAGCTGCTCGACGCGGTCGGCGCCACGGAGTACGCCGACGTCCCCATCGGCCTGCTCTCGGGCGGGGAGCAGCAGCGCGTGCGGATCGCCCAGGCGCTGGCCACCGATCCGGCCGTGCTGCTGTGCGACGAGCCGCTGCTCTCGCTGGACCTCGGTCACCAGCGCCAGGTGGTGGACCTGATCGACGCGCGACGACGATCGCACGGCACCGCGGTGGTCTTCGTGACGCACGAGATCAACCCGGTCCTGCCGTACGTCGACCGCGTGCTGTACGTCGCACCGGCCGGTCACGCCGTCGGGAGCCCCGACGACGTCCTGACCTCCGCGACGCTCACCCGCCTGTACGGGACCCCCGTCGACGCGCTGCGCGTGCACGACCGCATCGTGATCGTCGGCGGGTCGAACGAGACCCACCACCACATCGAGAGGCTGCCGCGATGAGCGCGTGGACCGCCGTACCCACGGACGACTTCTGGCACCGGTTGTTCTCGTTCCAGAACTACGGCGAGCTCCTGGGCCTGGTGCACAACTCGCTCATCGCCGGTGCCGTGCTCGGGCTGGTCGGCGGGCTGGTCGGGGTGTTCGTGATGAACCGCGACATGGCGTTCGCCGTGCACGGCGTCAGCGAGATCTCCTTCGCCGGTGGCGCCGCGGCGCTCCTCGCGTCCGTCAACGTGTCGCTCGGGGCGATCATCGGCTCGCTCGTCGCGGCGGTCCTGATCGGGATGCTGGGCTCGCGCGCCCGCGAGCGCAACTCGATCACCGGCGTGCTGATGCCGTTCGCGCTGGGTCTCGGCGTGCTGTTCCTCGCCCTGTACACGGGGCGGTCGGCGAACAAGTTCGGCCTGCTCACCGGTCAGATCGTCGCGGTGGACAACCCTCAGCTCGCGTGGCTCGTCGGCACGTCGGTCGTCGTCGTCATCGGGATGGCCGTGATCTGGCGCCCGCTGATGTTCGCGAGCGTGGACCCCGACGTCGCGGCGGCCCGTGGGGTGCCGGCACGCTCGCTCTCCCTGGTCTTCATGGTGCTGCTCGCGCTCGCGGTCGCGATGGCGGTCCAGGTCGTCGGGGCGCTCCTGGTGCTCGCGCTGCTCGTCACCCCCGCAGCCGCCGCCGTGCGCGTGACCGCGTCGCCCGTGTGGGTCCCGGTGCTCAGCGTGCTGTTCGCCGTCGTCAGCGCCGTCGGCGGCATCATGCTGGCCCTCGGCGGCAGCATCCCGATCAGCCCCTACGTCACCACGATCTCGTTCCTCATCTACGTCGGGTGCCGGCTGGTCGGCTCCCGACGGGGACGTCGCGGCTGGGCGCAGCGTTCAGGGGTGCCGGCGGACGACCTCTCGGTCGAGGTCTGAGCGACGACCTGCCGGGCCTCTGCCCGCCGGGTCGGCCGGTCGGCGAGGTGGCGCGGGCGGCGCCGGGGCTGCAGGTGCTCGGCAGGTCACGACCAGGCGGGGGCGTCGCCGACCTGCGCCGCGCCACCCGCCGCCGGGGCGTCGATCGCCGCCCCGTACCGGCGGTCGCGACGCGCGTAGTCCTCGACCGCGCGCCACAGGTGCCGGCGGTCGACGTCGGGCCACGGCTCCTCCAGGAACGCGAGCTCGGCGTACGCGGACTGCCAGATCATGAAGTTCGAGATCCGCTGCTCGCCGGACGACCGGATGAACAGGTCGACGTCGGGCAGGTCGGGCTCGTCCAGGTACCGCGCGACGGTCTTCTCGGTGACCCGCTCGGGATCGAGCCGGCCGGCGGCGACCTCGCGTGCGATCGCCTTCGCCGCGTCGGCGATCTCGGCTCGCCCGCCGTAGTTCACGCACATCGTCAGGGTGCAGACGTCGTTGTCCCGGGTGAGCCGCTCGGCCTCCTCGAGCTCGGCGATCACCGAGCGCCACAGCCGCGGCCGGCGCCCGGCCCATCGGACACGCACGCCCCAGTCGTGCATCGTGTCCCGTCGACGGCGCAGGACGTCCCGGTTGAAGCCCATCAGGAACCGGACCTCGTCCGGCGACCGCTTCCAGTTCTCGGTCGAGAACGCGTACGCCGAGACGTGCCGGACCCCGATCTCGATCGCCCCGGCCACGACGTCGAGCAGCACCGCCTCCCCCGCGGCGTGACCAGCGGTGCGCGGCAGCCCGCGCTCGTTCGCCCAGCGCCCGTTCCCGTCCATCACGATCGCGACGTGCTGCGGGACGAGCTCGCGCGGGACGGCCGGCGCCGTCGCCCCGCTCGGGTGCGGCGGGGGGGCGATCACGACGTGCGACGACGCCGGCGCGGAGCCCGTCCGGGATCGCGCCATCACACGCGCTCGATCATGCGGAGCGACCGCAGCTGGCGCTCGAGGTGGAACTGCACGAATGCCGAGACCAGGCCGTTCGCCTCGCGACGGTGACGGTCACCGCTCACCTCGGCAGCTGCCCAGTCGCCGCTGAGCAGGGCGGCGAGCAGCACGAACGTCTCCGGAGCCGGTGACGTGGACCCCGGCGGCCGGCAGGTCGGGCACACCGCACCCCCGTGACCGAGCGAGAACGAACGGTGCGGACCCGGCGCCCCGCACCGCGCGCACTCGGTGAAGCTCGGCGCCCAGCCGGCGATCGCGAGGGCGCGCAGCAGGTACGAGTCGAGGACCAGCCCCGGCACGTGCTCGCGCTGGGCGAGCGCCCGGAGCGCACCGGCGAGCAACCAGTACTGCGGCACCGCAGGCTCGTGCTCGGCCTCGACGAGCCGGTCGGCCGTCTCGAGCATCGCCGCACCCGCGGTGTACAGGCCGTAGTCCTCGCTCAGTGCCCGACCGTGCGCGCCCAGGGTCTCGACCTGGGTGACGATGTCGAGGTTGCGGCCGGCGTGCAGCTGGATGTCGACCTGCATGAAGGGCTCGAGCCTCGACCCGAACCGGGACGACGTCCGCCGGACACCCTTGCCGACCGCGCGCACCTTCCCGTGGGTGCGGGTCAGGAGCGTGACGATCCGGTCCGCCTCCCCGAGCTTCTGGGTCCGCAGCACGATCGCCTCGTCGCGGTAGAGGCTCACTGATCCATCATCCACCCCGACCCCGCCGGCTCGCCGGTCCCACGCCCGAGGCGCGCGCACCGCGGCCCGATCGGGCCACTCGTCAACCGCGGACGCGGGACACCGTGTACTCGTCGTCGCCGATCCCGTGGACCCGCATGATGATCTGGTCGCGTCCGGCCTGCTTGGCGAGCCGGAGGGACGCGTCCACCTCGGAGATCACCTCGAGCGGCGACCGCGTCGACGCCACCCCGACCGAGAGCGACAACCGCAGCCCCGGCGCGATCGTCGACCAGTCGAACGCGCGAGCCTCCTGCTGGACGCGCTGCGCGAGCGCCTCGGCCGCACGCGCCGGGTCGGCCCCGGCCTCCGGCCGGAGCAGCACGAGGAACTCGTCGCCCCCGTAGCGCACCGGCAGGTCCTCGATGCGCACCGTACGCAGCAAGATCTCCCCCACCGCGACGAGCACCCGGTCACCGACGACGTGCGAGTAGGTGTCGTTGACGCGTTTGAAGTGGTCGATGTCCACCATCACGGCGGACTGCTCGCCGCGCGCGGTCGCGAGCCGGTCCGCGAGCGCGCGACGGTTGTACAGCCCGGTCAGCGGGTCCTGCCTGCTGAGCAGCGTCGCACGCTCGGCCTCGGTGGCGAGCCGCAGCGCGCGAACCCGGGCGTCCAGCCCGTCGAACCAGGCGGATCGCTCCGTCCACCGCTGCCTGAGCAGCTGCTGGAAGCGCACCGACGCCCTGTCGAGAGCGGGGTGCGGCCCGTGCTCGATCACGTCGAGCTCCTGCATGGCGACATCTGCCAGCGCGGACCAGATGACCCGGTTCGTCTGCATGGCGGCCCCCTGCGCGGTCATCAGGAAGTCCCGGGCGCGGCGATGGTCACCCAGGGCCACCTGCGCCCGGCCGCACGCAAGAGAACGCAGGATCCGCTCGGACCGGTGCGGACCGAAGGGGATGTCGTCGACGATCAGTCGGAACGCCGTCGCGACCGCGCCATGCGCACCGAGCATCTCGAGCGCGAAGAGCCGCCCCCACTCGGCGACCGCCGCGAGGCTCGGGTCGTCCGCCGCGCCGCGGAGCGCGTGGCGCATCTGCGTCGCCCGGTGCAGGCAGGCCACGAAGTGCGGTGCCGCGCCCGCGTCGTCACCGACGAGCACCAGCAGCGAGCCCCACTCGGCGTGGGTGAGGAGGGACTCGCTCAGCACGTTCGCCCGCCCGCGACCGTCGACCATGGCCGCGGCACGGCTCAGCAGGTCGTCGCTCGCCTCGTAGAGCATCATGCTGCGCAGGCCGATGCCCGTGATCGTCGCGCCCGAGACCTGGTTGTAGGACCGCCCGTCCAGGTCGCCGAGCAGCACCTGCGCGTGCGCCAGGTCGTCGATCGCACGCGCCGCGTCGCCCCGGCCGGCGCTCGCGTTCGCCCGGAGCGCGAGCGCCTTCGCCTTCCAGAACGGCAGATACCGCCCGGGGGCGAGCGCGATCAGGCTCTCCGCGGCACCGAGAGCCTCGTCGTAGCGACCGAGCTCGCACAGCGCGAGCCCCGCGATGAACCACGCGTAGCGCTCCGTCAGCCGATCGCCCGACGCGCGACAGAGCACGACCAGGACCCGGCACAGGTGGACCGCCCGCTCGGCGCGTCCGCCGACGTACGCCGCGTGGGCGTCGTCGGCGAGCGCGTCGAACGGGCCGAACTCGCCAACGACCACGAGCTCGCGCGGTGCGGTCATGCGGCGACCACCACCCCAGATCTCATCCGCGGCCCCGCAGGGGGTCGGGCTCAGCGGCGCGCACGGTTCACGGCCGAGACGATCGCCTTGAGCGAGGCAGTCGTGATCGACGGGTCGATCCCCACACCCCAGAGGGTCGCGTCGCCGACGGCGCACTCGACGTAGGCGGCCGCGGTCGCGTCCCCGCCGGAGGCGAGCGCGTGCTCCGCGTAGTCGAGGACGGAGACGGTGACCCCGATCGACCCGAGGGCGTCGACGAACGCCGCGATCGGCCCGTTGCCGGTCCCGTGCAGCGTCCGCGGGACACCGCCGTCCACCAGGTCCACGGCGAGCGAGTCCGCGCCGTCCGTCGTGCTCTCGACCCGCGTCCCCCGCAGGGCGAAGCGCCCCCACGGCTCGAGCCGCCCGCCCGGCACCGCCGGCAGGTACTCGTCGGAGAAGATCGACCAGAGGTCGTCCGCGGTGACCTCGGAGCCGAACGTGTCGGTGTGCTTCTGCACCACGTGCGAGAACTCGATCTGCAACCGGCGCGGGAGGTCGAGGTCACGCTCGGACTTCATGAGGTAGGAGATCCCGCCCTTGCCCGACTGCGAGTTGACCCGGATGATCGCCTCGTAGCTGCGCCCGACGTCCTTCGGGTCGATCGGCAGGTACGGGACCGCCCACACGAGGTCGTCGACCGTGCTGCCCGCCGCGGCGGCGGAGACCGCCATCGCGTCGAGACCCTTCTTGATCGCGTCCTGGTGGGAGCCGGAGAACGCCGTGAAGACGAGGTCGCCGCCGTAGGGGTGACGCTCCCCGACCGGCAGCTGGTTGCAGTGCTCGACCGTGCGGCGGATGCCGTCGATGTCCGAGAAGTCGAGCTCCGGGTCGACGCCCTGGCTGAGCAGGTTCATCCCGAGCGTCACCAGGCAGACGTTCCCGGTGCGTTCGCCGTTCCCGAACAGGCAGCCCTCGATGCGGTCGGCCCCGGCCAGGTACCCGAGCTCCGCGGCGGCGACCCCGGTGCCGCGGTCGTTGTGCGGGTGGAGCGACAGGACCACGTCCTCGCGGTGGTGCAGGTGCCGGCTCATCCACTCGATCGAGTCGGCGTACACGTTCGGGGTGGCCATCTCGACGGTCGCCGGCAGGTTGATGATCACCGGGTGCTCGGGAGTCGGCTCGAAGACGTCGAGCACCGCGTTGCAGACCCGGACCGCGAACTCGAGCTCGGTGCCGGTGAACGACTCGGGGGAGTACTCGTAGAAGACGTCCGTGCCGGGGACGGTCTCCTCGTACTTCTTGCACAGGTGGGCGCCCGAGACGGCGATGTCGACGACGCCGTCCTCGTCGGACCGGAACACGACCTCGCGCTGCAGGGTCGACGTCGAGTTGTAGAGGTGGACGATGGCCTGCTTCGCCCCGGCGATCGCCTCGTACGTGCGCTCGATCAGGTGCTCACGGGACTGCGTGAGCACCTGGATGACGACGTCGTCAGGGATGCGGTCCTCGTCGATCAGCATCCGCACGAAGTCGAAGTCGGTCTGCGAGGCGGACGGGAACCCGACCTCGATCTCCTTGAAGCCGATCCGCACGAGGAGCTCGAACATCTCGAGCTTGCGCTGCGGGTTCATGGGCTCGATGAGCGCCTGGTTGCCGTCCCGGAGGTCGACCGCGCACCAGCGCGGCGCCCTCTCGGCGTGCCTCGACGGCCAGGTCCGGTCGGGCAGGTCCACGCGGAACTGCGCGTGGTAGGGACGGTACTTGTGCACCGGCATGCCGGAGGGCTGCTGGGGGTTGCGTTCGATCGTGGTCATCGCGTCGTTCCTTCGCTCGCGGGGTCCTGTCGGTCTCGATCAGCCGGCACACCGACCACCGCGGCGAGGGTCCGGCTAGAGGGACTCGCCGCGGCGACGAAGGAGCAGCAGGTGCTGCGCGTAGCACACGATCGACACTGTACGCGCAGGCTCGAGGCCGGTGTCGAGCACGTCCACGGATCGGAAGAGGCCCACACGGCCGTCGATCCCGGCCGCGCGACGGACTCATCCCGCTCCGATGCCGTCCGCGTCCATGGCGACCAGGAACGACGCGTCGCCGAACCGGACCCGCGCGCCGTCGGGCACCCTGACACGCTGCCACGCCACGCAGAGGATCTGCTGGCCGTCCGGGAGCGTCACGACGGTCCCGTTCGTCGAGCCGCGATCGACGATCCACGCGCCGCTGTCGTCGACTGCGAGCGCGACGTGGGTGGACGAGACCGACCGGTCCGGATCACGGACCGTGACCAGCTGGGCCACCTCCTCTCCCGGTGCCGGTGCCGGAGCGCGCCCGAGCAGGGCGTGACCCCGGATCGTGAGCCGTCGTCCGTCGGACAGGACGATGCGCACGCACGCGGCCCCTCGCGCCCCGGCACGGTCGCCCACACCCGGTGCGCCCGCCGCGGACGGACCATCTCCCCCGGAGATCGGCACCGGGGTCGGCGGGAAGTCCGGGACGTGCGCGATGATCTCCGGCGTGCGTCTGGGCGTGCCCGGACCCGTCATCGGCCACGTCGCAGCGACGCGACCGACAGCTGCGCCCGCAGGCGTCGCCACCGGGACCTCCCCTGGCCCAGCGACGCGACGGTCGCCCGGACGTCCGCCCAGTACTTCTCGACCGCGTCGTCATCGGGAGGACGGACGCCGAACACGGCCTCGTCCGTTCGATCGGCGAGCGAGGTCCAGCCCCCCGGCCCCGCGGGAGCAGCTGTCTTCCCCCGCACCGACGATGCCGTCGGCGCCGTCACGGCGCCGTCGCCGCCGAGTGCCCGCGCGATCTCACGACGCGTGGCGAGCCGAGGCGGCGGTCTCCCGTGGTCGCGCGCGGCGTCCAGCGCCTCCGACCAGCCACCGACCACCCGCAGCACCGGGTCCGTCGCCTCGAGGCGACGACGCCGCCGCCGCCGCTTCAGCCCGAGGACGAGCGCGACCGGCAGGACCAGCAGACCGAGCGGGATCGCCGCGACCGCTCCGACCACGGCAACCGTGTGCCACACCGACGTCCCCTGGCCGTCGCGGCGCGGGTCGTCGGTCTGCGGCTGCTCGGTGTTCTCGTGGGGCGCGCTCACCGGAGCAGGTGGGGGCGGCGGGGGCTGCAGGACCTGCGGATCGGCCTGGGGCTGCTGCGGCTGGTTGTCCTTCTGCGGGGTACGACTCTCCGGCGGGGTCGGGAAGAACGGCACCCAGCCGTGCCCGGCGAACGCGATCTCGACCCAGGCCTGGATCTGCGCACCGGTGAAGGTGATCGACGACGCGCCGACCTGCGGCCCCGACGGCACGAACCCGAGGACGACGCGCGCCGGCAACCCCATCTGCCGTGCCATCAGGGCCATCGCCGAGGCGTACTGCTCACCGTCGCCGACCATCAGAGCACCGCCGAGGAGGGTCGCGACGCGGTTCGCACCGTGCCCAGCGAGCGACGGGTACTCCCCGACATCGGTCTGGCCGTTGCTGAAGTACCCCTCGTCGGCCAAGGCCTTCTGCAGGCTCCTCGCGACGAGGACCGGCGCGCCCGCCGTCCGCGCGATCTCGGCGGCTCGCACACCGACGACGTCCGGGACGTCGACCGTGGGAGGCAGCACCACGTCCGCAGCAGGCGCGCTGCCGATCTCGGTGTCGTCCGGAACGGGCGGCAGCACCGCATCGACCGTGTACGACACCGTGTCCGACAGCCCGCCGGTGAGCACCGCGGCACCGGTCGCGTCGTTGTAGCGCAGGTGTTCGGTGGCGGTGCCCGCGTCGGTCCCGGTGAACCGGAACCCGGTCGCGTCCCCCACGGTCGGCAGCCAGACCCCGGACAGCGCACGGATCTGCACGCCGACCGCCACCCGCTCACCCGGCACCGACTCCTCAATCGTGCTCCCGACCCGGCGGAACTCGCCCGAGCCCGATGCGCCGCCGCCGGCCACGTTCCACACGACGCCGTCGAACGCGTCCAACGTCGCCAGACGGATGGTCGCGCCCTTCGGCAGGCCGGTCACGGTCAGCAGGTCGGTGTCCTTCTGCTCCTTGACGAACCGTCGGAAGGCGGACAACGGGCTCGTGAAGGCGCGGGGGTCGAACGGGGGCGTGATCTCGTCACGCAGGACATGACGCGTCGTGCCCTGCGTGACGGCGGGGCCGAGGGCCGCACCGGAGACACCCGCGACACCGAGGACGAGAACGAGCGAGAGCACGCGACGGGGCTGCAGTCCGCCGGACCGCCACGCCGCCCACGTGACGAGACCGGCCGAGAGCGCCAGACCCACCGCGAGCGGCACGACGACCGTCGTGGTGCCGAGCAGGATCGCCACGACGAGCACGACCGGCGGGACGAGCGCGGCGGCCGCCCGCGCACCGCGCGAGCGGGCCCGCCAGACGATGCTCAGCGCGAGCGTGGCACCGCACAGGGCGAGGAGGAACGGCGCGACCAGCAGGGTCCCGGCATCACCGAGAGGCGGGTCGAGGGTCAGGACCTGCTTCCAGGACGTCACCGCTCCCGAGGCGAGCCCGGTGAGCGTCGCGCCCGTCGGCAGCACGAGGTGCGAGGTCGTCCGTGCCGCCGCGACGGCACCGCCGACGCCGAAGTAGACGAGAACCACCACCGCGACCACGCCGATACCGCTCCACCGGCGCAGGGCACCCGCGGCCGCGACAGCCGTGCCGAGAACCAGACCGACGGTGATCGTGCGCCAGGCCGGTGCCACGCCGAACACCGGGACGAGCGGCGACAGAGCCAGCGCCAGCGCGCCGACGAGCACGAGCACGTCGACGACCGACCCCGCAGCACCGACCCGCCCGGCCGAGGCGTGTGCGGTTCGTGCGCGCACGTCGCTCCCGAGGTCGGTCACGTCCCGGCCGCCAGCAGCGCCTTCGGGAGGTCGGCGAGCGCACCGAGCGTCACGAACGACACCGCGCCTCGGGTCCGGGCCGCGACCGGCTCGCCGACCGCGCACGTCACGACGACCGTGCGGACACCGTGCAGGACCCGGACGGCCGCCAAGAGATCGTTCCCGGACACCGACGACCCGACCACCAGCAGGACGACCGAGGCATGGGGGGCCCGGCGGGCGACGAGCGCGGCGAGGGCGGGGGCACGTTGCTGGTCGTCGCCGGACGTCAGGCCGGAGCAGTCGTCGAGCAGCAGGACGGGGCTCGCCGACCGCAGAGCGGTCCCCCCGGCCCATGCGCTGAGGCCACGCCCGTCGACGATCGTCCCGACACCGAGCGACGCGGTCACGGACACGGCGAGCTCGAACTCGGCCGGGCCGGCGAAGTCCTCGACGTCCGTGGCGAGCACGAGGGCCGTGTGGGTCCGCCGCGTGTCCTCGTACTGGCGCACCATCAGCCGACCGGTCCGCGCGGTGGTCTTCCAGTGGATGTTGCGGCGGTCGTCGCCGGCGACGTACCCGCGGAGCGCGTGGAACGACATGTCGTTGTTCGACAGCTCCCGGGTCGACTGCCCCTCGAGGTCGCGCAGGACCCCCGCGCTCGTCCCGGAGAGCGCGACCACCTCCGGGTGCACGTAGAGGTCGACGGCGTCGGTCCACCGCACACGACGCCGCAGCAGACCCCACGGGTCGCCGCGCACCGACCGCACCGGTCCGACCCGGATGACCCCCCGGCGCGTCGTCGGGATCGAGAAGGTGTCCTCGTGCACGGCTCCGGGCACCATCCACGGAAGCGCAAAGCTGATCGACCGCGCACCGACCGGCAGCTCGACCCGGGCGGGGAGGAGCCGCCCGTGCGCGACCACCTCGACCCGACCGAGCGCGCGCTGCCCGATGCGGACGCGCGCGTCGACCAGCTCGAGCGTCACGGCGTACGCCGAGCGCCCGACGGTGAAGACGAGCGACACCGCGAACAGGACGACGAGCACCACGCCCGCCGTCGCCGCCTCGACCCAGCCGCGCCCACGGCCGGCCGCGAGCGCCGCTGCGCCGGACACCAGGACCACCCAGCCGATCGGTGTGACCGGCGCGAGGAACCGCCGCACTCAACCCACCCGGACCACGGGCGGCGGCGTCTGCGCCACGACGCGCGAGAGCACCCCCTGGGTCGTGACCCCGGCGAACTCCGCCTCGGTCTCGAGCACGATCCGGTGCGCCAGCACCGGCTGGGCCAGCTCCTTCACGTCGTCCGGCACGACGAACCCGCGCCGCCTCGATGCCGCCCACACCTTCGCGCACCGAACCAGCGCGATCCCCCCACGCACGCTCACCCCGACGGCCGACTGCGGGTCGGTCCGGGTCCCTTCGATCAGCGCGGCCACGTAGTCCAGGATCGCGGCGTCGACGTGCACGCCGGCGGCCATCTCGGCCATCTCGCCGACGGCGACCGTCGTGATCCGCGGCAGCAGGCCCGCGGTCCGGTCGCGAGCGGCCGAGCCCGCCAGGATCTCGACGGTGGACGCGCGGTCGGGGTAGCCGAGCGAGGTCTTGATCAGGAACCGGTCGAGCTGCGACTCCGGGAGGCGGTACGTGCCTGCCTGCTCGATCGGGTTCTGCGTGGCGATCACCATGAACGGACGTCCGACCGAGTGCGAGACCCCGTCCACCGAGACGCGCGACTCCTCCATCACCTCGAGCAGGGCCGACTGGGTCTTCGGGGACGCCCGGTTGATCTCGTCGGCGAGGACGACCGAGGCGAAGATCGGGCCAGGATGGAACTCGAACGTGCCGGTGCCCTGGTCGTAGATCGTGACGCCGGTGACGTCCGACGGCAGCAGGTCCGGGGTGAACTGGATGCGCCCGTGCGTGCCCTGCACCGTCGCCGCGATCGCCTTCGCGAGGGAGGTCTTGCCGGTGCCGGGTGCGTCCTCGAGCAGCAGATGACCCTCGGCGAGCATCGCCGTGAGCGCGAGCCGCACGACGTGCTCGTTGCCGAGGACCGCCTTGCCGACGTTCTCCACGAGGGCATCGAAGGTCTCGGCGAACCAGGCACTCTGCTCGGGCGTCATACGGTCCCTCTCCTCGGTCGTCCGGCGGGTCGTCCGGCGGGTCATCGGCGGGTCGTCCGGGGCGTGTCGGTGGCCGGGTGCGCCGCCGACGGGTGCGCGGGCGGCGCGCTCACCCTGTCGTCACCGCGACGCCGGTGGTCGCGCTCGAGCCGAGCCTGTTGAGGACCTGCACCTCGACGGTGTGGTCCCCTGGGCTGATCGGCACGGTGACGGACCCGGTTGAGGCCCGGACCGTCTTCCAGGTCACCGGCTTTCCGTCGATGCGGTACTGGAAGGCGCTGATCGCAAGACCGCCGGTGCCCTGAGCGGCCCAGTGGACCGTGAGCTCACCGGGGGTCGTGGTGTCGACCGTGACCGTCGGCTGCTGCGGGACGGTCGTCGGCGTGGCGGTGGCGGTCGCCCAGTCGCTGCACGCCGCCTTCGTGTTGCATGCGCGCACCCGGAGGGTCGTCGCGGTGCCCCCGATCAGGCTCGTCGCGGTGAACGTGGTGCCCGAGACCGGCGTCGCGTAGCCCTCGACCTCGTAGTGGTCGATCGCGATCCCGGTGCCACCCGTGTCCGCCGGTGCCACCCACGCGAGCGCCAGCTGCCCGGCGCCCCAGGCTGTGCCGTCCGCCGCCACGTCCGTCGCCGTGACCGAGGTCGGCACGCCGGGCGCGCTCCAGATCTCGCCCGTCGTGGATCCCCACGCGGACCAGCCCGCCTTGTTCTTGGCCCGCACCGCGAACGTGTACGCCTGACCCCGCTCGGCGCCGGGGACCTGGTACGAGAGCGTCGTCCCGTCCAGGCTCACCGCGGACCCACCGTCGACCGTGAGCTCGTATGCGCTGACGGTGTCGCCGTTGCCGGGCGGGGCCGCCCAGGTCGCCGTGATGACACCGGTGCCCGAGGTGCCGATGTCCTGCTGCGTCGCCGCCGGGGCCGGGGCATCGGGCACCGCCGCCGGAATCATCGGCGCCGACGACGGGCTCCAGTCGCTCGGGTCCGGAGAGCGGTTCACGGCCCGGACGCGGACCGTGTACTGCTTGCCGTTCGTCAGACCCGTGAACGTCGCGGTCGTTCCCGTCGCCGTCAGGACGGCCGAGCCGGTGTCGGGGGCCGGGGTGATCTCGACGGTGTACGACGTCACCGGTGAGCCCGCGCTCGTGGACGGCTGCCACGTCGCCGTGACCTGGCCGTCGCCGAAGTCGAGCGCCGGCGCTGCGGGCGCATCGGGCCGCGTGTCGGGACGCGTCGGCGCCGAGGACGGGCTGTCGTCCGACCAGCCGACCGCATTGTGCGCCGCGACGGTGAAGGTGTACTCGACGTTGTTCGTGAGTGTGTCGATGGTGCACGTCGTGCTCGCGCAGTCGGTGATCGTCGCCGACCCGCCAGCGGTCGGGGTCGCGGTGACCCGGTACCCGATGATCGGTTCACCGTTGATGACCGGGGCGTCCCACGCCAGGACCACCGTGTGGTCGCGCACCTCGACACGGCGCGGCGCGGTCGGCGCATCCGGACGTCCACGGACGACCGTGATGACACGTCCCTCGACGACCCGATCGGGGTCCCCGGTGGCGTCGCGGACGCTGTAGCGGGTGACCATCGTGCCGATGAAGCCGACGACCGGGCGGACGACCACGGTGCTCCCGCTCACGACCGCGGTCCCGGCCCCCGGGGTCTCGACGACCGCCGACACCACGGTCAGCGGCGTGTCGGGGAACGGGTTGTACGAGCCCGCGAGCACCGCCACCGCACGGTCCTGCCCCTCGACCCCGTCGGGCACCTGGTGGTCGAGCACGCGCGCGAGCGGCCGGGAGCTCGCGATGACCCGCAGCTCGACCCGGACGCCCATGCTCCCGCTCCGCCCGTAGCCGAGAGACAACGACAAGCTGCCGATCGTGCCCTTGGCGGTGCTCTGCCCTGCGGTGACCCGCAGCACCGAGCCGTCGAGCGCCGCGGTGAAGCCGGCGGGAACCGCCGAGGTGAGGAGGAACGCGTACGGGACGACCGTGCCGTTCGCGTCCGACGGCCCGGACGTGAACGCCGCGAGGTCGACCGACACCGCCGCCTCACCGGGCGAGACCTCGATCACCGAGGGGTCGAAGGTCGGCGGGTAGTCGTCGACCGCATAGACGCTGATCGGGAGGGTGAGGACCTGGGTGCGCGCCGTCGGGTCGGACGCCGAGGTGCCGTCGGTGACCGGCACCGTGATCGACGCGGGTCCTGCGTACCCGGCCGCGGACGTGAAGGTCAGCGTCGTCGCGTCCACGGTGAGCGGGCCGCCGTTCGACTTCGTCGCGGTCACGGCCGTCGCGTCGGCGATCCGGGCCACCTTGCCGGGGGCGACCTGCACCTGCTCGGCCAACGAGATCGTCAGGGGCTGGCCGGCGGCCACCCGGAGCGCGGGGGCCTTCGGGCGCCGAACCGGCGGGAAGTCGCCGAGAGCGGGCACCGTGATGAAGGCGTAGGTGCTCACCCCGGCGGCCTGGGGATTCGTGTTCGTCAGCAGGTACGGCAGGGTCTGGGCGTGGTCGACGAGAGTCACGAGCACCTTGCCCGCCGCGTCGACCCGAGCCACCGTCGCAGCGGACGCCGGGATCGAGACGGCGAGGTCGCTCAGCGGCCCGCTGGGGTTCTGGGCCACCGCGAGCACGTCGACCTCGACGCTCGTGCGACCGAGCGTGTCGGTCGCCGGCACCACGACGTCCTGCGCGACGGGCGGCAGGTACGGCGCCTTCGGGTCGACCGTGACCATGAGGACCGCGGTCGCGGTCGAGCCGCGGGTGTTCGACACGCTGTAGACGATCGGGACCACGCCGGCCGTGTCGGGGGCCCGCACGACGACCCGGCGGCCCTCGACCCGGGCATCCACCCCGGCCGGCAGGCCGAGGACCGGGGAGAGCGTGAGGACGCCCCCGCTGGGATCGACGTCGTTCGCGAGGACGTGGACCTCGACCTGCTGGCCGGGCCGCACGGTGACGGCGTCGTCTCGCGCGATCACCGGCGCCGGGTCACGCGGTCGGGGGCTGATGCCGACCCGGATCGTGCCGATCGCCCGCTGACCCACCCAGTCCTCGACGGCGTACGTGAAGCTGTCGGTCCCGACCTCGCCCGGCAGCGCCTCGTACTCGATCCAGTCCGCGCCGACGGCCGTGATGCGACCCTTCAACGGCGCCTTGTCCTCCCCGAGGAGCACGACGCCGTCGCCGTCGGGGTCGATGCCCACGAGCGGGATCGGGATCCGGATGTTCTCGCCCTGGAACACGCGGGCCGTGACGTCCTGCGGCCGCGGCGGAGACTTGGTGGTCGCGTCGGACGCGTGGACGTCGACCGTGAGCTGCGCCGACGTGACGTTCCCGGCGGTGTCCTGCACACCGAAGGTCGCATGGACGGTCATCGGCTTGTCGGTGGCCTGGTAGCGGAGCACGTCCCCGGTCACGAAGAGCAGCCCCTGGTCAGGACCCAGGGGCTCCGCGAGCTCACGGACGACCGTGAGGCGGTCACCGTCGGGGTCCTCGGCGTGGTCCAGCACCGGGATGGTCACGACGCCACCGGTGCGCACCGCCACCGTGATGTTCTCGACCACCGGTGCCTGCTGCGCGGCGGATGCGGGCACCGGTTGGACGACGACCTCGCTCGTCGCGGTCGCGACCCCGTTGGACACGACGTAGCCCACCCGGACGGGACCGTCCAGGACCCGATCCGAGGAGATCTCCAGCAGCTGGTGCCCGATCACGGCGACCCGCAGACCGGACCCGTCGGGGACGACGACCGACTGCAGCACCAGGACCCCGCCGCTCGGGTCGACGTCGTTGGCCAGGGGGTTCACGGTCACCTCGCCACCGGGCGGCAGGAGAGCGAGGTCGCGGACCGCGATGGGAGGGTCCGGCTTCGCCGGCCACTCGCGGACGTCGATCCGGGCGAGCCCCGTCGCCTGCTGCGGGGACGCCGTCACCAGGAACGAGACGTAGTACGTGCCGGGGCGGGCCGCGCTGAACGTGAACGTGCCTGCCGTGAGGTCGGAGGTGATGGTGGCACCGGGGACGTCGTTGACGCCAGCGAGGTGCGCAGGCTCCCGCGAGGTCGACCGAACGGAGTCCAGCGGATGGAGCGTGACCGGCGCGTCGACGTAGGTCACCGCGAGCACCGGGTCGATCACGGGCGCGACAGATCCGGCGGCACGGACGTCGACGTTGAGGTACCCGGTCACCGTCACGGTCCCGTCCGAGACGACCAGGGTGACCTGCGTGCGCCCGAGGGACGCGCCCGTCGCGAGGTAGGTCACCGTTCCGTCCTGGCGGAACCGGACGGTCCCGGTGGTGGCCGACGCGCTGAGGAGCAGCAGGTCGTCGCCGTCCGGGTCGCTGAAGTCGCCGAGCGCCGCATAGGTCCCCTGACCGCCCTGGTCGACCGCGAGCGTACCGGTGCGAACCTGGACCGGCGCCGCGTTGATACCGGCTCCGTGCACCGTGAGCTCGACGGTGGCGGTCGAGGGCGCGTTCGATCCGCGTCCGTCGGTGATCGTGTACGTGAACCGGACGGTGCCGGTCGCTCCGTCCGCCACCGAGATCTGCAGCGCGCGCCCGCCGTACACCGGCTCGAGGGTCCCGAACGACGCCGGTATCGGGTCGAACTCCGAGATCGCGAGGATCCCGCAGTCCGAGGACGAGTCGTTGTCGATCACGGGGAGGATCGCGGTGCGCCCGGGCCGCACCCCGAACACGTCATCACGAGCCGTCGGCGGTGCGGACCGCGGCGTGCACTCGGTCGCGAGGGTCTGCTGGCTCCGGGTCCCGTCGGCCGGCGCGCTGCTGAGCGCGGGGGCGCTCTCGGGCACGATGTCCTGCCAGTTCGGCTCGCGCGCGCTGACGTCCTGGAGCGGCAACCACAGCCGACCACGCAGGGTGTCGTTGAGCGCGACGACCGACCTGTTGACGCGGAACACCACGGTCGCGTCCGAGGCCAGACCCTCGAGCGTCGCGACCTGTGGGCTCCGACCCGGGCAGAGCCTGAGGTAGTTGGACGCGCCCGACGCCCACGCCGCGAAGGCACACCCGTCCACCACGACCGGTGCTGCCGGCGTGCCGGACCCGTGGGTGTCGTACCGCGTCACCGTGCCGGTGTCGAGGCGCACCGACGCCAGCGCGGTCCGTCCCGCGACGAGCACCGAGTCGGACCCGGGCCCCGGCTGCTGCAGGACCAGGCCGGTGCCGAGCGCGGACAGGTCGACCGATCGACCGGGCAGGAGCAGCGACTGCGCACCGAGCCCGACCGGTACGTCGCCGACCGCGGTGAGGGAGTCGAGCTGCACGGCCGAACCGTCACCGAGGGTGCCGTCGACGTCACCCGTCACGGCATCCCCGGACCGCACGACGCGCTGCACGCGCCCGTCGGACGCCCTGACGGCCAGGACGACGCCGCCCACGGCCGCGACCGCCCGGCCTCCAGCACCGAGGGTCAGATCTGGTGCACGCCCGGGCCCGAGCCGGTCGAGAGAGTCGATGCCTGCGATGCGCGTCGCGCCGTCCGCCGGGTCGACCGCCACGACGGTCCCCGCCGACATGGTCAGGACGGTGGTCGCCCCTACCGGCGTCGCAGGCCCCAGGGTCACGGTTGCCGGGTCGACCCGAGCGACCGTGCCGTTCTGCGAGAGGAGGACGTCCTGGGCGTCCTGGAGAACGTCGAACGTCGGCGTCGTGGTCACCACGCCGCCGTTGAGCTCGTCGATCTGCGAGTTCAGTCGGCCGAGCTTCAGGGCGGTCGCGTTGGTCAGCCACACACCGCCGTCGTTCAGGTCGAGGCGCGAGACCGGCGACCCCGGGTAGACGACGACGAGGACGGCCAGCACGACCGGCGCCACGACCACGGCGGCGGCAGACGTCCAACGGCGCCCGCTCCAGCCGGGTCGGGCCGCCGCGAACCGGCGCGATGCGCGCGCCCAGAGCTCACGCGCCTCGGCGGCACGACTCATCTGACGCATCCCACGACGGGCGCCGCCGAGGCGCGGCCGTCCGAGCGCACGATCGACACCTCGATGCACACTTCCGCCGCGGGGGTGCCGGGTGTCGGGCCCTGCTGAGCCGCGACCGGGACCGTGACGGTCGGTGCGGCCACGATCGCGAGCACCGGCTCGGCCGCAGCGGTCCGCAGGCCCCAGAGGTAGTGGTCATCGGTCTCGGGCGACGGGTTGGTCCAGGTGAAGGTCACCGAACCGTCCGCCGAACGACTGCCGACCAGCTGCGTCGGGCTCGGGACCTCGGTGAGGACGATCGACGTGGCGGCGTCCCCGGACCCGACCGGACGTGCCGGTGCGTTCTCCGCCCCGGCGACCGCGATGGCGATGGCCACGAGCGCGCCGGCGACGACCAGGCCCGCGGCGATGCCGGTCACCGTACGCGGGAGGAGGCGTCGGGGGGCGCGGTGGGTCGCGCTGTCGGAGGACGTCGCGGCGGCGGCCTGCCGACCGGTGCGGCGCGAGGGCGCGGACCCGAGGTCATCGGTCCCGGTCGCGCCGAGAGCCGTGGTGCCGTCCCCCTGCCCGGCATCGGTGCGGAGGTGGACCTCGACCCGGTCGACCGGCTGCGGTCGGGTCTGCTCGTCCGCCTCGTCGATGCGCTTGATCGGTCGCACTCGGGTCGATTGGTCCGCCTCGCGGATCCCGTGCGGCGGCAGGACGTCCGAGACGGTCGCAGCGGGCGGTGCGGCCTCCTCCTCGATGTCGATCGCCGTCTGCGGCAGGTGCAGCTCGGCCTCGATGTCGACGAACGCCCGCGCGACCGCCAACGCGGAGGGGAAGCGCTTGGCGGGGTCCTTGTTCATCGCGCGGGCGAGCACGCGCTGCAACGAGTCGGGGACGTCCCCGCGGCCGGTCGACGGCAGCGGGGCGCGCTCGATCCGGGCGATGAGCTCGGGGGTCGAGTTCGGACCGTCGGGCACCTCGAACGGGGACCGGCGCGCCAGCAGCGAGTAGACCGTCGCGGCGAGCGAGTAGACGTCGGCGCGCGCGTCTCCCGTCGGCTCGTCGGCGAGCAGCTCGGGGGGCGACCACGGAACCGACATGCCGATCGACGCCGCGTCGGCGCGTCCGATCGTCTCGGCGATGCCGAAGTCCGTCAGGGCCGGCCAGCCGAAGTCGGTCGTCAGGACGTTGGCGGGCTTGATGTCACGATGCAGGATCCCGGCACGGTGGGCGGTCTCGACGGCAGCCGCGAGCCGGACGCCGATCCGCAGCGCTTCCGCGACGGCGATCCGCTCGGAGCGGTAGCGCGCGCCCAGACCGGGACGCGAGCAGTACTCCATCACCAGGTACGGACGACCGTCCGACGCGATGCCCGCGTGGTGGATCGTCACGATCGACGGGTGGTGCGAGAGCCGGGCCATGGTGTCGGCCTCAGCCTGGAACCGCCGCCGCGACTCCGCGTCGAGGGAGCTGGACAGCAGCACCTTGACCGCCACGCGTCGACGTGGCAGCAGCTGCTGGTACAGGAAGACGTCGGCGAAACCGCCGAGACCGAGGACCCGGAGGTACTCGTGCCCGGGGATCACCGGAGGGTCCTGCGCCTCCCGAGACGCACTCATCATCCGCGCTCCACGGTGAAGGTCACCCCTTCTCCGAGGTCGATGACGCCACCGGGCCGCAGCACGGTCGGTTCACCCGGGTGCAGCCGCCGCGCGGGTTCGCCGTACGGGGTGAGGAGCACGCCGTTGGTCGAGTGCAGGTCGGTGACGAGGACGGCGTCGGCCTCGACCCGCACCTCGGCGTGCGTCCGGGAGATGTCCTGCTCCGGGCTCGCCACGGTCACGAGTCGCGGAAGCCCGGCGTTGGTGACGCGTGAGACCTGCGGTGCACGGCCCAGCAGCACGGCACGGTCGAGGGACACGACGAGCCCGGTCGAGAGTCGCAGCCGGGCCGGTGCGCCGGTCTGGGACGACCGGGCCCCCTCGCCTGACGTCCGGTCGCCCGCCCACGCCCGCGGCTCCGCGTCCGCGGCACGGCGCCCGCCCGACCGCTCGCCGCTCGGGCTGCGTCGCCCAGCGCCCATGAGCGCGGGATCCCCGACGGGCGGTGCGACCCGCGGGCGCTCGATGGTCATCTCGTCGACCTGGCTGCTGCTCGCGGCGGTGCGGAGCTGGATCCGCACGGCGTCCGCCGAGACGACCGCCGCGAGCACCGGCAGGTGCACCGCGGACTTCCGGCGCCGATCGACATGCGCGGTCGGCAGCGCGCGGACCAGCACGAGCTCGGCGTCCTCGACGACCTGCTCGCTGAGCGACCCTGAGGTGTGCCCGCCCAGGAGCGACGGCACGCCGTGCGCGATCACCTCGACCTCGACCGCGCCGCGGACGACCGCTCGGACGCGCCCCCCGGCGACGTCGACGATCGCCAGCCCCGGAAGGTCGTCGGCGCGCACGTGCGCGAGGAGCGCCACCTGCCCGTCCAGGCCCCCGCCGTCGCGGAGGTTCACCCACGACTCGCGGACGATCGCGGCCGATGCCGTCGGGTCGAGCATCACGACGAGACCTTCCGCGACGATCGCGTACCAGTCGCCCTGCGTGTACTCGGGGATGATCATCGATCGGCCTCTTCCTCGTTCGTGTCACCGGGACCGCTGGTCGCGGCACCCTCCCCCGACGTCCCAGCGGGAGGTGGCACCACGCTCGCGCGCTGCGACGGATCGGGCCCACCCGTGTCATCGGCATCTGAGGCCGCGTCCACGACCACGACGGTCACATTGTCTCGACCACCTGCTGCGATCGCGCGGCTCACGAGCCAGGTCGCCGCGTCCTGCGGTGAGGCGTTCTCCCGGAGCCCGACGGCGACGACGTCCGCGCGGAGCTCACGGGACAGACCGTCGGTGCAGATCAGCAGCCTGTCGCGCGCGCCGGCAGGGATCATCCAGTAGTCGGGCTCGGGCGCCCCGGACGTGCCGAGCACGCGGGTGATCACATGGCGGTCGGGGTGGGACGCCACCAGGTCGGTGGCGAGCTCACCCCGGTCGACGAGCTCCTGCACCACCGAGTGGTCGACCGTGATCTGATCGAGCACGCCGTTCGCCCAGCGGTACACGCGCGAGTCGCCGATGTTGAACACGAGCCAGTACGCGCTCGGACCGACGGATGCGACCGCGACACCCGCGACCGTCGTGCCGGCGCGCGTGCCGGCGAGCTCCACGGCGAGGCGCTCACCGGTGCGACGGAAGCAGGCGTGGATCTCGTCGGCGGTGGTCGTGGCCTGGCCCGCGAGGCGCGCGAACTCCTCGACGGCCACCCGGCTCGCCTCGGCGCCGCCCGCCACGCCGCCCATGCCGTCCGCGACGAGGAACACCGGTGGGTGCGCGAGCAGGGCGTCCTCGTTGGCGGCGCGCGTCAGTCCACGGTCGGTGGCCGACCCCCATGTCGTCCGCACGCTGTTCCTCCCACGGTCTGGACGTCCTCCCGGCAACGGCACGGTGCTGGTCTCCGCCACCGTCGCCGGCACCTGCACCGACGCGGCTAGATGCCGAGCTGGTAGATGCCCCAGTACGCCAGCACGCCGAGGAGGACCGCTGCGCCCGTGAGCGGCAGCCACAGCACCAGCGATGCGAGGGTACCCCGCGCGAGACGCGCACCCGGGACCCGGCGCACGGTCTGCATCCGGTCGAGAAGCACGACGACGGCGACGACGACGGCCATGCCGAGCACCCGCTCCGCGATCCAGCCACCGGTCACGACCCACGCGTCCTGCTCATAGCTCACCGCGAGCTTCGCGACGGTCACGAGGTACCACACGAGCGCGACCACCGCGGCCACGGTGCCGATGCCGACCGCGGCGAGCGGCGCCGCGATCCCGGGAGCGAGGCGCCGCGACCTCAGCGCCGGGCGCCCGCGCCGACGCCGCTTGCTGTTCGCAGCCCGGAGCGTCGTGGCGCCCACGAGCTCGAGGGTCGCGCCCAGAAGGATCAGTGCGACGGAGCCGACGACCATGCCGACGATCACGTCGCCGTCGCTCAGCCAGCGCGGGACCGGGACGGGACCCGCCTCATAGATCTGGACGGGCTGGGCTCCCGCGATCCGGGGCCAGGCGGCCGCGGTGGTCGGCAGCCCGCTGACCCAGTCCGTGAGGTCACGCAGGAAGACGGGCGACACCGCCCCGTCGACGCGCAGCCCGTGGTTGGCGCCGGCGTAGTACCGGACCGTGTAGTCCTCGTTGCCGGCGATCGCCGTGTCCTCGATGACCTTCTGCGCCCCCTGCACGATCGGCATCGAGGCATCCGCCGTGCCGTACACGACCAGGACCGGCTGGCGCATCGCCCGCAGGTACGGCGCGACGTCGAAGTCGACGTAGTCGAAACCGCCCCCGGGCGGGGTGATCCCGACCGCGCGGGGGATCGCCCGGAAGACCCCGCTCGGGACCCCGGTGCGGCGCAGGTAGTTGTCCGTCGCGAACGCCGCCTGCTGGCGCGGCGGGACGATCGGGGCCGAGACGAGGACGACGAACGCGAGCCCGGGGTCTTCGGTGGCCATCACCGGGGTGATCCAGCCGCCCTCGCTCTCGCCGTACACCCCGACCTCCGTCGGGTCCACGTCCGGCTGGGTCCGCAGCAGGTCGACCGACCTGAGGTAGTCACCCGCCATCGAGACGTAGTTCCGGTACCGGGTCGTGTAGTTCTCGAGCCGCTTGTTCGGCACCATCGCGACGATCCCGGCCGCGGCGAGCGCGTGCGCCTGCGCCAGGAACGCGACCGTGAACTTTCCCGTCCCGGCGCCGTGCACGAACACCACGCCGGGGCGCCTGCCCGGAGCCCCGATCGGCTCGCTGATCTGCGCCTGGACGGTCCCGCCGTCCAGCTGGACGGTGACGATCCGGGTGCGCACCTGGTAGTGCTGCTCCGCCGGGGCCTGGCCGATCGCGGTGTCGGTGGACTGGACCTGGAGCGGATCCGTGAGGGGGACCGGATCCCACTGCGGACCGGTCACCGCTCCGAAGATCGCCAGGATCAGCAGCCCGACCACGGTACGGGTGATGATCCGGTACGGCACCTCGCGATCCTACGTGCTCGCCGTCAGCGCGCTCAGAAGCCCATCCGGCCGAGCTGCTTCGGGTCCCGCTGCCAGTCCTTCGCGACCTTGACGTGCAGGTCGAGGAACACGCGCGCGCCGAGGAGCGCCTCGATCCCCCGACGTGCCTGGCTGCCGACCTCCTTGAGGCGTGCGCCGCCACGACCGATCACGATCGCCTTCTGGCTGTCCCGCTCGACGTAGAGGTTCACGCGGACGTCGAGCATCGGCGGTCGGCCGTCGTCCGTCCCGTCCTCGCGCGGCACGATCTCCTCGACGACGACGGCGAGCGAGTGCGGGAGCTCGTCACGGACTCCCTCGAGCGCCGCCTCGCGCACCAGCTCGGCGACCATCACGGCCTCGGGCTCGTCGGTCAGCTCGCCGTCCGGGTACAGCGGTGGGTTGACCGGCAGGTGCTCGACCAGCACGTCGGCGAGCACGTCCACCTGGTAGCCGTCGACCGCCGAGACGGGGACGATGTCGGCCCACTCGCCGAGCGCGGCGATCGCGAGCAGGTGCTCGGTGAGCCGACCACGCGTCACCAGGTCCGCCTTGGTCGCGATCGCGACGACCGGGGTGCCGTCGTGGCCGCTCGCGAGCTCGGTGAGCTGCGCCGCGATGTACCGGTCGCCGGGACCGACCTTCTGGTCCGCGGGCAGGCAGAAGCCGACGACGTCGACCTCCGTCAGGGTGTCCCGCACCAGGTCGTTCAGGCGCTCGCCGAGCAGCGTCCGCGGCCGGTGCAGGCCGGGCGTGTCCACGAGGATCAGCTGGGCGTCGTCCCGGTGGACGATCCCACGGATCGTGTGCCGCGTGGTCTGGGGTCGCCCCGACGTGATCGCGACCTTCTGGCCGACGAGCGCGTTCGTGAGGGTGGACTTGCCCGCGTTGGGACGGCCGACGAGGCACGCGAAGCCCGCACGGAAGGACTCGGGCGGTGTCGTGCGGGCAGTGCTCATCGATGCGCTCCATGATGCTCGTCGTCGGGTCCCTCGAGGGCGGTGAGCTCCTGAGAGGTGTCGGGTTCGTGCGGGTCGCTGATCCGTACCAGGAGTGTCGAGACCTGGCGACGACGCCCGTCGGCACGTTCGGCCACCAGGTGAAGTCCGTGGATGTCCCCCGTCGACCCCGGGAGCGGCACCTTTCCGAGCGCCTTCGCCAGGAGTCCGCCGGCGGTGTCGACGTCGTCGTCCTCGACGTCGAAGCCGAAGAGCTCGCCGAGGTCGTCCTTGGAGAGTCGGGCCGGTACACGATACAGGCCGGCGCCCAGGTCCTCGACCGGGACGACGCTCCGGTCGTGCTCGTCGACGAGCTCACCGACGATCTCCTCGAGGGCGTCCTCGATCGTCACCAGACCGGCGACCCCGCCGTACTCGTCCACGACGATCGCCAGGTGCGACGACCCCTGCTGGAGCTCGCGCAGGAGGTCGTCGACCGGCTTGGACTCCGGGACGAACACCGCGGGGCGCGCGATCGACGAGACCGGCTCCGTCGCGGACTCCGGGGCCGTGTGGATCCGGCGTGTGACGTCCTTCAGGTACAGCACGCCGCGCAGGTCGTCGACCGAGTCACCGATCACCGGGATGCGTGAGTAGCCGGAGTGCAGCAGCAGCGCGAGGGCCTTGCGGAGCGGGGTGCCCGCCGTCGTGACCACCATGTCCGTGCGGGGCACCATGACCTCGCGCGTGAGGGTGTCGCCGAGCTCGACGACCGACCGGAAGAGCATCCGCTCCTTGCCGTCGATGCCCTCGGACTCGCTCACCCGCTGGACCATGTCCCGGAGCTCGTCCTCGTCGATCTCTCCGTCGTGGGCGGCGATCGGCACGAGCCGCCGCAGCGGCACCGTGACCGCGACGGCGGCGGTCAGCAGGCGCGACAGAAGGGTCAGGGTGGCGACCGGGTGGTCCCTGCCGAGGGTGCGCGGGCTGAGTCGCACGAGCAGCAGGGCGACCCCTGCGGACAGCAGCGCCGACACGAGCAGCACGACCCACCACGCGGGCAGGAGCGACGCGACGACGAGGGTCAGGCACGTGCTCGCGACCATCTCTCCGATGATCCGCACGAACGCGGCGGCCGAGGCGGTCCGCGCCGGGTCCTCCACCAGGCCGTGGACCCGCAGGGCTCCGGGGCGTCGCTCCGTCATCAGCTCGCTGACCGCCGCCCTGGTCACCCGTCGGACGGCGACCTCCCCCGCGCTGAGGGCCGCCGCCAGCAGGATCCCGACCGCGGCGAGGACGAGAAGCAGACCGACGGGCGCCGAGGTCATCGGCCGGCGAGGAACGTGAGCAGGAGGGTGCGCTGGAGCGCGAACATCTCCTTCTCCTCCGCCGGCTCGGCGTGGTCGTAGCCGAGGAGGTGCAGGATGCCGTGCGTGGTCAGCAGGAGGAGCTCCTCGGTCGTGGAGTGCCCCGCCTCCCGCGCCTGGCGCGCCGCGACCTCGGGGCACAGGACGACGTCGCCGAGCAGCCCCGGCGGCGTGGGCTCCCCGTCGCGGCCGGGCCGCAGCTCGTCCATCGGGAAGGAGAGCACGTCGGTCGGGCCGGGCTCGTCCATCCACTGCACGTGCAGCTCGGTCATGACGTCGACCGTGACCATCACGACCGAGAGGTCGGTCAGCGGGTGCAGGTGCATGGCGTCCAGGACGAATCGCGCGAGAGCCGCGAACTCCGCCTCGTCGACGACGACCCCGGACTCGTTGTTGACCTCGATGCTCATCTGGCGGTCTCCTCCCCCGATGCGGATGGCTCGTCTGGCGCCGACGTGTGCGCGACCCGCGGGCCGTGGCCGTCGTCGCGCCCGTGCCGACTGTCCCAGCGCGAGTAGGCGTCGATGATCTCCCCGACGAGACGGTGGCGGACGACGTCGGCCGAGTCGAGCCGGCAGAACGCGACGTCGTCGACGCCGGCGAGGACGTGCTCGACGACCCGCAGCCCCGAGGGCGCACCCTGCGGGAGGTCGACCTGGGTCACGTCACCGGTCACCACGACCTTGCTCCCGAAGCCGAGCCGGGTCAGGAACATCTTCATCTGCTCGGCCGAGGTGTTCTGCGCCTCGTCGAGGATCACGAACGCGTCGTTCAGCGTCCGACCGCGCATGTAGGCGAGCGGGGCGACCTCGATCGTCCCGGCCTCCATGAGCCGCGGGATCGACTCCGGGTCGACCATGTCGTGCAGCGCGTCGTAGAGCGGGCGCAGGTAGGGGTCGATCTTCTCGCTCAGCGTCCCGGGCAGGAACCCGAGCCGCTCGCCGGCCTCGACGGCCGGCCGGGTCAGCACGATCCTCGTCACCTGCCGGGCCTGCAGGGCCTGCACGGCCTTCGCCATCGCGAGGTAGGTCTTCCCGGTTCCGGCCGGGCCGATGCCGAACGTGATGGTGTGCCGGTCGATCGCGTCGACGTAGGCCTTCTGCCCGGTCGTCTTCGGCCGGATCGTCCGACCGCGCGAGGAGAGGATGTTGAAGGAGAGCACGTCGGCTGGGCGCGAGGTCGCCGAGCTCGCGAGCATCTGCACCGAGCGCATGACCACGTCCGGGCTCAGAGGTGCGCCGTTCGCCGCCATCTCGACGAGCTCGTCGACGAGCCGGGCGACGAGTGCGACGTCCCCGGCCGGTCCCGCGAGCGAGATCTGGTTGCCACGTGCGTGGATGTCGACGCCGTGAAAGCCGGACTCGATCGCGCGCAGGACCTCGTCGTCGCGCCCCAACAGCTCGACCATCGACACCTCTGGCGCCACGGTGATCCGGTTCTCGACGCGCGCGGCGGACCTGTCGGTGCGACCGCGTGACGCTCTGCTCTCCGTGCTCTCCGCCATGTGCTCGGCTTGCGCCGCTGCGCTCCTTCGCCCTGACCCGTCGCCGACCGACCGGGACCGTACCGAGTCTACCGATCGCGCGTCCCGGGACCGGCGCGCGTCGCCGCGACCAGGGGCGTGCCGCCGCGGTACGTTCGAGGCGCTCGCGAACGACACGACCTCACGGCTCGGCACGGCAACCTCGAGGGGGGCAACCCATCGGCACCATCGGATCTCGACGCCGCGGCCGGGTCGTCGCCGTCCCACTCGTCGCACTGCTCGCCGCCGCGGCCTTGACGAGCTGCGCCGCGGGCGCCGGCAAAGGCACGCCGGCGGCATCGGTGACCACGTCGCCGGGAGCGGGAGCGCCTTCGAGGGCACCCTGAACTGGGAGATCGTCCCCGTCGGGAGCACGACGCCGGTGGCGAGCGGATTCACGAGCGCCGGTGCGAGCGGCACCACCCGGTCAGCCGCCGCCCAGGCTCAGCCCCAGTACCCCAGCCGCTGCGCGAGCAGGGCGATCGCGACCGGCCCGGCGGTCGACGTCCTCAGCACGTGCGGGCCGAGCCTGACGGCCTGGGCACCTGCCCCTTCGAGCGCGCTGACCTCACGCTCGGTGATCCCACCCTCCGGGCCGACGACCACGAGGATCTGGGCTCCCGGCCGCGCCGCGGGAAGCTCGACGGTCGCCAGTGGCCGGCTCGCGTCCTCGTGCAGCACCAGGGCGGCGCCGCCGCCCGCGATGGTCTCCACGACCCGAGCGACGAGCCCGACCCCGTCGACGGCGGTGCCGACCAGCGGCAGGCGGGACCGGCGCGACTGCTTCGCCGCGGTTCGTACGGTGGCGACCCATCGCGCGCGGCTCTTCGCTGCGCGGTCGCCACGCCAGACCACGATCGACCGGTCCGCCTGCCAGGGCAGCACCTCGTCGGCGCCGACCTCGGTCGCCGCTTCGATCGCGAGCTCGTCCCGATCGCCCTTCGCGAGCGCCTGCACCAGGACCAGCCCGATCCCGGCCACCGGCTCGACGACGTGCTCGCGGACCTCGAGGCGCACACCGGCGGCTTCGACCGCGACCACGACCCCCCGCAGCCGCACCCCGGCACCGTCGACGACGTCGACCCGCTCACCCGGTCCGCGCCGCTGCACGACACCGGCGTGCCGACCTTCGGCGCCGTCGAGCAGGTACGTCGACCCCACCGTCACGTCGCGGAGCGACCCGGGTTCGGCGAAGAACACCGGCGCGCTCACGGAGTTCCCGTCACGGCAACCGTGCGGGGCCTGGGCTCAGCGGCCACTGAGCTTGTCGCGGAGCTTGGCGAAGACCCCGGGATGCACCGCCGAGAGCCGCCCCTCCGGCCGTTGCTCCCCGCGCAGCTCGGCGAGCCGACGCAGCAGCTCCACCTGCTCCTCGTCCTCCGGGGCCGGGACCTGGACGTCGATGTGCACGTCGAGGTCCCCCCGCCCGCCGGTGTGCAGGTGCCCGACTCCCAACCCCTTGAGCGTGATCACCTGACCGGGCTGGGTGCCCGGACGCAGGTCGATCTCCTGCATGCCGTCGAGGGTCTCCAGCTCGAGCACGGTGCCGAGCGCCGCCGCGGTCATCGGGACCTCGAGGGTGCAGTGCAGGTCGTCACCGCGCCGCGCGAAGGTCTCGTGGTTGCGTTCGCGGACCTCGAGGTACACGTCCCCCGCGGGACCGCCCGCCGGACCGACCTCACCCTGGCCGGTAAGCTTGATCCGCGTCCCGGTGTCGACACCGGCCGGCACGTCGACGGTCAGGGTGCGACGGCTGCGGACCCGGCCCTCTCCCGCGCACTCGGTGCAGGGCTCGGGGATGACGGTCCCGAAACCGTGGCACGCGGCGCACGGGGCGGAGGTCATGACCTGGCCGAGGAACGACCGGGCGACCCGCTGCACCGACCCGCGACCGCCGCACACGTCGCACGTCCGCGGCGAGCTCCCGGGCCGGCAGCACGAGCCTGCACAGGTCGGGCACAGCACGGCGGTGTCGACCTGGAGCTCGCGGTGCGCTCCGAAGGCCGCCTCGGCGAGGTCGATGTCGAGCCGCAGCAGGGCGTCCTGGCCGCGTCGTGCCCGCGGGATCGGACCGCGCTGCCCGGCCTGCTGCGCCGCTCCGAAGAACGTCTCGAAGATGTCCTGGAAGCCGAAGCCACCACCCATCCCCCCGCCGGGCGCCGACGGGTCGGCCCCCATGTCGTAGGCCTGGCGCTTCTCCGGGTTGGAGAGCACCTCGTACGCGCGCGAGACGTCCTTGAACTTGTCCTCCGTCTGCATGCCCTCGCCCGCGACGTCCGGGTGGAGCTCGCGCGCGAGCTTGCGGTAGGCCTTCTTGATCTGGTCGGTGCTCGCGTCACGGGGCACACCGAGGATCTGGTAGTAGTCGCTCACTGATCACTTCCTGCAGGGGACAAGGTGGGACCGGCGGCGGCCGGCTCTGAGGTCATGTGCGTGCGGCTCACCCGGCGAGCACCCGGGAGAGGTACCGGGCGACCGCGCGCACCGAGGCGATGGTGCCCGGGTAGTCCATCCGCAGCGGGCCGATCGACCCGATCCGCGCCAGGGCCGCGTCCTCGCCGCCGTACCCGCTCGTCACGAAGCTGGTCTCGACGAGGCCCTCGTGATGGGTCTCGCGCCCGATGCGGACGGACACGCTCGCCGCGTCGTCGGCCATCTCGCCGAGCAGACGGAGAAGCACGACCTGCTCCTCGAGGGCCTCGAGAACGGGCCCGAGGGTGTGCGTGAAGTCGTGCGCGCCGGTCCTCGCGAGGTTCGCCGTGCCGGCAAGCACCAGGCGCTCCTCGCTCTCCTCGGTCAGGGTCTCCTCGACCACCTGGACGACGGCCCGCACGAGCGCCTGGTCCGTGCTCGGGAACGCGTCGGCGAGCTCCCCCAACGGAACGACGAGCTCGGAGAGCCGGCGGCCGGTCGCGACCACGTTCAGACGCACACGCAGCAGCGCGACGGTCTCCTCCGACAGCGCCGGGGCGATCGTCGAGAGGTCGAGGGTGCGCTGCTCGACACGACCCGTGTCGGTGATGATCACGACGAGCAGACGGTGCTCGCCGAGGTCGACGAGCTCGAGGTGCCGCAGCGCCGACCGACGCAGCGACGGGTACTGGACGACCGCGACCTGCTGGGTGAGCTGGGCGAGCAGCCGGACCGCGCGGTCGACGACGTCGTCGAGGTCCACCGCGTCCTCGAGGAACGCCTGGATCGCGCGCTTCTCGGGGCTCGACATCGCCTTCACGGTCGCCAGCCGGTCGACGAACAACCGGTACCCGCGATCGGTCGGCACCCGGCCCGCCGAGGTGTGCGGCTGGACGATGTAGCCGCCCTCCTCGAGGGCGGCCATGTCGTTGCGGATCGTCGCCGACGAGACGCCGAGCGAGTGCCGCTCCACGAGCGCGCGTGAGCCGACCGGCTCGCGCGTGACGACGTAGTCCTCCACGATCGCGCGCAGCACGTCGAGCCTGCGGTCGTCGCTCACCGTGACCTCCCTGCGTCGTGTCGGTGCCGGACCGGACGCGGTGCCGGGTCCGTCGGGCGTGGTCCGTCTCTCGTGCGCCCCATCTCCCGGTGGCACTCCGGGTGGGCGAGTGCCAATTCTACGCGGTCGCAACCGCCACGTCGGGGACGACGCCCGCTCAGCACCTCCTCGGGGAACACCGACGCGCGCCCTAGGCTTCCCGGGTGACGTCCCGACCCCATGCGCCGAGCAGCCCGGATCACCCCGACCGTTACGGCGCGGATGTGCTCTCGACGCGCACGACGGGTCACCGGACGGCACGTCGCTCGGTGCCGACCCCGGCGGAGCGGGGCCTCGTGGTCGAGGAGGTCACGACCGGCTGGGTGGGGGCCGTGACCCGGGTCGAGAAGTCCGGCGGTCTGCACGTCGTCGTGCTCGAGGACCGAGCCGGGCGCACGCGGACGTTCCCGCTCGGGCCCGGCTTCTGGGTGGACGGCGCTCCCGTCGAGCTCACGGCGCCGACCCGCGCGTCGGCTCCGGCGGCGCCGGCACGGACCGCGTCAGGGTCGCGCGCAGTCACCGGGGTGCGTGCCCGGGTGGCGCGCGGCTCCCGGATCTGGGTCGAGGGCAAGCACGACGCCGAGCTCGTGGAGAAGGTGTGGGGCGACGACCTGCGCGTGGAGGGCGTCGTGGTCGAGCTGCTGGACGGCGTCGACAACCTGCCGGACGCGGTGCGGGACTTCGCCCCCGGGCCCGGGCGTCGTCTCGGCGTGCTGGTCGACCACCTCGTGCCCGGGAGCAAGGAGAGCCGTATCGCCGACGCCGTCATGCGTGCCGCGCCGGCCGGGACGGTCGTCGTCCTCGGGCACCCGTACGTCGACGTCTGGCAGGCCGTCCGACCGGAGCGGATCGGGCTGACCGCCTGGCCGACGATCGAACGCGGCGTCGAGTGGAAGCACGGCATCCTGCGCGAGCTCGGCTGGCCGGCGGCCGACCAGGCGGACGTGGCGCGCGCCTGGCAGCGGATCCTGCGGTCCGTCCGGAGCTACGCCGATCTGGAGCCGTCGCTGCTCGGCCGCGTCGAAGAGCTGATCGACTTCGTCACGAGCTCCTGACCGGGCAACATCCCGGGCCCGGGGCTGCCCGTGGCGACCTCGGCCGACCCGTCGCCGGAGGCTCAGAGCCTCAAGGCGGCGCGCCGGTTCCGGTTGGCCCAGGCATGCACCAGGGCCCCGACCAACGGCGCCGCGGTCGAGCGGATCACGTACGTCACGCGCCCGCCGTAGCCCGGGTAGGCGACCGACATCGTGACGCGCGACGCGGTGACCTCGACGTGCGCGATCGTCCAGAGCGGCAGCTCCTCGGGTGGCCGACCGCTTCCCGGCTCGTGGACCCAGACGCGGTGGGTCGTGAGACGGTGGCCCTCACCGTCCCACAGCACCTGCTCGACGACAGGGACCGGTACTGGTCCGATCGGCTCCTGACAGCGGAACGTCCCGGTGACGACGTCTGCGGTCCAGAGGACTCCGTCCCACCAGCGGAGCTCCCAGTCGCCCGACGGGTCGGGGTACCACCCGGCTGTCACGCCGTGGTGGTACCCCGACCCGGGGAGGGGCGACGGCCCCTGCGTCATGCGCGCGCTTCTCTCGGCTCAGGGCTCCACCGTCACGGGGCGACGGGCTCACCGAGCAACCGGCGGTACAGGTAGGTCGTCGCGATGATCGAGACCGGGAGCGCCACGAGGAGGCCGACCCCGCAGAGTGCGGCGCCGATGACCTCCGCCACGATGACCGCGAGGAACAGCACGATCACGGTGCCGAGGTTCTTGTTCACGAGCGAGAACGACGCCTTGATCGCGTCGACCGCACCCAGCCGCTTGTCCACGACGAAGAAGAGGGTGAACTGCGCGAAGAACGACACGACGATCGATCCGATGCCACAGGTGATCCCGCCGATGACGGACGAGAGCACCGACACTGCAAGCGCGGCGAGCACGACGGTGCCGAGGCTGTCGAACTGGAAGAACGTCTTGAATTCGAGCGGGCGACCATACGTGATGTGCAACGCCCCGCGGATGATGCCGGCCTGCATGATGTAGAAGAAGAGCATGTACACCAGGCTGAAGACCGCGCCGAAGAGAAAGAACGCGAAGATCCCGCCGCCGGCCCCCGGGGTCAGCCTCCCGCTCGCGTCGACGGTGGTTGACGAGGAGGCACCGAGACCGATCGCACCGATGATCGTGTACCAGATCGCGATGATGATGCCGCCGGCGATGACGTACGTCAGGGCCGCGAGAAGGATCGGACCGACGTTGGCAGTGAATTTCGTCCAGCCGTAGTTGAACGCCTCGCCGATGCCGACCGCCTGCGGGCCGCCGGGCGCACCGTACGGCTGCGGCGCCGGAGGCATCGCCCCGGGGGGACCGTAGCCGCCGGGGGGACCGTAACCGCCGCCGGGGGGCGGGTAGCCGCTGCCCGGCGGCGGGTAGCTGCCCGAGGGCGGCCCGTATGCCGCGGGAGGCGGCGGCGGGTAGCTGCCCGCGCGCGGCGGCGGGTACGCGCCCGGCGGCGGGACCGGGCTCGCAGGGGGCTGCGGAGGCTCGTTCTCGTCGCGCGGCGTGCCGTCCGGTCCGTTCTCGGTCATGGTCACCCTTCGGTCCGATCGCGGGCGGCCCCGGTCGAGCCGCGCGCACCGGTGCCAGAGAATCGAAATGTGGAGGTTGTGTCAAGGACCGGCATGTGAGCACGCTGTGGCGCCGCTACTCCGTGAGCGCCCTGACCACGGCGTCGGCGAGGAGCCGGCCTCTCCGCGTGAGCAGCACCCGACGACCGCGGTCGTCCCCGCCCACGGCCGCGGCACCGTCCACGAGCCCGTCGGCGACGAGCCCGGCCACCGCGCGTCGCCCCTCCGCGCCCAGCTCGTCGAGCGGGAGCCCCTCGCTCAACCTGGTCCCGAGCATCACCCGCTCGAGCCGCATGCCCGCTTCGCCGAGACGCTCGCGACCCGCCGCGGGGCTGATGCCGTCCGCGAGCCGTGCCGCGTAGGCGCGCGGGTGCTTGACGTTCCACCACCGGACACCGCCGATGTGGCTGTGGGCTCCGGGCCCGATCCCCCACCAGTCGGCACCGCGCCAGTAGGCGAGGTTGTGCCGGCACGCGTCCGCCGGTGTGCGCGCCCAGTTGCTGACCTCGTACCAGTGCAGCCC
>JAKBFW010000061.1 GCA_021833345.1 Pseudomonadota bacterium | reverse complement strand
CGACGCACTCAGCTCGAGGTGGAGCGATGCCGGGCCGAACGTGACGTCGCGGATGGTCGCGTACGCGTCGGCCCAGGGTGAGTTCGACCAGACCAATGCGATCACCGCGCCCGTCATCAGCAGCGCGCCGCCGATGGTCTCCTGCCGCAGGACGTCGGCGATGCGAACGGACTCGGGCCACGAGCCGCGCGAGAACACACGGGGAACGCGCCGTGAGGTCTCAACCATGGTGAGCTCCATGTCGTGAGGTCGGATCAGACGTTGCCGACCAGACTTCCCGGCTCACCGTCCACCACCCTACGGGGCCGGGGGCCCCGGCACCGTCGGCCGGGGTCACGCACCACCGACACATCGGCCGCCAGGACCGACTCCCCCCACACGACGAGGCCCCAGGACACCTCGTGTCCTGGGGCCTCGTCGTGATCGGTCGGGTCAGTCCTTCTCGCGGACGACCGTGCCGAGCTCCTCGCCGATCTTGTGCACGAGGATCGAGTTGGTCGTGCCGGCCTGCCCGACCGGGGCGCCGGAGACGACGACGACGAGGTCACCTTCCTCCGCGAGACCGTTCGCCCGCAGCGTCGCGTCGACCTGAGCCACCATCGCGTCGGTGTTCGGGACCGCCGGCACCTGGTAGCTCTGCACGCCCCAGCTCAGCGAGAGCACCGAGCGCACCGAGGCGATCGGGGTGAACGCCAGCAACGGGATGGCCGACCGCAGCCGGGACATCCGCCGAGCCGAGTCGCCGGTCTGGGTGAACGTGACGAGGTACTTCACGTCCAAGGTCTCGCCGACCTCGGCCGCCGCCCGCGTGATCGCCCCACCGCGCGTCTGCGGCGAGGAGCCGAGAGGCGCCATCCGCTCACGGCCGAGCTCCTCGGTGTTCTCGATGATCCGTGCCATCGTCCGGACGGCCTCGATCGGGTACTCGCCGACGCTCGTCTCGCCGGACAGCATCACGGCGTCCGCACCGTCGAGGACCGCGTTCGCGCAGTCCGACGCCTCGGCACGCGTCGGACGTGGCGCTGAGATCATCGACTCGAGAACCTGCGTGGCCACGATGACGGGCTTGGCGCTCCGACGTGCGAGCTCGACGGCCCGCTTCTGGACGAGCGGGACCTGCTCGAGGGGCATCTCGACACCGAGATCGCCACGGGCGACCATGATGCCGTCGAACGCGTCGATGATCTCGGCCAAGTTCTCGACCGCCTGCGGCTTCTCGATCTTGGCGATGACCGGAAGGACGCGGCCCTCCTCCTCCATGATGCGACGCACGTCGTCGTAGTCGGACGCGTTCCGCACGAAGGACAACGCAATCAGGTCCGCGCCGATGTTCAGCGCCCACCGGAGATCGGCCTCGTCCTTGTCCGACATCGCCGGGACGGAGACGGCGACTCCCGGGAGATTGAGGCCCTTGTTGTTCGAGACCGGGCCCCCGACCTCGACCCTGGTCACGACCCGGGTGCCGGAGACCTCGATGATCCGGACCTGTACCCGACCGTCGTCGATCAGGATCGGGTCTCCCACCCGGGCGTCGTCCGGGAGGCCCTTGTGCGTCGTGGACGCGATCTCCTTGGTGCCCGGCACGTCGTCGGTGGTGATCGTGAAGATGTCACCCTCGGCGAGCTCGACCTTCTCGTCGACGAAGCGACCCAGGCGGATCTTCGGTCCCTGAAGGTCGACGAGCACGGCCACCGAACGCCCCGAGGCGCTCGCGGCGGCCCGCACGTTGTTGTAGACCCGCTCGTGGACCTCGGTGTCGCCGTGGCTGCGGTTCAGCCGCGCCACGTCCATGCCCGCGTCGACCAGGGCCTGGATCTGCTCGGCGGACTCGGTGACCGGTCCGATGGTGCATACAATCTTCGCTCTGCGCATGGAATGAAGCCTAGGCCTTTCGTGGAGTTCGGGTTCCGGGTCCTCGGTCCTGAGGCTCACGGTGGCGCTCAGGTATAGGGGTCGTGGTGTGCGGCCGGTCAGGGGCGGAGTGCCACCGTTGCAGCCGTGACGGGTGCCGGCAGCTCGCTGCCGCCGGACAGGTAGGTGTCCACCGCCGCGGCCACGGCGCGACCTTCAGCGATGGCCCAGACGATCAGCGACTGACCGCGGCCGGCGTCGCCGGCGACGAACACGCCCGGGACCGCGGTGGCGAACCCCTCGCTTCGCGCGATCAGGCCACGGGGCGTGGTCTTCACGTCGGTCTGCTCAGCGAGAGCCTCGGTCTCCGGACCGGTGAAGCCCATGGCGATCAGGATGAGGTCGGCGGGGATGTCCCGTTCGGTGCCCGACTCGGGGACCCGCCGACCGTCCGGCAGGTACTGCGTCGTCGCCAGCCGCAGCTGCCGGACGTGGCCGCCGTCATCGCCGAGGAAGGCGACCGTCGACGCGAGGAAGTCGCGCTCGCCGCCCTCCTCGTGCGAGCTCGACACCTCGAACACGACCGGGTCCATCGGCCAGGGCTGGCCGGCTGGACGCACCGCGGGCGGCCTCCTCCCGATCGCGAGACTCGTGACCGACGCCGCCTGCTGGCGCAGCGCGGTGCCGAGGCAGTCCGACCCGGTGTCTCCACCCCCGATGATGACGACATGCTTGCCGGTCGCCGTGATCTGACCCGGCACCTCGACCCCCGCCGCGGCCGTGTTCGCCTGGTGCAGGAACTCCATCGCGACGTGGATGCCGTCGAGCTCACGACCCGGCAGGGACAGCTCGCGTGGGACCGTCGCGCCCGTCGCGACGACGACGGCGTCGAACCGCGCACGCAGCTGCTGCCAGGTGATGTCGCGGCCGACCTCCACCCCAGGTCTGAACCGGGTGCCCTCGGCCTCCATCTGCGCGATCCGGCGATCGATGTGGTGCTTCTCGAGCTTGAAGTCCGGCACGCCGTAGCGCAGGAGCCCGCCGATCGCGTCGTCCCGCTCGTACACGGCGACGGTGTGGCCCACCCGGGTGAGCTGCTGGGCGGCAGCGAGCCCAGCAGGGCCTGATCCGACAACGGCGACCGTCGACCCGGTCAGGCGCTGCGGAACCTGCGGCGCGACGAGACCTCGGGCGAACGCCTCGTCGATGATCGCGACCTCGACGCTCTTGATCGTCACCGGCGGCTGGTTGATCCCCAGGACGCACGACGACTCGCACGGGGCCGGGCAGATGCGGCCGGTGAACTCGGGAAAATTGTTCGTCGCGTGCAGACGCTCGATCGCGTCCTCCCACTGCCCTCGGCGCACGAGGTCGTTCCACTCAGGGATCAGGTTCCCGAGTGGGCAGCCGTTGTGGCAGAACGGGATCCCGCAGTCCATGCACCGGGTCGCCTGCCGACCGAGGAGCTGCTGGTCGCCCGGGTTGCCGGCGCGGTACTCGTGCACCTCGCGCCAGTCCATGAGTCGCACGGGCACGGGCCGGTCCGCCGGGAGCTCGCGGTCGCGGTAGGTCAGGAAGCCGCGCGGATCAGCCACGGGCCGCCGCCAGGATCTGATCCCACGCACCCGGCGTCGCCGGGTCCACGCCGTCGGCCTCCGCCTGCTGGAGCGCGAGGGTCATCCGCGCGTACTCCAGCGGCAGCACCCGAGTGAACCGTGCCCGCACCGCGGCCTCGTCGGCGAGCAGCTCCGCGGCGCGCGGCGACCCGGTCTCGTCGCGGTGCCGCGCGAGAAGTGCCATGACGACGGCGGCGTCATGGTCGTCGAGGGCCGTGATGCTGAGCTCGCCGTTCGCGACCGCAGACGCGTTCAGCGCACTCGTCCGCAGGTCGAGCACGTAGGCCGTGCCGCCCGACATGCCGGCGGCGAAGTTGCGCCCGGTCGACCCGACGATCACCACGGTCCCGCCGGTCATGTACTCGCACGCATGGTCTCCGACGCCCTCGACCACGAGCGTCGCACCGGAGTTCCGCACCGCGAACCGCTCGCCGACGGTGCCCCGGAGGAAGATCTCCCCGGAGGTCGCGCCATAGCCGATCACGTTGCCCGCGATCACGTCCCGGTCCCCCACGAGCACGGCGCTCCGGTCCGGACGCACCACGATCATGCCGCCAGAGAGACCCTTCCCCACGTAGTCGTTGGCGTCACCGAAAAGCCGCAGCGTGATCCCCTGCGGCAGGAAAGCACCGAAGGACTGACCGGCGGAACCGTTCAACGTGACGTCGATCGTGCCCGCGGCAAGACCGTCGTTCCCGTACCGCAACGCGACCTCGTGGCCGAGCATCGTCCCGACCGTGCGGTTGACGTTACGGATCGGTAGCTCGATGTGCACCGGTTCGCGCCGCTCGAGAGCGTCCGAAGCCAGGGCGATCAGCCTGTTGTCGAGCGCCCTGGCCAGGCCGTGGTCCTGCGACGTCGTGTGATGCAGAGCCGCCCCAGGTGCCGCCTGCGGCGGCGACAGGACCGGCTCGAGGTCGAGACCGTCGGCCTTCCAGTGGTGCACCGCGGCCCGGGTGTCGAGAACCTGCACCTGCCCGACGGCCTCCTCGAGGCTGCGGAAGCCGAGCTCCGCCAACAGCTCGCGGACCTCCTGGGCGATGAACTCGAAGAACGTCACGACGAACTCGGGCTTCCCGGAGAACCGCGCACGGAGCTCGGGGTTCTGGGTGGCGACACCGACCGGACAGGTGTCGAGGTGGCACACCCGCATCATGACGCAGCCCGACACGACGAGCGGCGCCGTCGCGAAGCCGAACTCCTCGGCCCCCAGCAGGGCGGCGACCACGACGTCCCGCCCGGTCTTCAGCTGGCCGTCGACCTGGACGACGATCCGCTCGCGCAGACCGTTGAGGACGAGCGTCTGCTGCGTGTCCGCCAGGCCGATCTCCCAGGGGCCGCCGGCGTGCTTGAGCGAGGTCAGCGGGCTGGCGCCCGTGCCGCCGTCGTGCCCCGAGATCAGCACCACGTCGGCATGCGCCTTCGACACCCCCGTCGCGACGGTCCCGACCCCGACCTGGCTCACGAGCTTCACGTGGACCCGCGCCGCCGGGTTCGCGTTCTTGAGGTCGTGGATGAGCTGGGCGAGGTCCTCGATCGAGTAGATGTCGTGGTGCGGCGGTGGCGAGATGAGGCCGACGCCCGGCGTGGAGTGCCGGGTCGCGGCGATCCGCGGCGAGACCTTGTGCCCCGGCAGCTGACCGCCCTCACCGGGCTTCGCGCCCTGCGCCATCTTGATCTGCAGGTCGTCGGCGTGCGTCAGGTAGTCCGCCGTCACACCGAAGCGACCCGAGGCGACCTGCTTGATCGCGCTGCGCCGCTCCGGGTCGCGGAGACGGTCCGGCTCCTCGCCGCCCTCACCGGTGTTCGACTTGCCACCGAGCCGGTTCATCGCGATCGCCAGCGTCTCGTGCGCCTCGGGAGAGATCGACCCGAAGGACATCGCCCCGGTGCTGAAGCGCTTGACGATCTCGCTGATCGGTTCGACCTCGTCGATCGGCACCGGCGACCGCTCGCCCTGCTTGAAGGTCAGCAGACCGCGCAGCGTCATGAGGCGTGACGACTGGTCGTTCACACGTTGCGTGTAGGAGCGGAACACGTCGAACTGCCGGGTCCGGGTCGAGTGCTGCAGCCGGAAGACCGTCTCGGGGTCGAAAAGGTGGTCCTCGCCGTCACGACGCCACTGGTACTCGCCGCCGACCGCGAGCCGCTGGTGGGCGCGTCGGTTGCCGCTGCTCGGGTACGCATCGGCGTGCCGTGCCGAGACCTCGGCAGCGATCACGTCGAGACCGATGCCGCCGAGCCGGCTCGTGACCCCGGTGAAATACCGGTCGACGAGCGCCTCGGACAACCCGATCGCCTCGAAGACCTGGGCGCCGCGGTACGAGGCGATGGTCGAGATGCCCATCTTGCTCATGACCTTGAGCACGCCCTTGCCCAGCGCCTTGATCAGGTTCGCGACGGCCTTCTCCGGCCCGACCGGCAGGTAGCCGGAGATCGCGAGGTCCTCGACGGACTCCATCGCCAGGTACGGGTTGACGGCCGCAGCGCCGAAGCCGATGAGCAGCGCGACGTGGTGCACCTCGCGCACGTCACCGGCCTCGACGACGAGCGACACGCGGGTCCGCGTGTGCCGGCGCAGCAGGTGGTGGTGGACGGCGCTCGAGAGCAGCAGGGACGGGATCGGTGCGAGGTCGGCGTCGGAGTCGCGGTCGGACAGGACGATGAAGCTCACGCCCTCCTCGACGGCCTGGTCGACCTCGGCGAAGATCTTCTCGAGCCGCGCCTGGAGCGCCTGCCCGCCCCCCTCGGCGCGGTACAGACCCCGGATCGTGACGGACCGGAAGATGCCGGCCAGTGCCGGGTCCCGGTCGATGCGCACGATCTTCGCCAGCTCGTCGTTGTCGATCACCGGGAACGGGAGGATGAGCTTGCGCGCATGCTCCGGCGTGTCCTCGAGGAGGTTCGGCTCCGGGCCGATCGCGCCACCGATCGAGGTCACGAGCTCCTCGCGGATCGCATCGAGCGGCGGGTTGGTGACCTGCGCGAACAGCTGCGTGAAGTAGTCGAAGAGCAGCCTCGGCCGGCTCGACAGCACCGCCAGCGGGGTGTCGGACCCCATGGCCCCCAGCGGTTCCGTCCCGGTCGATGCGAGCGGCTGGAGGATGACGCGCAGCTCCTCCTCGGTGTAGCCGAAGGCACGCTGGCGACGCCGCACCGAGGCGGTCGAGTGCGCGACGTGCTCACGTTCCGGAAGCTGCGCGAGGTGGACCGACCGCTCCGCCACCCACTGCGCGTACGGACGCTGGGACGCGAGCTGGGACTTGATCTCGTCGTCCTCCACGATCCGCCCCTGAGCGGTGTCGACGAGGAACATGCGGCCGGGCTCGAGACGCCCCTTGCGGACGACCGTCGACGGGTCGAGGTCGAGCACGCCGGCCTCCGACGCGAGCACCACGAGGCCGTCCTCGGTCACCCAGTAGCGACCGGGACGCAGGCCGTTGCGGTCGAGGACCGCTCCGATCAGCGAACCATCCGTGAAGGCCAGCGCCGCCGGTCCGTCCCACGGCTCCATCAGCGTCGAGTGGTACTCGTAGAAGGCACGTCGTGCCGGGTCCATCTCGGTGTGGTTCTCCCACGCCTCGGGGATCATCATGAGCACGGCGTGCGGCAGCGGCCGGCCCGCGAGGTGGAGCAGCTCGAGGACCTCGTCGAAGCTTGCCGAGTCGCTGGACTCGTTCGAGCACACCGGCAGCAGCGGGGTCAGGTCGCCGAGCAACTCGCTCGCCAACGTGCCCTGCCGCGCCGCGAGCCAGTTCCGGTTGCCGCGGACCGTGTTGATCTCGCCGTTGTGCGCGATCAACCGGAACGGCTGGGCGAGCGGCCACGACGGGAACGTGTTCGTCGAGAACCGTGAGTGCACGAGCGCGAGCTCGCTCGCGTAGCGCGCGTCGGACAGGTCGGGGAAGAACGGCTCGAGCTGCGCCGTCGTGAGCATGCCCTTGTACGTGAGGGTCCGCGCGGAGAGCGACGCAAAATACACGCCGAGCTCGTGCTCGGCACGCTTGCGGAGCCGGAACGCGCGCCGGTCGAGGTCGATGCCGGACAGCGCACGGGACGGGTCGGCGACCACGAGGTGCCGGAACGCTGGCATCGCTGCGCGGGCGGTCGGCCCGACGAGATCCACCGTGACGGGCACGTCACGCCACGCGAGGACCTCGAGCTTCTCCTCGGTCGCGATCGCCTCGATACCGGCGACGGACGCGCGCTGCGCATCCGCGTCGACCGGGAGGAAAGCCAGGCCGATCGCGTAGGCGCCGGCGGGCGGGAGCTCGGCGTCGACCACGTCGCGGAGGAAGGCGTCGGGGATCTGCGTGAGGATCCCTGCCCCGTCCCCGCTGTCCGGCTCCGACCCGACGGCACCACGGTGATCGAGGTTGAGCAGGGCGGTCAGACCCGCATCGACGATGTCTCGACCGGGGGTTCCGCGCAGGGTGGCGACGAAGGCGACCCCGCAGGCGTCGTGCTCGAACGCGGGATCGTAGAGACCCGCCCGCGAGCTGACCCCGGGCACGATCGACCGCTGCAACGACGAGGGCATCGACACCGTCCTCTATGGCCCCGGCGCACGACCGGGATACGACGAGACTTCAGGGAGTTGCGGGACGTCATTGGCCCAGGCGTCACGCACGATACCCCGGGTACGGACGACCCGGCATCGACGCGACGACGTGAGGAGCGGTCCCGACCGCTTCACGCGGGCGACCGGTCCTCGGCTTCCTCGTCCTGCACCACGATCGGTGTGCGTCTGAGGTCGGTGTCACGTCCGGGGTGCCGACGTCCCACCACGACACAGGCTACCAGCGGACCCGCGCCCACCATGGTGGCAGTCCAGACGGTGAGCGGGAGCCCGCGCGGACGACGAGCGATCACCGGATCGACGAACGAATCCCTGCCGCGAGGTCCGCGACCACGGTGCGGAGTGCGCGGACGCCCGCCGCCGCGTCCGTCGTCTCGGCGAGCGGCCGGACGAGCGCCGAACCGACGATCACGCCGTCCGCGTACCGCGCCACCTCCGCCGCCTGGTCCGCGCGCGAGACGCCGAGCCCGACGCACACGAGGTCTGCGCCGGCCGACCGGGTGTCCCGTGCGAGGCGTTCAGCCTGCGAACCGACGGTCGACCGCTCGCCCGTGACACCCATCGTCGATGCGACGTAGACGAACCCGCGCGAGGCCGCGGAGGCGGCGGCGAGCCGTTCGGGTGACGAGCTCGGAGCCACGAGGAACACGCGGTCCAGCTCGTGCGCGTCCGACGCGACGATCCACTCTGCGGCCTCGTCGGGGATCAGGTCCGGCGTGATGAGCCCGGCCCCACCCGCGGCGGAGAGGTCCCGCGCGAACGCGTCGACCCCGTACCGGACGACCGGGTTCCAGTAGGTCATCACGAGCACAGGCGCCCCGGTCGCCGCTATCTGCTCGACCGCGCCGAACACGTCGCGGACGCGGGTCCCGGCTGCGAGCGCCTGCTCGACCGCGCGTTGGATCTGGGGGCCGTCCATGACCGGGTCGGAGTACGGGATCCCGAGCTCGACGACGTCGACGCCGGCGTCGACCATCGCACGCGCTGCCTCGATGGATCCGGCCAGGTCGGGGAACCCCAGCGGCAGGTACCCGACGAGGGCGGCCCGTCCCTCGGCGCGCAGCTCGCGCAGCCGGGACGCCGTCGCGCTGGTGGTGCCCGTCGTGCTCATCGGTCGCCCTCCTCGGGGACGTCGTGCGCCGAGTACCCGGACGCCGAGTCCTCGTCGAGCAGGCCGAACCAGCGGGCCGCCGTCTCCACGTCCTTGTCCCCGCGGCCGGAGAGGTTGACCAGGATCAGGCCCTCGGGCCCGAGCTCTCTCCCGATCTCGAGCGCGCCGGCCAGCGCGTGTGCTGACTCGATCGCCGGGATGATCCCCTCGGTACGGCAGAGCAGCCGGAACGCGTCCATCGCCTGGGTGTCCGTCACCGGTCGGTACTCCGCGCGATGGATGCTCGCGAGCCACGAGTGCTCCGGCCCGACGCCCGGGTAGTCGAGACCCGCGGAGATCGAGTGGCTCTCGATCGTCTGGCCGTCCTCGTCCTGCAGGAGGAACGACCTCGCGCCGTGCAGCACGCCGGGAACCCCCGCGGTGATGGTCGCCGCGTGCCGGCCGGTCTCGACGCCGTCTCCACCGGCCTCGAAACCGAGCAGGCGCACGCCGCGGTCGTCGAGGAACGCGTGGAAGATGCCGATCGCGTTGCTCCCCCCGCCGACGCACGCGGCGACGACGTCCGGAAGCCGACCCGTCAGCTCGAGCACCTGCTGACGTGCCTCCTCGCCGATGATCTTCTGCAGGTCGCGCACCATGGCGGGGAAGGGGTGCGGCCCGGCCACCGTCCCGAACACGTAGTTGGTCGTCTCGACGTTGGTCACCCAGTCACGCAACGCCTCGTTGATCGCGTCCTTGAGGGTGCGCGACCCGGTCTTCACCGGGACGACCTCGGCGCCGAGCAGGCGCATGCGGGCGACGTTCAGGGCCTGACGACGCGTGTCCTCCTCGCCCATGTAGATCGTGCAGTCGAGGTCGAACAGCGCGGCTGCCGTCGCGGTCGCGACGCCGTGCTGCCCGGCCCCGGTCTCGGCGATCACGCGCGTCTTGCCGATTCGTCGGGTCAGCAACGCCTGCCCGAGCACGTTGTTGATCTTGTGCGAGCCGGTGTGGTTGAGGTCCTCACGCTTGAGGATGATCCGCGCGCCCCCGGCGTGCGCCGCAAACTTCGGCACCTCCGTGATGATGCTCGGGCGCCCGGTGTAGGTCCGGTGCAGCCTCATCAGCTCCTCGGTGAAGGTCGGGTCGACCTTCGCCTTCTGGTACTCGGTGTCCAGCTCGTCGAGGGCCGCGACGAGCGCCTCCGGAACGAACCGTCCGCCGAACTCCCCGAAGTACGGGCCCTGGCCGGTGGCCAACGACGCCGCGATCGACCCCGGGCCCATCGGCTCCTCGACGACGCCTGGCTCGCGGATCGGATCCTGTCCTTCAGCTGAAGTACTCACTGCCCTGCTCTCGTCATCTGGTTCGACGGGCGACGTCGCCTCGTGGCGCTCGGCGACCTCGATCGACGGTCTGCGATGGTCTGGTGTCCGTGTCGGCCCGGCCGACCCCCGGCCGCGAAGAGTCCGTCAGTGGCGCACCGCCCGAAGCGACGGGTGCGAGCCCGCAGCGACGAGGTCCGCGACCGAATCACGCGGTGCGTCGTCGGTGACCAGCGCCTCGCCCACGAGCACGGCGTCAGCCCCGGCGCGCGCGTAGTCCATCACGTCGTGGGGGCCGCGGACACCGGACTCGGCGATCCGCACGACACCGCTCGGGATCAGCGGCGCGAGCCGCGCGAACGTGTCCCTGTCGACGTCGAGGGTCTTGAGGTTGCGCGCGTTCACGCCGATCACCCGGGCCCCGGCGTCGGCCGCTCTCGCCACCTCCTCGCCCGTGTGCACCTCGACGAGCGCCGTCATCCCGAGGGAGTGCACCCGCTCGATGAACGAGGTCAGGACGGTCTGCTCGAGCGCGGCGACGATGAGCAGGACGAGGTCCGCGCCGTGCGCACGGGCCTCCCAGATCTGGTACGGCGAGACGACGAAGTCCTTGCGCAGGACCGGAATCTCCACCGCCGCCCGGACCGCGTCCAGATCGGCGAGGCTGCCCTTGAATCGCCGCTGCTCGGTCAGGACCGAGATCGCGGCGGCGCCACCCTTCTCGTACTCCGCCGCGAGCGCTGCCGGATCGGTGATCGGAGCGAGCGATCCCTTGCTCGGGCTCGAGCGCTTGACCTCCGCGATGACCCCGACGGCGTCCTCGGCGCGCAGCCTACTCAGACACTCCTTGGCCTCGGTGACGCGCGCGGCGCGCTCCTTCAACGCCCCGAGAGGAATGCGCTTCTCGCGCTCAGCGAGGTCCTCCCTGACCCCCACGATGATGTCGTCGAGCACGGTCATCGACCGTCACCTCCCCGTCGCCTGGCGGGCCCAGTCCCACCGTCGGTGGTCCGCATGCTGACAGCCATCGTAGAGGGGTCGATGGATCCGCCCGACCACGGCGACCAGCACCTGGACGGCTGGCGACCGCCGCCGAGGTGCCGCTACGGCGCCAGCCACGGCGCTAGGACGGGGATGTTGCGCAGGATCCCGAACACGACGAGCACGACGAGGCCCACGAGCGCCCGACGCGGCGAGAGGGGTCGGAACCCGGTCCCGGCGCCGCCCCGCCACGACCGCGTGCCCCAGCGGAGCCACGTGGCGACGAGGAGGGGGACCGTCAGCACGAAGAGCGGGTTCATCCCCCACGCCGCTGACAGGTTCAGATGGGCGAGGTCGTAGAGCGCGCGGGTCGAGCCGCAGATCGGGCAGTACAACCCGGTGAGCAGGTGGAACGGGCAGCCGAGGTAAGAGCCCGCCCGGTACGGGTCGTGCCACGCCGCGACGGCGGTGATGCCGAGCGCCAGGGCTCCGACCGCCGCTGGTGCGCGCAGACCGACGAGCCTCGAAGCCCCCGATCGATCCGCCTCACGAAGCTCGACGATCGTCATGGTCCTCCCCCGCCCACCTCGGTCGGTCAGTCGGTCAGGTCAGTGCGCGCGGGCGCCGGCCTGTCGAGCAAGGGTGTTCACGCCGCCCTGGCCGTAGCCCAAGACCTGGAGCACCTTCCCGGTGACCACGCCGACGAGAACCACACCGAGTCCCACCCAGAAGAGCCAGACGACGGCGAACACGACGGCCAGCGCGGAGACGAGCGCACCGACCAGGACGACGATCGTCGTCGTCCACGCCGCGACGGTGTGCCCGTGGTTGCTCGGGGGTGCGCTCGGAGGGAGCCAAGCGAGCGCGCCCGTCGACTCCGTGCCCTCCGTGGACTGCTCGGCCATGTGCCAGTGCCTTTCGCTCGGTTCAGGTGCACCTTATCCGATGAGGCGTGACGCCCTGGCGGGCGACGGTCAGGTCGGGTCGTCCCCTCGGGTGAGCGCGTCCCAGGCGCTCTGGTCGTCATCGGGCGCAGCCGCAGCCGTCACATCATGGCGCGCCGAGGTCGCCCATGCACCGGAGACGCGCGCGACGAATCCCCCGACCGCCACGACCACGACACCGACGACGGTGGCGAGGTACGGGAAGACCGTGAGCCGCACGGCGCCGGACAGGGCGCCGGCGCCCGTCTGCTCCGCGACGGCCGCGGTCGCGACGGGGATCGGGTCCACGATCACGGCCAGCGCCGATCCCGCGACGAGGATCCCGGCAGCGATCACGACGACCGCGACGACCCATCGACCCGCCCGCCCGACGAGGGACAGGGCGCCCCCCGCCGCAAGCAGCACGAGAGCCGCCGCTCCGACCGCTGTCGACGCCCGGGTGCCCGAGATCACGACCGGTACGTGCGCGACCAAGGCCGTCGACCCGACCGCTCGCACCCACGCGGGCGCCGCGACGGCGAACACGACACCCGCCGTGACGAGGACGACGAGGATCGCGCGACCCCGGCCGACACGACGTCCACGAACCCCGGCGTCGCCACTCACCGGAGAGCCTGGCGCAGCCTGCTCGCGACCTGTATCGCGCGCACCGCCGCTGCCGCCTTGTCCCGGGACTCCAGGTACTCCGTCGCCGGCACGGAGTCCGCGACGATTCCCGCGCCGGCCTGCACGCTCGCCCGACCGTCGCGGATCAGGGCGGTCCGGATCGCGATCGCCATGTCCATGTCTCCGGCGAAGTCGAAGTAGCCCACCGTCCCGCCGTAGATTCCCCGACGAGCCGGCTCGAGCTCGTCGATGAGCGCCACCGCGCGCGGCTTCGGGGCACCGGAGAGCGTTCCGGCCGGGAACGTGGCGGCCAGCACGCCGAGCGCCGTCGCACCCTCGCGCATGCGACCGACCACGGTCGAGCAGATGTGCATGATGTGGCTGAAGCGTCGCACCTCCATGAAGTCCACGACCTCGACGCTCGCGGGCTCGCAGACCTTGACGAGGTCGTTGCGGGACAGGTCGACGAGCATGATGTGCTCGGCACGCTCCTTGGGGTCGGCAAGGAGCTCGTCGACGAACGTCCGGTCCTCCTCCGGGCTGGTGCCCCGCGGTCGCGACCCTGCGACCGGAAACGTCACGACGCGCCGATCGGTGACCTTGACGAGCGTCTCCGGGCTCGACCCGACCACCGCGAAGTCGCGGCCGTCGGCGTCCTGGAGCTGCAGGTAGTACATGTACGGGCTCGGGTTGATCGTGCGCAGCACACGGTAGACGTCGAGCGGGTCGGCACGGCACTCCAGGTCCAGGCGCTGCGACAGGACCACCTGGAACACCTCGCCGTCCCGGATCGCCGCCTTGCCGGCGAGGATCGACGCCTCGAACGCCTCCCGCGTGGACCGGAACTCGAGCACCGGCTCGGGGGCATCGATCAGCACGGCTGCCGCAGCCGGCACCGGTCTCACCAGGTCCTGCTGCATCGCGTCGAGGCGGGCGACCGCGTCGACATAGGCCTCGTCGACGCGCTCGTCCGTCGCGTCGAAGTTGATCGCGTTCGCGATCAGCCACACGGATCCCTCGGCGTGATCGATCACGGCGAGATCGCTCGCGAGGCACAGCGTCATCTCCGGGACGCCGAGCTCGTCCGGCGCGACCGCGGGGAGCGTCGGCTCCCAGCGGCGCACGACGTCCCAGCCGAGCGCGCCCACGAGCCCACCGGTGAGCGGCGGGAGCCCGGGCACCGCGGGGGTGCGCAGCACCTCGAGGGCCTCGGCGAGCACGTCCATCGGTGCACCCGTCAGCGGGACCCCGGCCGGGACGTCGCCCGTCCACACCGCTCGGTCGTCGCGGACGGTCAGCGTCGCGCGTGAATGCACACCCACGAACGAGTACCGCGACCAGGTCCCGTCGCTCCCGGCCGATTCGAGCACGAACGTCCCGGGACGCCCCTGCGCGAGCGACCGGTAGAGCCCCACCGGTGTGACGTCGTCGGCGAGGAGCCGGCGCACGACCGGGATCACCCGCCGCCCGGACGCCATCGCCCGAAACGTCTCGATCGAGGGCCACACCGCGCCCCAGCTGACGTCGGCAGCCTCGACGACGACCTCGCGACCGGACCCCGAGTCGACAGGCGACCCGCTCACGACCGGCCGTCCAACGCGGCGGAACCCGTCACCGCGTCGACCGCCGGGAGGAATCCGCCGGCCTCGAAACACGTGCGCGTGCCGGTGTGACAGGCCGCGCCGATCTGGTCGACGCGGACCAGCAGAGCGTCGCCGTCGCAGTCGAGCTGCACGGAGCGGACGAGCTGGATGTGACCTGACGTGTCGCCCTTGCGCCAGTACTCCTGTCGCGAGCGACTCCAGAACGTGACCCGCCCGGTCGTCAAGGTACGACGGAGCGCCTCGTCGTCCATCCAACCGAGCATGAGGACCTCGCCGGTGTCGTGCTGCTGGACCACCGCGGCGACCAGACCGTGGGGGTCCCGGGTCAGTCGTGCGGCGATGTCGGGGTCGAGCTCGGACTGCGACGCTCTGCCGGACGGGGTCGGGGAAGTCGGTGCGGACACGGTCCGATCTTCCCATGTCCGGGCCGCCCGCTCGCGCCCGGACCGGCGTCCGATCGCGATGCGGTCCGAGCGGTCCGGGTACGGCCGTGGCATGGCTGTGCACCCGCAGCGACGCGGGCCGTGGCGCCGCGGGTGGCGACCCCGTGTCACGATGACGGCATGAGCTGGTACCTACACGAACGGACTGCCCTGGCGGATGCGCTGCGCGAGGCAGGTCCCACCGCGCCCACCCTCTGCGCCGGCTGGGAGGCACGGCACGTCGCCGCGCACGTGCTGCTGCGCGAGCGCTCGCCGCGCGTCGGGCTCGGGCTGGCGATCCCGGCGCTGACACCGCAGTCCGATCGGCTGACGGCCGAGCTCGCGGACACCGCCATCGACGCCGCCGGCTTCGCCGCGCTCGTGGACCAGGTGGCTCAGCCGGCGTCACGCTGGGCACCCGTCGCCTGGGCGGGCGACGCGGCAAACCTCGTCGAGTTCTACGTGCACACCGAGGACGTGCGGCGCGGCGTGGGGCCCGTGCCGCCGCGCGACCTCGACGCCGAGCTCACCCGGGCGCTGTGGGAGCACCTGGTGCGGATGGCACGCCTGGCCTATCGCCGCTCGCCGTCCGGTGTCGTGCTGGTCGTCCCCGACGGGCCGCGCAAGGCTGTGCACCGGACCCACGGGGAGCACGGGACCGTCGTCGTCCGCGGCGAGATCGGCGAGCTGACCCTGCACGCGCTGGGGCGCGGCGCCGCCGCGACGGTCGAGCTCGTCGGCGCACCGGAGGACGTCGCTGCGCTCCAGGCGGTCCTTCCAGGCGGCTGAGTCGAGTCGCGGACGACGCCGGGCCGGCGCGCGGCCGTCGTCCAGGGTCTGCACCGGGTCCGCGGTGGCCCGGCACGAGCTCAGCGGACCGTGACCCCGCCCGCGCGCAGGTGCGCCTTCACCTGGCCGATCGTGAGCACGCCGAAGTGGAAGACGCTCGCAGCCAGGACCGCGTCCGCACCGGCGCGAGCGGCCTCAAGGAAGTGCTCCGGCGTGCCGGCTCCGCCGCTCGCGATCACGGGGACGCGCACCTCGCGACGCACCGCAGCGATCATCTCGAGGTCGAACCCGGCGGTCGTGCCGTCGGCGTCCATCGAGTTCAG
>JAKBFW010000209.1 GCA_021833345.1 Pseudomonadota bacterium | reverse complement strand
GTCGACCGGCGTGGCCACGGCGCGCTGGGGGACATCGAGCTCGGTCGGCAGTACTACCAGGACGACCGCCCGGTGCGCGAGACCACGGTCATGGACGGTCACGCGGTCCGCGCGCTCTACCTCGCCGCGGGTGCGGCCGACGTCGCGGTCGAGGACGGCGACGACGACCTGCTCGCCGCGGTCGCCATCCAGACCGTCACGACCCTCGCCCGCCGGACGTACCTCACCGGCGGGATGGGCGCCCACCACGAGGGCGAGTCGTTCGGTCAGGACCACGAGCTGCCGCCCGACCGCGCCTACTCGGAGACCTGCGCGGGTGTGGCGTCCGTCATGCTGAACCACCGGCTGCTGCTCGCCACGGGTGACCCCCGCCACGCGGACGCCGTCGAGCGCACGCTCTACAACGTCGTGGCGGCCTCCCCGGCCGAGGACGGTCGAGCGTTCTACTACACCAACACGCTCCACCAGCGGGTGCCGGGCGCAGTTCCCGAGGCCGATGTGGCCAGCCCTCGCGCGTCCTCGAGCCTGCGCGCCCCGTGGTTCGAGGTCTCGTGCTGCCCGACCAACCTCACCCGCACGATCGCGACGCTCGGCGCCTACGTGGCCACCTCGGACGAGGCCGGCATCCAGCTTCACCAGTACGCCGGGGCGACGGTGCGTGCCACGATCGGCGGTGGGCGCGAGATCGGGCTGCGGATCGAGACCGCGTACCCGACCGACGGCACCATCCGCATCGTCGTCACGGATGCACCCGAGGACTCGTGGACCCTCACCCTCCGGGTCCCGTCCTGGGCCGCAGGCGCGACGCTCACCCACGGGGTGACGCACCGCGTCGTCGAGCCCGGCTACGCGAGCCTCGCACGGGTGTTCACGGCAGGCGACGTGGTCGAGCTCGTCCTTCCGATGGCTGCCAGGTGGACCTGGCCGGACGCGCGGGTCGACGCCGTGCGCGGACAGGTCGCGGTCGAGCGGGGACCACTCGTGATGTGCCTGGAGTCGATCGACCTCGGGGGCAGTGTGAATCTCGTGCAGGTGCACACCGACGCACCACCGGTCGACGAGGGTGGCGTCGTGCGCGTGCACGCGACGCGTCTCGAGCTCGACGAGCCCCGTTGGCCCTACGGCTCGCACCACACGTCCGACGGCACCGGCGCGCTCGCCGGCACCACGGACGCCGGGATGGTGGCGCTCGTCCCGTACCACCACTGGGCCCATCGCGGTCCGTCCACGATGCGCGTCTGGATGCCCGCCGCCGACTGATCGCCGTGCGCGTGTCGAGCTCGTCGAGCAGCTCGAGCTGGGCGAGAAGACCGATACGTTCGACCTGCACGACCCGCGCGTGCTGTTCCCCACCACGACCCACCCACACCCAGGAGTCCCTCGTGATCCCCGTCCGTGACCTGACCGGAACCGTCATCGCTCTCACCGGCGCCACCGCCGGCATCGGTCGCGAGACCGCTCGGCTGCTCGTCGCGGAGGGCGCCAAGGTCGCGCTCGGCGGCCGACGCACCGAGCGGCTCGACGAGCTCGTCGCCGAGCTCGGCACGGAGAACGCCGTCGGCGTGCCGATGGACGTCCGCTCTCCCGCCGACAACGCGCGGCTCGTCGCGGCGGCGGTCGACCGCTGGGGTCGCCTCGACTCGGTGGTCGCGAACGCCGGGATCGGCATGTACGGCGGCATCCTCGACCACACCGACGAGGAGCTCGCGACGATGATGGACACGAACTACGCGGGCACCGTCTGGAGCGTGCGGTCCGCGCTGCCGGCCATGCTCGCGGCGGGCGGCGGTGACGTGGTGATCGTGTCCAGCGTCGCCGGGTTCCGCGGCGGACCGGACGAGGCCGTGTACGCCGGCACCAAGCACGCGCAGGTCGGGCTCGCCGGCAGCCTCGACCGCGAGCTCCGCGAGAAGGGCGTACGCGTGACCCTGATCTGCCCCGCCGGCACGGGGACCGAGTTCGCCGTCGGGGCGGGACGTACCGCGGACGACCCCCGCTTCGCCGAGTGGCTGTCCCCCGTCGACGTCGCCGCCGCGATCGTCACGACGCTGCGGCAGCCCCGATCGCTCCGCACGGCGATCTGGACCCTCTGGAGCATGGGCCAGGGAAGCTGACCGAACCGCGCACCTGCCACCCACCGACGGACGCAGCCACGCGGCCGATGGGATTCCGTGCAGTCCCGGATCGGGCGACCACATCGCATCGGGGCACCGAGTGCGCGATGCTGTACACGCAGGTCAGCGCGACGCCACGCACGGCGCCGGGCGGACCGGCGACGGACGGCCGGGCGACGGTCGTCCCGCGCAACCGGCAAGGCGAAGGACGTGATCGTGTGACCAGCACCGAGGGCCCGTCGGAGCCCACACCTCCCACCCCGCCCACCCCCGAGCACGTGTCGATCGGCCAGCTCGTGAGCACGCTCACCGAGCAGGCGGCGCGGCTCGTGCGCGCCGAGATCGACCTCGCGAAGGCCGAGCTCCAGATCCGCGCCCAGAACGCCGCGATCGGGATCGGGCTCTTCGTGGTGGCGGGCGTCCTGTCGCTCTACGGGCTGGGTTGGCTCCTCAACAGCGCGGCGCTCGGACTCGCGAACGTCCTGCCCGCGTGGCTCGCCGCGCTCCTCGTCGGAGTCGTCCTCCTGGCGCTCACCGCGACCCTCGCACTCGTCGGCAAGCGCGCCCTCTCGCGCGGGATGCCGCCGACGCCCGAGCGCGCGACCGAGAACGTCAAGCTCGACATCGAGGCCGTGAAGGAGAGCTTGCGCTCATGACCACCAACCCGAAGATCGTCGCGCTCGAGGCCGAGCTCGCCAAGACCCGCGCCGAGCTCGCCGCCACGGTCGACGAGCTCGCCACCCGTCTCGACCCACGCACCCAGGCGACGCACGCCGTGGACTCCGCGAAGAAGCTCGCGCGCGATGCCGTCGGCACGGGGCCGGAGGCCGATCCGGAGGAGAAGACCCGCGCCCGGATCGTGCTCGGCACCGCCGCCGGGGTCCTCGCGACGGTGATCGCCGGGGCGGCCCGCAAGCACTGACCGCGCCAGCCTGCACGCCACCCGCACCGCGGCCGCAGACCCCGCCCGTTCGTCGTGCGCCGCCGGCCCGCCGATCCGTCGTGGCCGGTCCGTCGTGGCCGGTCCGTCGTGCCGGTCCCACCGCGAGGCGCTACGTCGCTGCGCCCTCCTTCTCGATGCGCAGCAGCGCACCCTTCACGTCCGGGCCGTAGTAGTACCCGCCGAGTGCGCCGCCGGTCCGGACGACGCGGTGGCACGGCACGAACGGCGCCACGAGGTTCCGCGCGCACGCGCTCCCTGCCGCGCGCACCGCGGCCGGT
>JAKBFW010000060.1 GCA_021833345.1 Pseudomonadota bacterium | reverse complement strand
GCACGGAGCCGCGACACGATCACCGCACCGAAGGCGACGGCGGCCGCCCCGGTCGCGATCGACAGCCGGACCCCCACGTTGGCACCGGCGCCGATGCTCACCTGGACGACGGCCGGGGCGACCAGGACCGCCACGAGGTTCATCACCTTGATGAGCGGGTTGATCGCCGGGCCGGCCGTGTCCTTGAACGGGTCGCCGACCGTGTCGCCGATCACGACCGCGGCGTGCGCATCCGAGTACTTGCCTCCGTGGTTGCCGTCCTCGACGATCTTCTTCGCGTTGTCCCAGGTGCCCCCGGCGTTCGCGAGGAACACGGCCATGAGCACCCCGGTGGCGATCGCGCCTGCGAGGAACCCGGCGAGCGGTCCGACCCCGAGGCCGAAGCCCACGGCGATCGGGGCGAAGGCCGCAAGGAGGCCCGGCGTCGCGAGCTCGCGAAGCGAGTCGCGCGTACAGATGTCCACCACCCTGCCGTACTCCGGCCGGGTCTCGCCCGTCATGATCCCGGGGTTCTCGCGGAACTGACGGCGGACCTCGAACACGATCGCACCGGCCGCCCGCGTGACCGCGTCGATCGCGAGCCCGGAGAACAGGAACACGGTGGCGCCGCCGAGGATCACGCCGACCAGGGTGATCGGCGAGATGATCTCGTAGCTGGTCATCGCGGCCTGGATGTCGCCGACGGCGCTCCCGCCCGCTGCGGCCAGCGCCGTGCGGACCGCGTCGGCGTAGGAGCCGAACAGCGCCGTGGCCGCGAGGACGGCGGTGGCGATCGCGATCCCCTTGGTGATGGCCTTGGTGGTGTTGCCCACCGCGTCGAGGTCCGTGAGGATCCGTGCGCCGGCCTCGTCGATGTCTCCGGACATCTCGGCGATGCCCTGGGCGTTGTCGCTCACCGGCCCGAACGTGTCCATCGCGACGATCACGCCGACGGTCGTGAGCAGACCGCAGCCCGCCAGGGCGATGAGGAACAGCGCGAGCCACACCGAGCCGCCGGCGATCAGGAACACCGCGCAGATCGCCGCGGCGATGATGCCCGCGGTGTAGACGGCCGACTCGAAACCGACCCCGATGCCGGAGAGCACGACGGTCGCCGCACCGGTCAACGAGGTGCGCGCGACGTGCAGCGTCGGCTTCGACGTCGTGCCCGTGAAGTACCCGGTGACCCAGAGGATCACACCGGCGAGCAGCACACCGATCGCGACGGCCGCCGCGGCGACGAAGCGCGGGTCCCCCGGGTGAGTCGTCAGGCCGGCCGTCGAGCCGGCGAGGTCGGCGAAGCTCGACGGGAGGTAGATGAACGCGGCCGTCCCGGCGAGCAGCACACCGACGAGCGCCGAGATGTAGAAGCCCCGGTTGATCGCGGCAAGACCGCTCTCGGTGCCGCGCACCTTCGTGATGAGGACGCCGAGCACGGCGACGACCGCGCCGATGGCCGTCACGATCAGGGGGAACACGAGGCCACGCTCCCCGAAGGCCGCCTTGCCGAGGATCAGCGCCGCGACGAGGGTCACCGCGTAGGACTCGAAGAGGTCCGCCGCCATGCCGGCGCAGTCGCCGACGTTGTCGCCGACGTTGTCCGCGATCGTCGCCGGGTTGCGCGCGTCGTCCTCCGGGATGCCCTGCTCGACCTTGCCGACCAGGTCCGCGCCGACGTCGGCGGCCTTGGTGAAGATCCCTCCGCCGACACGCATGAACATCGCGAGCAGCGCGGCACCGAAACCGAAGCCCTCGAGCACGGCCGGCGCGTCGGCGCGGTACACGAGCACGACGGTCGCCGCGCCGAGCAGCCCGAGACCCACGACGCTCATCCCGACCACGCCACCGGTGCGGAACGCGATCCGCGCACCCTCGGCGCGCCCTCCCGGCTGGTTCGCCGCTGCCGCGACCCGCACGTTCGCCCGCGTCGCGAGCCACATGCCGAGGTAACCGATCGATGCCGAGAAACCGGCCCCGAGCAGGAAGAACACGGACCGCCCGAGCCTGATGGCGCCGTCCCCGGGAAGCAGGAACAGCAGCCCGCACACGACCACGGCGAACAGGACGAGAGTACGGAACTGACGGTTGAGGTACGCCGCAGCGCCCTCCTGGACCGCGGTGGCGATCTCCTGCATCTTCGCCGTGCCCTCGCCGGCTGCGAGCACCTGCCGGCGCAGCACGACCGCGAAGACGAGCGCGGCGACGGCGACGGCTGCGATCACTCCGACGATGGTGAGGCTCGTGTTCCCGAGCGTGAGCATGCATCCTCCTCGACGACGGCTGCGGCACCCCCGAGCGCGCCACCCCGACGGCTCCATTGCCGTCCGGTCCGCCGAAGTCTACGCAGCGGACCCGTCGATGTCGGCCCCCCACCTCGAACACCCCACCTCGTCTCCCGGCCTCGCCCCCTCCCGGCAGAGAGCGGAGATTCGTCGCGAGGCCGCCCATCCGGGCGTGCGATCGCGACCGAACGGCACGACGTCGAGCTGGGCGCGGAGCTGCCGCGCTCGGAGCCCGGGCGACCCGAGGGAGCGGTCAGCCGGCGAGAGCGTCGTCGAGGGTCTCGTGGATCGTGAAGACCTGGGTCAGCGCGGTGATGCGGAAGACCTTGAGCAACCGCTCGGAATCGATCACGAGCTGGAGCCTGCCACCGAAGCCGCGCACCTTCTTGAGCGCCCCGACGAGGACGCCGAGGCCGGTGGAGTCCATGAACCGCACGTCCGTGAGGTCGACGACCACGTCGTGGTGGCCGTCCTCGATCAGGGTGCCGAGCTGCTCCCGCAGGACGGCCGCCGTGTAGACGTCGATCTCACCGGACACCGAGACGACCGTCCGGTCGCCGACGTCACGGCTGGTCACTTGCACGTCCACAGCAGCCCTCTTTCCACTCGCCCCGAGGAAGCCATTCAACCAGGGCGAGCGGCGCAGGAGGGCATGCACGCCACCTGATGCCTCGACGAGTCCGGCACAGCGCGCTCCCGGCGCACGCTCAGGCGCGTGCGGCAGCCAGCGCCTCCTGGTACTCGGGCGTCGTCCCGAGCGTCCTGACCTCTTGACGCACGTGGTCCTGGACACCGAGGTGCCGCAGCACCCGGACGAGACGCGCGACGTCCTCCTCGTCGAGGACGGTCGGGTCGACCGTCGTCCGCACCTGCACCGGGACGCCGGCGTCGAGCACCAGGCGCAGGCTCTCGAACGCGGCCTGCGCGCTGCGGCCGACGCCGGTGATCGCCTCGTACAGGTCAGCAGGAGCCTTGATGTCGAGACCGACCCAGTCGACCAGGCCGAGCACCGACGCGAGCCGTCGCGGGTAGGCGCCGGAGGTGTGGAGACCGACACCGAAGCCGGCCTCCTTGACCTCCCGCATCGCCGACCCGAGCATCGGCTGACGCGTCGGCTCCCCGCCGGAGAACACCAGCCCGTCGAGCAGCCCGACCCGGCGCGAGAGCAGGCCACGGACCTGGGCCCACGGGACCACGCCGGGAGTGCGCGGGTCGATCAGCTCGGGGTTGTGGCAGTAGGTGCACGACCACGGGCAGCCCTGCAGGAACACGGTCGCGACGAGCCGACCGGGCCAGTCGCACGTCGACAGGCTCGTGAGGCCGGCGATCTGGAGACCCTCGGCGTCGTCGTTCAGGACGGCGCCACGTCGGCCGACGCCCGACGGCGTACGACCGGGACCCTGCGCGCCCGACCTGGCGCGGGCGGTCACCCGCGCCAGGTCGGAGGAGTCGTGCGACGTCATGCGACCGGGACCGGGGCCGACCGCGCGACGGCAGCCTCGGTGAAGTGGACCCGCTCGGCGTGCTCGCCCTTCTTGCCGACGTTGAACGAGCTCACCGGCCGGTGGTACCCCATCACGCGGGTCCAGACCTCGCACACGACGGGCTCGGCGCCCGGGTGCTCCTCGGCGCAGCGCGGGCACGTCATCTGCTCGCCCGCAAGGTAGCCGTGGTTCGGGCAGATCGAGAACGTCGGGGTGACCGTGATGTACGGCAGCCGGAACGTCGACAGCGACCGCTTGACCAGCTCGCGGCAGGCCTCGGCGGAGGAGACCTTCTCGGCCATGTACAGGTGGAGGACCGTGCCGCCGGTGTACTTGGTCTGCAGGTCGTCCTGCCGCTCGAGCGCCTCGAACGGGTCCTCGGTGAACCCGACCGGGAGCTGCGAGGAGTTCGTGTAGTACGGGTTCTCCGTCGAGCCGGCCTGCAGGATGCCCGGGAAACGCTTGAGGTCCTCCTTGGCGAACCGGTACGTGGTGCCCTCCGCGGGGGTCGCCTCGAGGTTGTACATGTGACCGGTCGCCTCCTGGAACTCGACCATCCGCCCGCGCACGTGGTCGAGCAGCCGGATCGCGAGGGCGTGGCCCTCGTCGGTCGAGATGTCCTCGGAGTCGCTCGTGAAGTTGCGGATCATCTCGTTGATGCCGTTGACGCCGATCGTCGAGAAGTGGTTGCGCAGCGACCCGAGGTACCGCTTGGTGTAGGGGAACAGGCCCTCGTCGATGTACCGCTGGATCACCTTGCGCTTGAGCTCCAAGGAGTCCTTCGCGAGCACCATCAGCCGGTCCAGGGCGCTCAGCAGCGCTGCCTCGTCGCCCTGGTGCGTGTAGCCGAGCCGCGCGCAGTTGATCGTCACGACGCCGAGGGAGCCCGTCTGCTCCGCCGACCCGAACAGCCCGTTGCCGCGCTTGAGCAGCTCACGCAGGTCGAGCTGGAGCCGGCAGCACATCGAGCGGATCTGGTTGGGCTTGAGCTCGGAGTTGATGAAGTTCTGGAAGTACGGGAGCCCGTACTTGGCGGTCATCTCGAAGAGCAGGTTCGCGTTCTCGGACTCCCACGGGAAGTCCTCGGTGATGTTGTACGTCGGGATCGGGAAGGTGAACACGCGCCCTGATGCGTCGCCCGCAGTCATCACCTCGATGTACGCCTTGTTGATCATGTCCATCTCGACCTGGAGGTCGCCGTAGGTGAAGTCGACCTCGTGGCCGCTGATCACCGGGACGTCCGCGCGGAGGTCCTCCGGGCAGCTCCAGTCGAAGGTCAGGTTGGTGAACGGCGTCTGGGTCCCCCAGCGGGACGGGACGTTGAGGTTGTAGACGAGCTCCTGGATGCCCTGCAGGACCTCCTTGTAGGTGAGCTTGTCGAGCCGCACGAACGGTGCCATGTACGTGTCGAACGAGCTGAACGCCTGCGCGCCGGCCCACTCGTTCTGCATCGTGCCGAGGAAGTTGACGATCTGGCCGACGGCGGAGCTGAAGTGCTTCGGCGCGCGCGCCTCGACCTTGCCGGGGACCCCGTTGAGGCCCTCCTCGAGCAGCGTCCGCAGCGACCAGCCGGCGCAGTAGCCGGCGAGCATGTCGAGGTCGTGGATGTGCAGGTCGCCCTCACGGTGCGCGCGACCGATCTCGGGGGAGTACACGTGCGAGAGCCAGTAGTTGGCGATGACCTTGCCGGAGGTGTTGAGGATCAGCCCGCCGAGCGAGTAGCCCTGGTTCGCGTTCGCGTTGACGCGCCAGTCGGACCGGTCGAGGTACTCGTTGATCGAGGCGCCGACGTCGACGACGGTCTTGGCGTCCTCGCGCAGTCGGGCGTGCTGCTCGCGGTAGGCGATGAACGCACGCGCGGTCGCGGTGTGACCGGCCTCGAGCAGTGCCTGCTCCACGACGTCCTGGACGTGCTCGACGTGCGGGTACGGCACGCCCTCGACCTGCAGCCGCCCGATCACCAGGTTGTTGAGGTCGGCGGCGGCGGGCGCGTCGAACTCCCCGGTCGCCGCCCCGGCACGCTCGATCGCGGAACGGATGCGGTGGCCTTCGAAGGCGGCAGTGGCACCGCTGCGCTTGATGACTCCGGTCGGGATCGCGGGCTGGCTCACGGCGGTGTGTCCTCCTGGTTGTGCGGGGCTGGCCGATCGTTGAACACAACATCTGGTGGTCACATGCGATCGTCGGCGCTATATGTGCCATGTCTAGCCCTCGAAGCCCCTCTCGGACGTAGGACTTTGGTCCCTCAGCGGACGATTCGCAGGGCCAAGATCGGACATCTGGGATGGGAGACTGGATCCCGTGCCGGCGACCGAGGACCTGCTGGCGGTGCTCACCGCCGGAGGCCGGCGATCGGACCGCCTCACGCACGTGGAGCACCTGCCCGCGCGCCTGGGCCGGACCGCACCGTGGCCGGCCTGGGCGGACGTGGACATCGTCGCCGGCTACCGGTCCCTCGGCGTCACGCTCCCGTGGAGCCATCAGGTCGAGGCCGCCGACGCCGCGTGGTCGGGGCGGCACACCGTCCTCGCGACGTCGACCGGTTCGGGCAAGTCGCTCGCGTTCTGGTTGCCTGCCCTGACCGCCGTCCGGACGGACGTCGCCGCGGCGACCCTCGACCCCGGGCGGATCGAGACGGCCCGCCGTCGGGGCACCGTCCTGTACCTGTGCCCCACCAAGGCCCTGGCCGCCGACCAGCTGTCCGGACTGGACCGCCTGCTCACCGCGGCCCGCTCGAGGGACGTGAAGGTCGCCACGTGCGACGGCGACACCCCGTTCGAGGGCCGGCGGTGGGTCCAGGACCATGCCGACGTCGTCCTGACCAACCCGGACTACCTGCACGTCGGGCTGCTCCCGAACCACCGACGGTGGGTGCGGCTCCTGCGCGGGCTCAGGTACGTCGTGATCGACGAGAGCCACGCGTTCCGGGGCGTGTTCGGTGCGCACGTCGCCGCCGTGCTGCGCCGGCTCCAGCGTCTCGCCTGGTCGTACGGCGCGCACCCGACGTTCCTGCTCGCCTCCGCGACCACCGCGGACCCCGCGATGAGCGCCGCGCGCCTCCTCGGCGTCGACCCGGACGACGTCGTCGCCGTCACCGACGACGGCTCTCCCGCGGGTCGCAAGACGTTCGCGCTCTGGCAGCCGCCCGAGCTCCCGCGGGTGCGTCCGGACCCGACCGGCGACCCGTGGGCGGTGCCCGGTCCGGAGGACGGCCGGGACGACGCGGCCGAGGTGGCCGACGACGCGGCACCCCGACGCTCGGCGACCGCCGAGGTCGCCGACCTCCTCACCGACCTGACCGTCGCCGGCGCCCGCACGCTCGCCTTCACGCGCTCGCGCCGGGCGGCTGAGACCGTCGCCACCGTCGCCCAGGAGCACCTCCGTGCCGTCGACCCCGGGCTGGCGACCCGGGTCGCCGCATACCGGGGCGGGTACCTGCCCGAGGAACGCCGCGCGCTCGAGTCCGCGATCCGCGACGGCCGGTTGCGCGCGCTCGCGACGACCAACGCTCTCGAGCTCGGCGTCGACATCTCGGGCCTCGACGCGGTCCTGATCGCCGGCTGGCCCGGCACCCGGGTCTCGTTGTGGCAGCAGGCCGGACGCTCGGGTCGTGCCGGCGCCGACGGGATGGTGGTGCTCGTCGCGCGCGAAGACCCGCTGGACACCTTCCTGGTGCACCACCCGGAGTCGATCTTCGACGTCCCGGTGGAAGCCACCGTGTTCGACCCGACGAACCCCTACGTGCTCGCGCCCCACCTGTGCGCCGCCGCGTCCGAGCTGCCGCTGCGGGAGGCGGACCTCGACCTGTTCGGACCGGGGACGCTCGACCTCCTGGGGGTGCTCGTCGACCGTGGAGCCCTGCGCCGTCGCACCTCCGGGTGGTACTGGACGCACCCGGAGAGCGCCGCTCGGCTCACCGACCTGCGCGGGACCGGCGGCGACCCGGTTCGTGTGGTCGAGGCCCTGACGGGTCGCATGCTCGGCACCGTCGACGCCGCCTCCTCGGACGCGACCGTCCACACCGGCGCCGTGTACGTGCACCAGGGGTCGACCTACGTCGTCGACGAGCTCGTGCTGGCCGACTCGGTCGCGCTGGTCAGCCGACGGTCGGTCGACTACGGCACCTGGTCCCGCTGGCAGACGTCGATCGAGATCGGCGAGGTTCGGGCCGAGGAGTCGTGGCGGGACGTCACCTGGGGGTTCGGGGCCGTCGAGGTGACGACGCAGGTCGTGAGCTACCAGCGGCGACGCCTCCCGGACCTGCAGGTGCTCGGGCAGGAGACGCTCGACCTGCCCGCGCGCACGCTCCGCACGATGGCGGTGTGGTGGACCGTCCCTCCCGAGCTCCTCGACGAGGCGCAGGTGACCGGAGACCTCGCTCCGGGCGCGCTGCATGCCGCCGAGCACGCATCGATCGGGCTGCTCCCGTTGCTCGCGACGTGCGACCGCTGGGACCTCGGCGGGGTCTCGACGGCGCTCCACGTCGACACCGAGAGAGCGACGGTGTTCGTCTACGACGCGTTCCCCGGCGGCGCCGGGTTCGCGGAACGCGGCTTCCACCTCGGTGCGACCTGGCTGCGCGCCACCCGGGACGCGATCGCCGGCTGCGCGTGCGCGCACGGCTGCCCTGCCTGCGTCCAGTCCCCCAAGTGCGGAAACCAGAACAACCCGCTCGAGAAGGACGCGGCGGTCCGCCTGCTCGACGCCGTTCTCGCCCGCGCACCCCGCTGACCCTGGGACGCGCCGGGCACGGGTCGGTCGGGCACGGGTCGGCCGGACACGGGTCGGCCGGACACGGTCGCCGCCGTCACGGTGCGGCCAGCGGCCCCGCGCGGGCGACCGCGCGCGCGACGCCGGCGACCGTGCGCCGTGACGCGGTCACCTCGACCACCCCTGCGCCGAGGCCGTCGCACGACGTCAGGAGACAGCCGTTCGCCTCCGCCGTCGCTCGTCCGACCGCGCACGCCGACGCGAGGAGTCGCTCGTCACCGGCGGACCCACCCGCACCGCTCGCCGCCGACACGGGACCCGGGTCACCGGCGGACCCGCCGGCGACGTGCCCCGCGACCGCGAGAGCGGCGAGGTCGGCGGCGGACTGCGCGGCCGACCGACCGCTCTGGGCCGAGGCGAGGAGCGAGAGCGTCAGGAGCCCGGTGACCGCTGCGGCGACGAGCGCGAGGACGAGGACCGTGCCCGATCCACGCTCCGGGTCCGGGGTCCCTGCGCCGCGGCGCACCTGTCCTGCGCCGACGTGTGGCCGCGCCGCGCGAGTGTCCGGCGCACGCGGGTCGCCCTGACCCGCGGCCGGCGTCATGGCTCGACCCTCGCTGTCGCCGCCCCCGTCGCAGTGAACGGGCCACCGGCGCCGTCGAACCACGCGACCGCCGACCGCCGGACCTCGACCCGCACCCAGACCGCGTCCCGGTTGATCGCGACGGTGGTGCCCGGTCCTGCGACGTGCTGGGCGACGGCGACGACCTCGGCGTCCGCCGACCCGAGGGCGGCCTCTCGAGCCGCGGCCCGCGCGCCGTCGGCGCAGGACAGGTGCGCCGCGGCGGCCACGCCGACCGCGAGCACGGCGCCGAGCACGGCGACGACAGCCGGCAGGGCGATCGCGAGCTCGACCGTGGCGGTCCCCCGGTCGTCGCCCGGCGTCGAGCGCCGGGTCGCCGTCAGCTCCCTCGGCACGGATGGGGGAGTCACAGCGTCAAGGCTGACCGCACGAGCCCCGTCAGCAGCCCGCGGACCTCAGCCGATCGCAGGATGACGACCAGGAGGCCCGCGAAGCCCGCTGCAGCGACCGTCGCGATCGCGTACTCGGTCGTCGCCATGCCGTCGTCCGGCCCGGCGAGGCCGCGCGGGAACGTACGGGTGAACGTGCTCCTGAGGTGTGAACGCATCGGTCCTCCTGTGTCGGCCGATCGACGCGCACGCGCGATCGGATCTCGTGCGATCCCGCGGCGACGGATCGACGACCGCGTGGGACGTCCACGCTTCTCCGGTGCGCCGCGCGGTCCGTTCGGCGGTCCCGGTCCCTGTGGAAGCCGGGCCATCCCCGATCGGGCAGGTCGGGTCGTCACCACAGGTCGCCGGCGAACGAGAGCACGATCGGGACCAGGCCGAGGAGCAGGCACGCAGGAAGGAAGCACAGCCCGAGCGGCAGCACCAGCCGCACCGCGAGACGCGCGGACGCCTCACGCGCCTCCCGGCGGCGCCGACGCCGGACCTGCGCGGCCGCCGCGCGGATGATCGGACCGGCCGCCGACCCGGTGACCCAGCTGTCGTGCAGGCAGTCGCGCACCGGCGCCAGATGAGGCGGCAGGCCAGCCCACGCCGCCTCCCACACGGAGCCGAACGTCAAGGCCGCACCGACCGTCCGCAACGCGCGACCATCGTCCTCGCCGAGAGCCTCGCCGACTCCCGTCAACGATCGCGTCACGCTCGCCCCCGACCCGAGAGCGGCGTCGAGCAGCGCGAGGACGGCGAGCACGTCGATCCGGTCCTCATGCGCGCGCCGGCCCGCCGCGCGGCGACCACGACGACGCCGACCCGCCGCGTCGGCCGTTCCGGCCCTGGCGCCGGCGGCGGACCCGCTCGACCCCCGACGCCCGCCCGAGCACCCCGTCACGCGATCGAGGCGTGCCTCGCCACCGACGAGACGCCACGGTGCCGCCGCGGTCAGAGCCGAGGCCAGGACCGCGCCCACGACCGCCCCGAGCGTGCACGCGTCGGGCGTCACGCTCGCCCCGCCCGTTCCGCCGACCGGACGAGCGCCCGCGCCCACCGGTGGCCAGCCGAGAGGAGGAGGGCACCCGAAGCGAGCGCCACGCGGCCCGGGCCGCCGGCGAGCATGACGTGCACGGGATCCGCGCCCATGGCGACCCCCACGCCGATGCATGCCAGCGGTAGCCACGTCATCACGCGGATGCTGCTCCGCGGGCCCGCGGCGGTCACCGCGCGCTCACCGGCCAGCTCCGCCTGTTCGTCGAGCAGCACGCCGATCCCTTCGAGGACCGGCGCGAGCGGAGCGCCCAGCTGGTGGGCGAGGCGGCAGCCGGAGACGACCGCCCGCGCGTCGGCCGGACGGATCCCGGCACCGATCACGTCGGCGAGCGCCGGCACACCGGTCGCCCCGCACGCGATCCCCGCCGCCGTCCAGGCCCGATCGGGCGCGCTGCCCGCACGGACGGCCGTCGCGACGTCGACCACGAGACGTGTCCCGTCGCGAGCCGGTCCCCGACCGGGAGCGCCGCCCGCGAGCTCCTCCTCGGCGCGACCTACGTGCTGGTCCGTCGATCCGGCGCCGGGCACGATCCCGGCGATCCGTCCGCCACCCGCCCATCGGGCCACCATCAGCACCAGCGCGACCGCGATGCCGAGGCCGAGGACCGCGCCCGCCGCGTTCACGGCGGGCCGTACCGGTCGGCGACCGCCTCGACGCCGGACCGGGCGACGAGCTCGCGCCACCCGGGTCCCCGGACGAGCTGCCCGCAGGCGTCCCTGCTCAGGGCGGGGACCACGCTCAGCTCCCCCTCGGCGGTCCGCCCGACGACCGCGATCTCGGTCAGGACACGCCGGGCGCCATCCCGTCGGAGATGGAGCACGGCGTCCAGCGCGCTGGCCGCCTGCGCCGCGACCGCGTGCCGATCCATGCCTGCGAGGGCGGCCAGCGCGGTCAGCCGGGCCGGGACGTCACCGGGCCGGTTCACGTGCAGCGTCGCGCAGCCGCCGTCGTGCCCCGTGTTGAGGGCGGCGAGCACGTCGGTGACCTCGGCGCCGCGGCACTCCCCGAGCACCAGACGGTCGGGCCGCATGCGCATCGCGTGCCGGACGAGGTCGCTCAGCCCCACCTCTCCGGCGCCCTCGACGTTCGCGCGACGCACCACGAGGCGCACGACGTGGGGGTGGTCCGGCGCGAGCTCGCCCGACTCCTCGATGCACACGACGCGCTCGTCGACCGGCACCGATGAGAGGAGGGTCGACAGGAGCGTGGTCTTCCCACTCCCGGTGGCACCGGTGACCAGGAGGTTGGCCCGCGCACGCACGAGCCCTTCGAGCAGGGCGCCGACCTCCGCGGGGAACGCTCCACCGTCCACCCAGTCGGCCAGTCGGAGCGCACGCGTGCGCACCACCCGGAGGGACAGCAGCGCACAGCTCCCACCGACCGGCGGCAGCACCGCGTGCAGCCGGGTGCCGTCGGGGAGCCGGGCATCGACGAGCGGGCTCGCGTCGTCGAGCCGTTGGCCGCCTGCAGCCGCCAACCTCACGGCGAGGGCGCGCACCATCGGCGGCGTACCGAGGTCGACCGATGTCCGCTCGAGGCCGCGCCCCCGGTCGAGCCACACCTCGCGGGGCCCGTTCACGAGCACGTCGGTGACGTCCGGGTCCTCGAGCAGCCGCTGCAACGGTCCGGCGCCGAGGATCTCCGCCCGCACCGATCGGCTGACCTCAGCGAGAGCGGTGCTACCCAGCAGGGCTCCGCACTGGCGCGCGACGGCGCGGACGTCGTCGTCGGTCGGCGGGGTCGACCGGGTGGCCAGTCGTGCACGGACCGCCTCGACGAGCGCGGCCGACGTCGGCTCCGCCGACCGGGGCACCGGTCCGGTCGTCGCGGTCGGACTCACCCGAGCTCCCGGGCGAGTCGACGCACCGCTCTCGCGTACGCCCCGCGATGCGGCGGCCCGAGCCCGGCCTCGACCGCCGCGTCCAGGCGCCGACGGTACGGGAGCGACCCCGCGAGCGGGAGACCGAGGACGTGCGCGACCTCCGACGCGCCGAGACCACCGGGCGACGGGCCTCGCAGGACGAGCCGGACGTCGCCGACCTGCACGTCGAGCACGCCGCGCAGCGCGACACCGCCGGCGACGGCCCGCAGGTCCAGCGGCGCGACGAGAAGGACCGTCGCGCACCGCCCCACCGCGGGGTGCGGCTCCGCCCCGAGCAGGTCGGCACGGTCGAGGTCGAGCACCACGACGTCGTGGACGGCGGTGAGGGCGTCGAGGACGTCGCCGATCACGTCGACCGGTGTCGGTCGCGGCCGTTCGCGATCGGTGCTGAGGATCCCCACCTCGCGCCAGGTCGGCAGGACGGCCCGCAGCTCGGCGCCGTCGACCGACCCGCGGGCCTGATGAAGGTCCGGCCAGCGCGCACCGGGCAGCTCCTCGATGCCGAGGAGGACGTCCAGCCCTGCGCCGCGCGAGAGGTCGACGACCGCGGCACGACCGGGCCCCGAGCGGTCCCCGACCAGCGCGTACTCGACCGCCAGCGACGCCGCGAGCAGCGAGGCACCCGCTCCGCCGCGCGCGCCCACGATCCCGATGACTCGCCCCATGTCCCCGATGCTGGCAACGGCAGCCGCCACCGGTGACTCGGCCGCTGCGCAGCTGTGCAGATCCAGGTGAAACAGGCACGTGTGGTCTTCTCAGACCGCAGACCGTTCCCTGCGCGCCCGTCGTGGTTAGGCTCGGCTCGATCGACACCCCCAGGAGGCCCGGTGAGCAGCAGCACGGTTCGACGACCCACCGCGGCCGCGTTCTTCGACCTCGACAAGACGATCATCGCGACGTCCTCGGCGGTGGCGTTCTCGCGCCCGTTCCTCGCCGGAGGACTCATCACCCGCCGCGACGTGCTCCGCACCGCGTACGCGCAGTTCCTCTACCTCGTCGGTGGCGCCGACGCCGACCAGACCGAGCGGTTGAGGGCCCACCTGTCCTCGATGGTCACCGGGTGGGACGTCGCACAGGTCTCCGCGATCGTCGCCGAGACGCTGCACCAGTCCATCGACCCGACCGTGTACGCCGAGGCCGTGACACTGATCGAGGACCACCACGCGGCCGGTCACGACGTCGTGATCGTGTCCGCGTCGGGTTCGGAGGTCGTCGCCCCGATCGCGGCGATGCTCGGCGCCGACCACGTCATCGCGAGCCGGATGAGCGTCGAGGACGGGCGCTACACCGGCGAGATCGACTTCTACGCCTACGGCGAGAAGAAGGCGGAGGCGATCCGCGAGATCGCGGCCGAGCGCGGTTACGACCTGGGTGCCAGCTACGCGTACTCGGACTCGATCACCGACACGCCGATGCTCTCGGCCGTGGGGCACGGGTTCGCCGTCAACCCGGACCGCGGACTTCGCCGGGCGGCGGCCGAGAACGGTTGGACCGTGCTGACCTTCAGCCGACCGGTCTCGCTGCGCGCACGGATCCACCCGACGGCGCCGGTCCTCACGGTCGGCACCGTCGCCGTGCTGGCGGCCGCGACACTCGTCGCCTGGCGTGTCGCGCAGTGGTACCGGGACCGCCCGGCCTGACGGGAGGCGGTCGAGCCACCGCCGCGAGCCGAGCCCCGGCCTCTTCCCTTTCGAGCGCAAGGGGAGTACCAAGGAGTGACAACTGAATGAGTCGAGGGAACCCACGCGCGAACGGTCCACGCATAGGACCTGCCGACCGGGCTGGTCCCGTCGCGGCAGCGCAGCTGCACGCCTGATACCCCTCGACCGTTCGTCAGGCAACGGCGCCCTCCTGGGCGCCGTTGTCCTGCGTCCCAGCTCTTCTGCGTCCCCGCTGGTGTCTCAGTCGAGCCGCCCAGCCCTGACCGCGTCCGCGACCGCGACCGCCCGATCCGCACCGGAGGCGACGCCGTCGGCGCACGTGCGAAGCCAGGCCGCCATGTCGTCGGGCGTGCCGGTCGCGAACCGCGCCGCCGCGGCCAGGTACGGGTTCGGCGCGGCGGCCCAGACCTCGTCCGCGAGCACGCAACCGGTCGGGTCGAGGCCGCCACGGGTGAGCAGCAGCCGGAAGAGCGCCCGCGCGACCGTCCCGTTCCCGGCCTGGAACGGGCGCAGCACCATCAGCTCACCGTGCGCGACGGCCGCGACGACGAGCGCGGGAGCTCGCGAACGGTCGACGACGCGCCCGAGGAGCTCGAGCCGGCCGGCGACATCGGACGCCGGCGGTGCGGCACCCAGTCCGCGGAGGTCGTCGGGGATGTGGTGCGAACGGAGACGGCCGACCGAGCCTGCGTCGAGCCACCCGGCGGTCGCGGCGCGGTGGATCGTCGCGAGCAGCTGGGCGAACGGGGGGAGCAGCGGTGCGGACCGGGCGCCCAGCTCGGGCATCAGCGACTCGACGACCACCTGCGCCTGGAGCGCTCCGTGGACGAGCGCGTCGGCGCTCCCCGTTCCCGGCCCACCGACGGCCATCGCACGCACCCGGGCCACGGGGACCCGCGCGCCCTCGAGCTCGGCGCTCGCGCGGGCGGCGCGTATCCCGGACTCCGCGCGCGCCTCGCGCCCCCGCCGGCGGAACGCCTCGTGCCAACGCAGCCGCTCGCACGCGGACCGGGCGTCGTCGATCGCCGCACGCACACCCGGCAGGTCGGCGAGAGCGAGCAGCGGGTCGGCGGTCACGGGGCTGAGCGTACGGCGGCGTGGGGCGAAGCACGCCGGAGCCGTGCAGCCGGGACTTTCGCCCTAGGTGGTCAAGAATGGGTTCATGCCCTCTGCGCCGAGCGTGTCATCGTCGATCACCGTCCGCATGCAGGTCGAGGCCCGGCCCACCGCCGTGTCCGAGCTCACGACCTCGATCGAGCAGAGCGGAGGGATCGTCACAGCTCTCGACGTCACGGCCTCCGGCCACGAGCGCATCACCGTCGACGTCACGTGCGCGACGCGCGGCGAGGAGCACGCCAACGCGATCGTCACCGCGCTCCGGGCGCACCCGGGCGTCGTCGTCGAGCGTGTCAGCGACCGCACGTTCCTGCTGCACCTCGGCGGCAAGCTCTCGATCGAGTCGAAGGTGCCGCTGCGCAACCGGGACGACCTGTCGATGGTCTACACACCGGGCGTCGCGCGGATCTGCGAGGCCATCGCGGCCCGACCGGAGGACGCCCGCCGGCTGACGATCAAGCGCAACACGATCGCCGTCGTGACCGACGGCACCGCCGTGCTCGGCCTCGGCGACCTCGGCCCGCTGGCCGCGCTGCCGGTCATGGAGGGCAAGGCCGTGCTCTTCAAGCGGTTCGCCGACATCGACGCGTTCCCGATCGCCCTCGACACGACCGACGTCGACCAGATCGTCGAGACCGTCTGTGCGATCGCCCCGGTGTTCGCGGGGATCAACCTCGAGGACATCTCCGCTCCCCGGTGCTTCGAGATCGAACGCCGGCTGCGCGAGCGGCTCGACATCCCGGTGTTCCACGACGACCAGCACGGCACGGCGATCGTGGCGCTCGCCGCGTTGACCAACGCGCTCAAGGTCGTCGAGAAGGACCTGCCCGACGTCCGGATCGTGATGTCCGGCGCCGGTGCCGCCGGGACGGCCGTCCTGACCCTGCTGCTCGCGGCCGGGGCGACGGACGTGGTCGTCGCCGACATCGACGGCGTGATCTACGCCGGCCGGCCGGGCCTGACCGAGCAGCTCGCGCGCACCGCCGCCATCACGAACCCGCGCGGCGTGACCGGCACGCTGCGGGCGGCACTCGCCGGCGCCGACGTGTTCATCGGCGTCT
>JAKBFW010000059.1:9969-16250 GCA_021833345.1 Pseudomonadota bacterium | reverse complement strand
GCGGGTTGGGCGTCCCGAGGGGTCACCCAGGCGTCCTCGACGGTCGCGCCGGGCAAGTCGGCGACGGACTCGATCGTGAACCACGGCCAGCCGTGCGGGTCCAGATCGATCGCGGACCTGACCTCGTGGGCGCTGACGGGGCCGGTCGAGCCGCCCCCGGCGGACCCCCTCACCGACGGCCGCAGCAGGTCCGGCGAGAACCACAACCCGACGAGGACGACCACGGCGGCGACGGCGAGGACCGCGTTCCGCCTGCGGGACGGGCGGGGGATCAGCGTGAGCAGGGTCGGGTCCGGCACCGGGGCGGTCGCGGTTGACCGGGTCATTGGCTCAACGTACCATGCCAATAGGACAAACTGGAGGAGTCTCGGTGGTGGCTCGATTCGTCCCGATCATCGTGCTCCTCGCACTCGTGGTGCTCGTCGTGGTCCTGCGGGTCGTCGGCACCGATGTCTCGGCGCGGGACGTCGAGTGGATCGCCGGTGGCGTCGTCCCGACCTCGGACGAGGCCGAGGTCTACGCGCGGTACCTGGTGCGGCACCGCCGGCACCGGATCGCTGGTGGCCTCTTCGGGCTCTGCGTCGCCGTCGTCGTCGGGATCCGGTACGAGAGCGCGGTCCGGATCGGGATCGGTCAGGGCGACCCGTTCGCGGACCTGCTGATCTGCGGCATCGCCGGGGTGCTGCTCGGCGCCCTCTCCGCCGAGAGCTTTCGTCTCAGCGAACCGAGGTCGTCGACCGTGAGCGCCTCCCTCGCCGAGCATCCGCCGGCCGCACGACCCGACCTCGTCCGGGTGGCCCGACTCCTCGCCGGCACCGCGCTGCTCGGCGGCGTCCTGTCCGCTGTGACCGGTCGGGGCCCCCTCCTCTTGTCCGTCGCGCTCGCGGGTCTTGTTCCCGCCACCCTCTCCGAGGCGACCCGGGCGGCGATCGTCGGGCGGCGACGGCCCGTCCTGTCCGAGGGCGCGCGGACCGTCGACACGAGGATCCGGGAGTTCGCCGGCGGGTCCGTCGCGCGGCTCCAGCTCGCGTCGGCCGTGCTGGTCGCCGCCTGGGTCCTGGCGATCACTCCCGGGCCCCACGCCGCGCCGGTGGCTGCCGCCCGGGCGGTGGTGGTCCTCGGTGGCGCCCTGACCGCGATCGTCCTGCTGCACCGGGCCTCGCCCCGACCCCCGCGCCGGTGGCGCGGCTCGCCGTCGTGATCGTCCACGTCGACTCGCGCTCGCCCGTGCCGGTCTTCGAGCAGCTCCGCTCCCAGATCGCGCGGCTGATCACCTCCGGCCAGCTCGGCGCCGGCATGAAGCTCCCGCCGATCCGCCACCTCGCGACCGACCTCGGGCTCGCACGCGGAACGGTCAACAAGGTCTACGACGCGCTCGCACGGGACGGGCTGGTCGCGTCCGCCGGGCGCCACGGCACCATCGTGCTGGACAGCACGCAGGCGACCGCCTCGGCGGACGACCTGACGTCCGCCGCCGACTCACTCGCGGTGGTTGCGCGCCAGCTCGGCCTCGATCCCGCGACGGCGCACCGTGCGCTCGACGGTGCCTTCAGCCGGATCTGACATGCTGACCCGCGCGGGGTCGCCGTTCTGCGCGGCTGAGCTCCGCACGGTGAACGTCGTCGCGAGGGGAAAGGGAGCCGGCATGCCCGAGCTGTCCGGTCAGGCGTTCTGGGACGACCGCTACCGGTCGCGTCCAGCCATCTGGAGCGGTGAGCCCAACCGCCACCTGGTCGGCGAGGCGTCCGGCCTGCGCGTGGGCGCGGCGTTGGACGTCGGGTCGGGCGAGGGCGCCGACGCGATCTGGCTCGCCCAGCAGGGCTGGCAGGTCACCGCGGTCGACCTGTCCGCGGTCGCGCTCGAGCGAGGCGCGGAGAGCGCCGCGCGCGTCGGAGCGGACATCGCCGGCAGGATCACCTGGACGCACGCCGATCTCACGACCTGGGAGCCCGGCCGCGAGGTCTACGACCTCGTCTCGGCCCAGTACATGCATCTTCCGCAAGAGCCCCGCGAGGCTCTGTTCCGGCGCCTGAGCGAGTCGGTGGCCCCTGGCGGGTCCCTGCTCGTCGTCGGGCACCACCCGTCGGACCTGCAGACCACGATCGGACGTCCGCCGCGCCCGGGAGTGCTCTACACGGGGGACGAGGTCGCGGCCCTGCTGGATCCGGAGCGGTGGGAGATCGTCACCAACGCGACGCCCGGGCGGACGGCGACCGACCCCGAGGGGCGCGAGGTCACGATCCACGACGCGGTGCTGCGGGCGTTCCGTCGCGGACGGTGAGCTCGGGCTCGAGTCTCGCCGGTGCGCGCCGAGCGGGCCAGCTCACGCTCTCGTCGTCGAAGGCGGACGAACCGGAGCAAGTTCACCCAAACGGCTCAGCCTGGACGTTTGACCAACACCGGGCGGAGCAGTCACACTCGTACCTGACAGTGCGCATCGCCTGCCCCCTGCGCGGTGCGCACTGTCTCCACGTCTGGCCCGGCTGACCACTCGCCCCGGGGCCTGGAATCACCTGGCACACCCGGAGAAAACCCGGCGTGTCGGCGTGCCACCGCGAGCGCCGCGCCCGATCACGACTAGCGTGCCAAGCGTGATCGTCCCCTCCCGCACCCCAGGTTCGGGAGCCGACGGGCGCCCGTCCGTGCCCTCGGACGGTGCTCCCGTCGCGCCTCCCGTGGTCGTCGTCTCCCCGTCGACGGTCGACGTCGTGGACGGGGCCGTCGCAGGCTGGCGCTCGGCCCTCGTGGAGGCGGCCGGCGGCTCGACCCTGAGCGACGTGGACCTCCTCGGCGAGGCCGCTCTGGATCTGTCCGCGGCGCACCCCTCGGGCATCGCCCAGCTCTTCGCCGGCCGGGAGACGCGACTGTCCAACCTCGTTCGGGAGGGCGCCGCGCTCGCGACCGCGAAGCGCCGCGCGCGTGCCGTCGGAGCGCGCGCCGAGCAGTACGCCCAGCGGTACGGGATCGCCCCCACCTACCTCGCGATCGGCGTCGCCACCTGGGTCGAGCGCAACGCCGGTGAGCACGGTGCCGATGACGTCGCCGCGCTCGCGTCGGTGACACGGGAGGCGCCGGCGCCGTCCACGCCGTCGGATGAGACGGTCCCGGGCCAGCGTGGCGCTCCCACGATCTCCACCCAGCTCCCCGCGATCACGTCGCAGCAGCAGGTTCCGGAGCGTTCGGCGCCGCCTCTGGCGGTCCGGACGGTCCGCGCACCCGTGCTCCTGCGGCCCGTCGCGCTGCTCGCGCGTGGCAGCGGTGGAAGCGACTACGAGCTGGGCCTCGAGCCGTCGCTCGAGGTCAACCCCGTGCTGGCGCGTGCCCTGCGGAGCCGCGGCGCCCTGCTCGACCCGGCCGCGCTCGCGCGCGGTGCGTTCGCAGGGTCGGGTTTCGATCCCCGGACCGCGCTCGATCGGCTCAACGCCCTGGGCGAGGCGATCCTCGAGGACTTCGAGCTCGTCGAACGGCTCGTGGTCGGGACCTTCGTGCACCCGGGTCAGGTGCTCGTCGACGATCTCGACCAGCTTGCCGGCACCCTCGATCGTCACGAGGTCGTCGCTGCTCTCGCCGGCGACCACGAGTGCCAGGTGGCGTTGCAGGCCCCGCTGCCCGAGCGCGTCCGTGGGGATCGGGACCCCGACGCCGAGCGCGGGGTCGGCGACCTCGACGCCGCGCAGCAGCACGTCCTCGACGTCCTGGCCACCGGTGCGCACCTGTTCATCGACGCCCCGGCCGGCTGCGACGTCCCGGGCACCGTCGCAGCCGTGGTGTCCGATGCGGCCGCGCACGGCCGGAGCGTGCTCTACGTCCCTGGTCATCGTCGTGCGGCAGCCGCCGTCGCGAGCCGCATGGAGGAGCTCGGCCTGGACGACCTCGTGCTCGACGTCGCTCCTGACGCCGGCTGGCGCACGGCCGCGGCGCGCCGGCTCCTCGGTGCGATGACGTTGGAGGCGACCGCCGTCGACGCCGGGTCCACCGCGGCCCTGCGGCGCGACCTCGTCGCACGCCGGGAGCAGCTCCGGGGCTATGTGAGCGCACTGCACCTCCAGCGCTTCCCATGGGGCGCGTCCGCATACGACGCGCTGCAGGCACTCGCCCAGCTCTCGTCGACGCGCCCGGCCCCCAGCACCACCGTGCGGCTCGCACCCGACGTCGCACGGGTGATGGATCGCGAGCGCCGCGAGGCTCTCGCCGGCGACCTCGCCCGAGCCGCCGCTCTCGGTGCGTTCACCGTCCGGCCCGGGGACACCCCGTGGTACGGCGCGGACCTGCGCACCGATGTCGACGCCGCGAGGACGCTGGCGCAGATCGAGGCACTCGTGACCGCCGGCCTGCCGACGCTGTCGGCCCGGATCGCGCACGTCGCCGAGGCCACCGGGTTGTCGGTCGCGACGACGGTGCACGCCTGGGCGGAGCAGCTGCGCATGCTCGCGGGCATCCGTGGTGCGCTCGACACGTTCCAGCCCATGATCTTCGAGCGGACGGCGTCCGACCTCGTCGCTGCGACCGCCACGAAGGCATGGCGGCAGGCGCACGGCGTCGAGATGGGTCGTGTGGTGAGACGGCGCCTGCGCCGTCAGGCGAAGGACATGGTGCGGCCCGGTCGTCCGGTCGTCGACCTGCACACGGCTCTCGTCGAGGTCCAGGCGCAACGCAGCGTGTGGCAGGCGCACTGCCCGGCAGGTGGGTGGCCCCGGCTGCCGGAGGGGCTCGCCGCGATCGAGGCGGAGTGCCGCGACGTGGTCGCCACGCTCGACGCCCTCGAACCCGTGCTGGCTGCGACTCCTGAGGGGGCGAACCTCCAGGAGCTCCCGCTCGACGCGCTGCTCGACCGGCTGCGGCGGCTGCACTCGGATCGCGTCGCTCTGACGACCCTGCCGCAACGCACCGCGCTCGTGCACTCGTTGCGGTCCGCCGGGCTCGGCGACCTCCTCGACGACCTCGGTCGGCGCCATGTCGAGGTGGCGATGGTCGGCGTCGAGCTCGAGCTCGCCTGGTGGAGCGGCGTCTTCGAGCAGATACTCTCGGCGGACCCTGCTCTCGCGGGGTATGACGGCAACGCCCTCGGCCGACTCGCGTCCGAGTACCAGGAGCTCGATCGGGCACACGTCGCCGGTCTCGCGGCCCCCGTCCGGAACGCGGTCATCGCGCAGGTCGCGCTGGCTCTCCGGAACCATCGCGAGCAGGCGGAGGCACTGTTCGCCGAGCTCGTCGAGGAACGTCTGACCAGTCTGCGTGAGACCGTGACGCGCTACCCAGACCTGGTGCGGCGCCTCCGCCCGGTGCTCATGGCGGCACCGATGCTCGTGCCACAGGTCCTCCCCGCGAACCGCACGGTCGACGTCGTGGTGCTGGACGCGGTCCAGCACCTTCCGCTCGAGGTCGCGCTCGCGGCGATCGCCCGTGGCCGGCAGGTCGTCGTCGTCGGGGACGCGCGCTGCGCGTCGGGTTCTGCCGTCCGCGAGCTTGCCGCCGTGCTGCCGCGCGTCGCGCTGCGCGCCGACGCGACGCGCCGAGACCCGTACCTCACCGCGTTCCTCGCGGATCACGGCTACGAGGGTGTTCTGTCGCCGACGCCGTTGCCGCGGTCCGAACCCCTGGTACGACTTGACCTGGTGCCCGGCACCGGGATGCCCGACGCCGTGTCGGGTTCGGTCGACAGCACGCGTGCCGAGGTCGACCACGTCGTGGACCTCGTGATCACGCACGCGTTGACCAACCCGGACGAGTCGCTCGCGGTCATCACCCCCTCGTCGGTGCACGCGGACCACGTCCGGGAGGCCGTGCTCGCCGAGGTCCGGAACAACCCGGCGCTTGCCGCGTTCTTCGACGCGGGCCGCCCGGAGCCCTTCGTGGTCGCCGACCTGGCGGGTGTCGCCGGTCTTCGACGCGACGCGGTCGTTCTGTCGGTGGGCTTCGGCCGGACGCCGCACGGCCGGGTCCTACACCGGTTCGGTCCGCTCAGCGGCCCCGGTGGCGAGGCTCTCCTGCTCGATGCGCTCGGTGCGACGCGGCACCGTCTCGGGGTCGTCTCCTGCTTCGGAGCGGACGACCTCGACCCCGAGCGTCTGCGCGGTCCCGGGTCGCGACTGCTCGCGGACCTCCTCGTGTTCGCAGCGGCCCGCGGGGCGACGGCGGATCCTCCCGAAGCCCCGGCCATGCGGCGCGTGAGCCAGGGCGTGGCAGGGACGATATCTCCGGACGACGGGGTGGACCGCCTGGTCCTGGACCTCGCGGAGCGGCTGTGGCGGCACGGGCTGACGGTCGAGGTCGACTACGGG
>JAKBFW010000059.1:5085-9869 GCA_021833345.1 Pseudomonadota bacterium | reverse complement strand
CGGGAACAGCTCGCTCGCGCACTGCGCGCCGACCTCGGCGTCACCCGGCGCAACGCCCACGTCGACGCGGTGATCGGTGCGGCCGTTCGCCGTGCCCTCGAATGAGCGACGCGATCACCTCCGGCTCAGCGGCGGCGGAACCGGACGCCCGTGCCGCTCGATCGGGCGACGTAGACCTCTCCCCCCTGCCTGAGGAGCAGCGTGCGTCGACCGACGACGCGCGTGCCGGAGAGCGCGAGGGGGGTACCACCATGTCCCCGGCGGCACGCCGTCCTCGGCACCGGGTGCCGGACGACACCCCGGTGATCCCGGAGCGGAGCGCCGACGACTCCGACCTCGGCTGGGGCGACGGGTCGGACTCGAACGACGACCGACTCAGGCGCGACGTCCCCCCGCACTGGTGACGTCCGTCGACCGTCGGGCGGTGCGCTGAGTCGGCGCACCCGACGAGCCGCGTGGGACCGCCACCGCAGCGACGCCCGGGCGCGACCGCTTCCGGTGCCTGACATGACAGGACCCGACCTCCACCTGGAGACCGGGCCCTGCGCGCACGACGCTGTGCGCTGATGCGGTGCACGTCGTCCGACGGTCCTCGCGGTGCCGCCGTCGAGACCTCGTCAGGGGATGATCGTCGGCCCTGCGGGGCCCGTCGGGCTGCCGGTGCCACCGGCGTTGCGCTGGGCGAGCAGGTCACGGATCTCCGTCAGCAGCAGGATGTCCTCCGTGGGCGGTTCAGGCGAGGGGTTGACCGGCTCGATCCCCCTCGCGCGACGGTCGTTGATCGCCTTGACCGGCAGGACGATGAAGAAGTAGACGGCCGTCGCGACGAAGAGGAACTGGAGCACGGCGTCGAGGAACCCGCCGACGGAGATCGTGGCGTTGTTGAACGGCCCGATGTCCCACACCTTCGCGAGGCTCGCCTTGCCGAAGATCATCCCGACCATCGGGGTGATGATGAAGGTCACGAGCGCCTTGACGACGGCCGTGAAGGCGGTGCCGATCACGACCGCCACTGCCAGGTCGAGGACGTTGCCCCGCATGAGGAACGTCTTGAAGCCGTTGAGAGCGTCGCGCATCCTGTGTCCTCCGGAGTCTGTCGGACCGGTCGGGCTGGCCGCCTTGGATCATTGCACAAACACCGGGCTGAGGCTCGCCCAACCGACCGCGCCGGTGAGTCCGGTCGCCTCGTCGGGCGTGACCGCGAGCAGGACCACCGGAGACGTGCCGTCGCCGCTTGCGCCGAGCAGGCGCGGCGATGCGACGCCGTCGACGTCCGCCACGATCCGCAGCACCAGTGCTCCCCGTGCGAGGCGTTCGCCGGCCCCGGCGCGACCGTCGACGGTGCCCGCGGCCGCAAGGACGTCGACCCGGTCGCCGATGTGCACCAGGGACCTGACGCCCAGGTCGGCGAACCGCACGGGAACCACGACGGTGCCCGGTGGGCCCTCCGGCGCGCCGTCGGCGAGGAGCGGGTCGACGACGGCGAGACCGGCCGGGATCGCGATCGCGAGTGCGTGGCCGAGAACCTCCGCGACGGTGGCGTGGGCGGCGGCTGGCACGGCGTCTCCGGGCACCTGCATGATGCGTACGTCGACCGCCGCGAGCTCGGTCCCCGCCGCCAGCGCGTGACGGGCGACGACCACCGCCCTGGTCGGTTCGGGCGGTGGAGCGAGCTGGTCGACCACGATGCCGCACGTCACCGCCAGGGCCGCTGCGGCGACGAGGAATCGGCTCCGCCACAGTCGGGCGCGCCAGCGGAGCGGGAGCCGTCGACGGGTGGGGCGGGTCGGCCGGCGAGACGGCGTGGGGGAGGTCACCCCGCGATGGTGAGGGACCGTCAGACGGGCGGGTCGGTCGATGGTGCGGTGCTGGGGAGGGCTCCGCGATGCAGAGCGCCTGTGGTCAGCTCGCTGCCGCTCCGGCGGCGACCTTGGCGGTCGACGCGCTTGGCGTGCCGGACGTGCCCGACGACCCGGATCCTGCGCGTGAGTCGCCGGAGCCGGTCGCCGACGACCCGACCGTCGACGGGCTCGACGTGGTGCCGGCGGAGTCGCCCGAACCGGAGGACGGGCTCGTTCCGCCGTCGGACGCGCGCGTGCCCTTCGTGGCGCTGTTCGCGGTCAGGGCGCCCGCACGGGCATCGTTGCGGTAGAAGCCGGAACCCTTGAAGACCACGCCGACGCTCGCGAAGACCTTGCGCAGGCGGCCGTCGCACTCGGGGCAGACGGTGAGCGCGTCGTCGGTGAACGACTGCTGCACGTCGAAGCGGTGCTCGCAGGCGGTGCACGCGTAGGCGTAGGTGGGCACGGGGTTCCTCCTTGCACGGTGCGGCGGGTGCCGGGGCGGTGGTTCGCGCGGTGCTGCCGCGCTGGGCGACGTCCTGGCACTCCTTCTCTCCGAGTGCCAACGATACCCGGGTGGCCCGGCATTCCCCGCCGCCGGGTCGAGATCCGGTCCGTCACCGGCCCCGCCCGGGTCGGACGTCGGGTGACGCCGAGCGGATACTCTCGCCGGGTGACCCGTCGACGCGCGCTCCGACTGACTCTCGCCGTCGTCTCCGGCCTCGTCGTCCTCGTCCTCGTGGGCGGGGTCGCGGTCGCGACGATCGTGATCAGGCGGCCGTTGCCGCAGACGGCGGGCACCCTGACCCTGGCAGGGCTGAGCGCCGACGCGACCGTCACCCGCGACGACCGCGGCGTGCCGTACATCTCGGCCAGCACCCCGGCGGACCTCTTCCGGGCACAGGGGTACGTGCAGGCGCAGGACCGCTTCTTCGAGATGGACTACCGCCGGCACGTCACCGCCGGTCGACTCTCCGAGCTCGTCGGGGTCAACGCGGACGCGCTCGCGGCAGACAAGGTGATCCGCACGTTCGGGTGGCGGCGGGTCGCCGAGCAGGAGCTTCCGTTGCTCGCGCCGGCCACCCGGGCCTATCTCCAGGCCTACGCCGACGGCGTGAACGCCTACCTCGACTCGCGCAGCACCGCGTCTCTCGCGGTCGAGTACACGGTGCTCGGGCTGCAGGTGAACGTGTCCCGGCCGGAGCCGTGGTCACCCGTGGACTCGCTCGCATGGCTCAAGGCGATGGCCTGGGACCTGCGCGGCAACTACGACGAGGAGCTCGCGCGCGCGGCCACGTTCAGCTCGATCCGCGACGTCGCGCGGGTGGACGAGCTCTTCCCGCCGTACCCGTACGACCGCAACCAGCCGATCGTCGCCGCGCACGCCATGAGCGCGACCACCACGGCGCACGCGACGACGTCGGGGCCGGACCTCGCCGCCCCCGACCTCCAGGCGGCGATCGCCTCGGCGACCCGGGCACTCGCCGCCGTGCCGCACCTGGTCGGGCGGGGCGACGGGGTCGGCTCGAACTCGTGGGTCGTCTCCGGTGCCCACACCGCGACCGGGTCCCCGATCCTGGCGAACGACCCGCACCTGGCGATCTCCGCGCCGGGGGTCTGGGCCCAGGTGTCGCTGCAGTGCCGCGACGTGACGACGGCCTGCCCGTTCGACGTCAGCGGGTTCTCGTTCGCGGGGCTGCCCGGCGTGATCATCGGGCACAACGGCCTGCTCGCCTGGGGCCTGACGAACCTCGGCGCCGACGTGACGGACTTCTTCCTCGAGCGGGTCGGCGCCACCACCTATCTGCGTGACGGCGCCCAGGTGCCGCTCCACGAGCGCACCGAGACCATCAAGGTCAACGGCGGTGCGGACGTCCACCTGACGGTCCGTTCGACGGTGCACGGTCCGATCGTCTCGGACGTGTTGCCACTCTCCACGGTGGCCTCCGCCCCGGTGCCGGAGGACGCGCCGTTCGGGAGCTACGCCGTGGCGCTCGGATGGACGGCGCTGACCCCGGGTCGGACCGCGGACGCGATCTTCGCCCTCGACACCGCCTCCGACGCGGCCGACGTGAAGCGAGCCGCGGCGCTGTTCGACGTCCCGTCCCAGAACATCGTGTTCGCGACGACGGCCGGTGACATCGGCTACCAGGCGCCGGGGCGGATCCCGATCCGGGCTGACGTCCCCGGTGTCGTGCCGTCCGACGGGACGTGGCCGCGCCCCGGCTGGGACAGCGCGTACGACTGGAAGGGGTTCGTCCCCGCGGCCGACATGCCCGCCGAGCTGAACCCGCCGGACGGCATCATCGTCGCGGCGAACCAGGCGGTGACCCCGGCGGGAACTGGTCCGTTCCTGACCTCCGACTGGGACTACGGGTACCGCTCGCAACGGATTCGCACCCTGCTGACTGCGAGCATCGCCGCCGGCACGAAGATCACGGTCGCGCAGACCGGTGCGATGCAGATGGACGACCTCGACCCGTACGCCCAGATGCTCGTCCCGGCGCTGCTGAAGATCTCGTTGCCGACCGCGTTCGACGCCGATGGTCAGAAGCTCCTGCGCGGCTGGGACCTGCGGTCCGGCACGGACTCCGCGGCCGAGATGTACTTCTCCGCGGTGTGGGCGAAGCTCCTCGAGCTGACGTTCTGGGACGAGGTGCCCGACGCGTTCCGCCCGACCGGCGGCAGCCGCTGGCTGGAGGTCGTGCGCGGGCTCCTGTCGCGACCGAACGACCCGTTCTGGGACGACCACAGTACGGTCGGCGTGGTCGAGGGCCGCGACGAGATCCTGGCTCGGGCTCTGACCTCCGCGCGACTCGAGCTGACCGCGTCGCTCGGCAAGGACCCGAAGGACTGGTCCTGGGGCCTGCTGCACACGGTGGCACCGCAGCATCCGGTGCTCGGCGGCCCGGGCGTCCCGGGCCTCATCCGTCGCCTGGTCGA
>JAKBFW010000059.1:0-4985 GCA_021833345.1 Pseudomonadota bacterium | reverse complement strand
CGCGCGGCCATCCGCTCGAGGATCGGTGACGTCCCCGGCTCGTTCGCGCGCGCGACGTAGACCGAGGCGCAACGCGCCCGCTGCACCTCGGGGATCGTCTCCAGGACGTCGGCCAGGGCGTCGGCCGCCTGCTCGCGGCGACGCGCGGACCGGTCCGCGCGCGTGCTCCGGATGCCCTGTCGGAGCCAGTCCTTGGCATCCTCCGGATCCTGGACGTCGACGGGTCTGGGGTAGGGCTGCACATCTGCGGGCATGACCACAGTCTCGCAAAGAATCCGGGATGCTCCCGCACCGGTCGCCCGCGCGCGTGACCGGATCTGTCCCCAGACCCGGTCCCAGAACCGTCGCGAGCACGCCCGAGACCCGGTCCGCATCGGCCGTACAGCGACCGCACAGCCGTTCGCGCGGCAGATCGGATGCCGCGCCGTTAGCCTTCGCAGATGGCCATCCACAAGGCAGTCATCCCCGCCGCAGGACTCGGCACCCGGTTCCTTCCCGCGACCAAGTCGACGCCCAAGGAGATGCTCCCGGTCGTCGACAAGCCGGCGATCCAGTACGTGGTCGAGGAGGCCGTCGCGGCCGGGCTCGACGACGTGCTCATGATCACCGGCCGGTCGAAGCGCACCCTCGCCGACCACTTCGACGCGGCGCCCGAGCTCGAGGCCGCGCTCGAGAAGAAGGGCGATCTCGACCGGCTGGCAGCGGTCCGGGCCTCGACCGACCTCGCCGACGTGCACTACGTGCGCCAGGGACAGCCGAAGGGCCTCGGGCACGCGGTCCTGTGCGCCAAGAACCACGTCGGCGACCAGTCGTTCGCGGTGCTCCTCGGTGACGATCTCATCGATGCCCGCGACCCGCTGCTGCCCGCGATGATCGCCCTCCAGGAGCGCATCGGCGGTTCCGTCATCGCTCTTCTCGAGGTCGACCCGGCGCAGGTCCACCTCTACGGCTGCGCCGCCGTCGAACCGATCGAGGACGGCGACCACGAGGCGCCGTACCGCGAGGTGCGGGTCACCGGGCTCATCGAGAAGCCGGCCCCTGCCGACGCGCCGAGCAACCTGGCGGTGATCGGACGGTACGTCCTCGACCCGGCGGTGTTCCGGGTCCTCGAGCACACCGCACCCGGTCGCGGCGGCGAGATCCAGCTCACGGACGCGCTCGCGACGCTGGCCTCGATGCCGCACGAGGACGGTGGCGGCGTGCACGGGGTCGTGTTCACCGGCCGCCGCTACGACACCGGGGATCGCCTCGACTACCTGAAGACGGTCGTCCGCATCGCGTCGGACCGTGCGGACCTCGGGCCGGAGTTCCGTTCCTGGCTCGCAGACTTCGTGCCTACGCTCACGGTGTGAGATCCGTTCAAGAACAGCTCGCCGCCGTCCTCGCGGTGGCCACCCCGGTGGCCCCGCTCGATGTCGTCCTGGCGGACGCGGCGGGCTGCGTCCTCGCCGCCGACGTGACCGTGGCGACCGACATCCCGGCCGCCACCGTCTCCGCGGTCGACGGCTATGCCGTCCTCGCGGACGACACCGCGCGAGCGACGGCCGAGGATCCCGTCCTCCTTCCCGTCGCGCACGACGTCCTGGCCGGGGCGAGCCGACCGCTGCGCCTCGCACCGGGGCAGGCGATCCGGATCGCGTCCGGCGGGGTCCTGCCCCTCGGTGCCGACACGGTCATCCCGGCTGCGGAGACGGACCGTGGCGAGGTGCGGGTGGCCGTCGTCTCACCGGCGGAACCGGGCGCGCACCTGCGCGGCGTCGGGTCCGACGCGGGTGTCGGCGACGTCGCGCTCGCGGCCGGCACGCGGATGGGCGCACGTCAGATCGCCCTCGCAGCCGCGCTCGGTCGTGGGCGGGTGCGTGTCCACCCGGCGCCGCGCGTCGTCGTCATCGCGGTCGGTGACGAGCTCGTCGTGCCGTCGGACCCGCTGCGCGAGGGCGCGTTGCACGACGCGAACAGCCATGCCCTCACCTCGGCGATCGCGGACGTCGGGGCGGCGGCGGTGCGGGTCGGCGTGGTCAGCGACGATCGTGCCTCGTTGCGTGAGTGCCTCCAGGACCAGCTCGTGCGGGCGGACGTGATCGTGCTGACCGGCGGGCTGAGCGAGTACGCCCGTGACACCGTCAAGGACGTCCTCGGCCCCCTGGGCACGGTCCGGTTCGACCACGTCGCGATGACCCCGGGTGGACGCCAGGGGTTCGGCACCGTGCACGGTGACGTGCGAGCGGGCGACGACGACGGCTCGCCCGGCGTCCCGATCTTCGCGCTCCCCGGTCACCCGGTGGCCGCTCAGATCTCCTTCGAGGTGTTCGTCCGGCCGGCGCTGCGGGCGATGGCGGGGCAGATCGAGCTCTACCGCCCGTCGGTCGCGGCGCAGTCGACCGTGGGGTGGGCCTCGCCGGCCGGGGTGCGGCAGTTCGTCCCGGCGACCCTCGTCGGGAGCCCGGCCGACGGGTACCTGGTGACGCCGATCGGTGACCCCGGCGCGTTGTCGCTGACCGCGCTGGCGCAGGCCAACGCGCTCGCGGTGATCCCCGAACGGGACGTGATCGTGGAACCGGGGCAGCGGGTGCACTGCCTGGTCCTCGACGGGTGAGCTCCCGCGAGTCACCGGTTCCACCGCGTGCCCCTCACGGTACGGTCGGCGGGTGGTCACATGGTGACGGGCTGGCCGGTCCGGCTCGAGGACGGCGACGTGCGCCTGCGCCCGCTCGGAGGCCGCGACCAGGGCACCTGGCTCGCCCTGAGGGCGGCCAACGCCGGCTGGCTCGACCCGTGGGACGCGAGCTCGCCCGTGCCCGTCGTCGGACCCCGGCCGTCGTTCCGCCAGTACGTCCGGGCGCTGCGGTCCCAGGCCCGTGAGGGCACGGCGCTGCCGTTCGCCCTTGACTTCCAGGGCGAGCTGGTCGGGCAGCTGACCGTCTCCGGCATCACCTACGGCTCGTTCCGCTCCGGGACGATCGGGTACTGGGTGTCGGAGCACGTGGCGGGCCGGGGGATCGTGCCGACGGCGGTGGCGCTCGCTGTCGACCACAGCTTCTTCCGGCTCGGTCTGCACCGGATCGAGGTCAACATCCGCCCGGAGAACGCGCCGAGCCTGCGGGTCGTCGCGAAGCTGGGGTTCCGGGACGAGGGGGTGCGGGAGCGCTACCTGCACATCGCGGGTGAGTGGTGCGACCACCGGAGCTTCGCCCTGACGACGGAGGACGTCCCTGGCGGGCTCCTCGCCCGATGGCACCGCGTGCAGCAGGAGAGCGGGCGACCCGAGGCGGCCGAGGAATGACATCGGTGTGATTCCGCGCCCGACACGCCGGTCTCGCTTCCCGCGCGGCGTGGGCGGCTCACCTACCGTCAGTGCGTGGGAGATTCTGCAAGTCTGACGGCCCTCGTGGTCGTCGGGCTGTGGTTCGCCTACCTGGTGCCGCACAAGCTGCGGCACCGGCAGCAGCTGCTCGAGTCACGTGCGGACGACCGATTCTCCGAGTCGCTCCGTGTGCTCGCGGTGACGTCCGGAACCCCGTCGCCGCGTGCCACGGTCCTCCCTGAGGTCGTCGTCCCGAGGCGGGTCGAGCTGCTGACACCGGGCCGGGGTCTCCCGGCGGGCAACCAGGGCGCGGGAGCGCCGAGGGGAGCAGGGGCCGTGGAGCGACCGCACGCGACCGGGGACCGGATCAACGCGGATGCCGCACGCCGGGCGGCGCAGCAACGCGCGGCGCACGTCGCCGCCGTCGCGCGGCGTGGCGCAGCGGCTCGTCGTCGTGCGCTGCTGACCTCTGTGCTGCTCGTGGCGAGCGTCGCAGGGTGGGTGGTGGCGAGCCTCACGGCCGTGAGCGTCCTGCTCGCGGTCGCGCCGACCCTCCTGCTGGGCGTGGTCCTCGTGATGGGGCGTCGGGCTGTCGTCGCGGGACAGGCAGCGGACGCGACCTATGAGCGCCAGCACCGCGACGCGGCCCGCCGCACACCGGAGGCCGCCGCGCGCGTGCCGCGCCGGGCCTCCACCGTCGTCGGCCGTGCGGTCCACCCGTCGGACTCGCACACCGAGGTCATCGAACGCATCGGTGCTGAGATCGCGTCGGAGACGCTCCTCGGGGCCGTCGTCCCGCCCGTCTCGCGGACGACGGGTGCCGACGGCTCCGACGGGACGATCGCCGCGGCGGGCGTCGCGCAGGACGAGTGGGCGCCGGTCCCTGTCCCACGTCCGACCTACGCGATGAAGGCGTCGGCGCCGCGACGGGAGCCGGTGCCGTTGACCGAGGGCGACTTCGCTCCCGCGGAGCAGGTCCGCTCCGCCGAGAGCGCGTCGGCGGGCGCGACCGGCCAGGGCGACGTGGCGAGCGGCACCGTGCTGGCCCCGGCGTCCGGCACGGCCAGCGGGGGCATCGACCTCGACGCCGTGCTGGCGCGACGTCGAGCCTCCGGGGAGTAGCTGCTGGTTCTCGATCCGGGGTCCGCGGGTGTTACTCTGTTTCCCGCTTGAGGGGCTGTGGCGCAGTTGGTAGCGCGTCTCGTTCGCAATGAGAAGGTCAGGGGTTCGAATCCCCTCAGCTCCACCAGAAATGGCACGGTAGGACCCTGAGCACGGTGAACGGGGCACGAGTTCGCACTCGTGCCCCGTTCTCGTTCGCCGGGTCGGCGCTCAGTCTCGTCGCCGGGCGACACCGTGCGGCGTACCGCTGGGCGTGCGAGGTCGGCATCGACGTCGAGACCGGTCGTCGGCGCACCGGTGCGGGTCGCGCGCGCCACGAGGTGTCGTTCTCCCCGCTTGCCGATCGGGGCTTTCGCACCGTCGTCGCGGGAATGACGGTGCCGAACGGGGCGAGCGTCGGACGGCACACCACGACGGGTTCCGACGCCGTCGGGACGTACCGGCGCCGTGACGCGGTCAGCCCTCGACCGGCGCCGTGCCGTCCCAGCCGCGCGGACCGAGGTCGGGGCGGACGACCTGGTAGTCGCTCGAGAGCAGTGGTGAGGAGATCATCAGGTCG
>JAKBFW010000058.1 GCA_021833345.1 Pseudomonadota bacterium | reverse complement strand
CCGGCCGTGCGGTCGGCAGTCGCCTCGCCATCCTGGCCTCGGGCCGGGTACTCGGTGCGCCCCAGGTCGCGGACCCGGTCACCGGCGGCACGGTGCAGCTCGCGGCGGGTACCCCGGCCGAGGCTGCGACGGTGGGGGCGGCGCTGCACGTGCCGACCGCTTCGTAGCAGACGACGAGCGCGCGTCCCCGATCCTGCGGCGCGCGCCCGGACGCGGGACCTTGTGCTCTTGCTGTGAACGATATCGGTCGTCGAGGGTGGAGGTGTGCGCAGCGGGCCGGGGCGTGTGCTTGCGGTTCTCGTCGGCGCGACAGCGGTGCTCGCAGTGATCGCCGGGGTCGTGGTGGCGCACCGACCCACGGCTGTCATCGATCCCGCGGAGCCGGCAGGCGTCGTCCAGACCTACCTGAAGGCCGTGATCGCGGGGGACTACTCGGAAGCCGCGCGCCACCTGTCGCCGCGGTCCGGCTGTGACGCCACCGACCTCGCCACCGCCTACCTCCCGGCCCCCGTGCGCGTCGTCCTGGTGCGCAGCGCCGTCGACGGTGACGTCGCGGTCGTGACCGTGGACGTCACCGAGGGCAGTGCGGACGACCTCCTCGGGTCCACCGGCTACACGCACACCGAGCGCCTCACGCTCGAACGTGCGGGTGGGAGCTGGACGATCCTGAGCTCCCCGTGGCTCCTCTCGTCGTGCGGCTCGCCCAAGGAGTGACCATGGCCCTCGGTCTGATCTCGGCGCTCGTGACCTTGGCCGTCCCCGTGGCGCTGATCGTCTGGGCGGCGCGCCGCCTGGGGCACCGGTCGGGCGTCCCTCGCTCCGACGCGCACTCCGTCCGGCGCTTCTTCCAGTACCTGCTGCTCTACGGGCTGATGGTGGTCGCGACCGTCGGCCTGGCGGACCTGCTCGGCCTGCCGTTCCGGGCCGCGGCGCTCGCCGGGGACGACGTCAGCCTCCTGGCGCGGACGCTGACGTTCGTCGTCTTCGGCATCCCGATGTTCGCCCTGCTCGGGGTGTGGTCGCGGCGCCACCTCCAGCGTGATCCGGACGAGGCTGCCTCGCTCGGCTGGGCGTTCTACACGACGGTCGCGCCGGTGACGGCCGTCGTCGTCGCGATGGTGACGCTTCAGGGCGTCGCCGCGACGGCGCTCGCCGATCAGCGCGCCGACTGGTCCGGGATCGTGCACGGTTCCGTGTGGGCAGCGGTGTGGCTCGTCCACCTGAGGATCGCGCGCCGGATGATCGACGACGCGCGGCAGCAGGGCCACCTCGTGATCGGGTCGCTGATCGGCCTCGGGACAGCGGTGGGCGGCCTGGTCGCCCTGCTGGGGGCCGCGGTGGCGGCCGTCGTGCCGCAGCCGTCGTCCACGGTGCTCATCTCCGGCCGGAGCCCGCTCGCCGGCGCCGCGGCGACCGTTCTCGTCGGCGTGCCCGTCTGGGTCGTGTACTGGGCACGGCGGCTGGCGAAGGCACGCCACACGGTGCTGTGGTACACGTACGTGCTGCCGGTCGGTGTGGGCGGCTCGTCGATCCTCGCGGTCGTCGGTGCGAGCATCGCCGTGTACCAGGTCCTGGTCTGGACGTTCGGGGATCCCGAGGGTGCGTCTGCGGTGCAGCACTTCGCGGGCACCCCGGTCGCCGGGGCGTGCGTCGTCGTCGGCCTGGCGAGCTGGTGGTACCACCGGCACGTCCTGGTCGCAGCCGCACCCGGGCGGACCGAGGTGGCCCGGGTCTACGAGTACCTGATGTCCGGGATCGCGCTGACCGCGGGCACCGTCGGAGTCACGCTCGTGGTCGTCGCGCTCGTGGAGGCGCTCACCCCCGCGGGGTTCGAGATCGGCACGTCGGTCACCAACTCGCTGCTCGCCGGGGTGACCCTGCTGGTCGTCGGCGGTCCGCTGTGGTGGGCCTTCTGGTCGCACCTCGGCCGTCTCGCCCGGTCGGGCGGGCCGGTCGAGCTCGGGTCCCCGGCGCGGCGCTTCTACCTCGTGGTGCTGTTCGGAGTCGGCGGTGTCGCGGCCGTCGTCTCGGTGCTCGTCGCGGCGTTCCTGGCGATCCAGGGCGTGCTGGAGACCGGGGTCGACGCCGCGGTCGTGCGCGAGATGCGGGTCCCGGTCGCGATCCTGCTCGCCACGGCCGTCGTCTCCGGCTACCACGGCGCCGTCTATCGCGACGACCGGTCGCGGCTCCCTGTGGTCGAGGTCCGGCGCGGCCCGCGCTACGTGCTGATGGTCGGCGCTCCGGACGACGGGGTCGGGCGAGCGGTCGCGCACCTCACGGGCGCGCGGGTGGAGGTCTGGTCGAGGGCCGACGGGACCGCGGTGCCGTGGGTCCTGGACGACGTCGTCGCTGCCGTGGGCGCGAGCGGTGCCGACGCCGTGACGATCCTGGCCGGACCGGCCGGTCTCGAGGTCGTCGGGATGCAGCGGGCCTGATCACCCCGACCGCCGCAGCGCGCCGATCCGGGTGGGTCAGCGAGTCTCGACGGTCCGGGCCAGACGTCGCAGCGCCAGGTCCGACATCAGCGCGAGACTCAGGTCGAGCGGGCCGACGAGCGCAGGCACGTCACGCGCGAACCGGACGTCCTCCGCCCAGACGACGACGCACCGGTCGTGCCCGCGAGCCCGCACGACGAGGTGCGCCTCGCCCAGCAGCACCGGGCCCACCTTGGCGAACGTCGCCCAGCGCCCCCACCCGGGATCGGCGGCGTCCCCGGTCGCGCGGACCTCGGTCGTGACCATCCGGTCGACGAGGACCACCGCGGAGCGGGCCACGATCTCGTCGCCGGTCCGGGTCTCGCGGTCAGGTGCGTCGACGCGGGTCAGCGGGATGAGCTCCTCGTGCCGGTGCAGGTTCCCGACCAACGACCACACGAGCGGCGCCGGTGCGTCGACGAGCCTGCTCCGGACGACTCGCGGCCGGATCCGAGCAGATGAGGCACCCGGTCGCGGTGCGGACCCCGGGTGCCCCCCGGACGGGGCGGTCGACGCTCGGTCGGCTCGGTGGGGCATGCTCGATGGTACGGCCGATCCCGGTGGCGCCGGTTCCGGTGGCCGATCGCCGCCCTTGGATGAAGGCTGGGTCGACCGGCCGGTGACGGGCCGGCACGCATCGGGCGGCGTGCACGAGGAGGTCGCTGGGGGACCGAGCACGACGCGCGTCGTCGTCGGGGCGCGCACGGTCGACGCGTCACGCCTGGCCGACCCGAGGATCCCGCTCGACCAGGTGTGACCCGCCGCGGTCAGAGGTCCGCGTACCGCGTCGCGGCCGCGAGCGCGGCGCGCAGACCGTCCGCGTCCAGCGCCACGATGTAGCCCGGCGTGTCGCGCTGGATGCGCCAGCCCTCGGCCAACGGTCCGGCGTCGACGACGTCGTACCCCAGGTCGTCGATGAGCGCGGCCACGGTGGCCTTCGCCCCGGCGTCGTCGCCCGCGATGGCGAGCGCGCGCCGCCCGGGGCTGCCCGCCGGTGTCCCGGAGACGGCCAGGTCGGCCGCGGTGATGTGGTTGAACGCCTTGACGACGGTCGACGTCGGCAGATGTGCCTGGAGCAGCTCGGCCGTCGTGGTCTGCTCGGAGTCGAGCTCCGGGATGTTCCCGTCTCGCTGCGGGTAGTAGTTGTTCGTGTCGATCACGATCTTGCCGGCGAGAGCCTCGACCGGGACCTGCCGGTAGTTCATCAGCGGGACCGTCACCACCACGAGGTCGCCGGCCTCGGCCGCCTCCTGCGCGGTGCCGGCACGCGCATGATCCCCGAGCTCGGCGACGAGGTCCACGAGCGTCTCGGGCCCGCGCGAGTTGCTCACCACGACCTCGTACCCGTGCGCCACCGCGAGGTGGGCGAGGGTGCCGCCGATGTTGCCGCTTCCGATCAGTCCGATTGTCGTCATGCGCAGCGCAACCGAGAGCGCCGCCGCGATGTTCCCGACCGTGACGTCCCCGTCCAGCGCCGTTCGACTACAGGTCGGCGCCGTTCGTGTCGATCACGACGACAGAGCGTCTCGCTCGCGACTCCCGCCTGTCCCCGACCTGCCGCGACCTGTCAAGGAGCCCCTTCGTGCCGAACCGCCCGCACCAGCCCAAGGTTCTCGTCGTCGTCGGGACCCGTGCCGAGGCAACCAAGATGATTCCCGTGGTCCACGCGTTGCAGCGCGACGGGCGGTTCCGTCCGGTGATCGTCAGCACCGGGCAGTACGCCGAGCACGTCGACGACCTGCTGCGCCAGGCCGACGTGATGAAGGACGTGGACCTCGGGGTCGGGAGGTCCGGTCAGCTCACGCTCAACCAGCTCTTCGCGACGATCCTGCTCGGCATCGAGGAGGTCTGCAGCTCGACGCAGATGCCCCAGGAGATGGTCGGCAACGGCCGGCGCACGCCGAGCGGCGCCGTCGCATGCCTCGTCCTCGGTGACGCGACGTCGGCCGTCGCCGCGGCACTGGCGGCGTTCCACCTGCGCATCCCGGTGGTGCACATCGAGGCCGGGACGAGGACCGAGGACCGGCTCTCGCCGTTCCCCGAGGAGGCGAACCGCGAGCTGCTGGCGCGTCTCGCGGCGTTCCACCTTGCCCCGACGAACGCGCACAAGCGCAACCTCGTCCTCGAGGGCGTCGACTACGAGCGCATCCTGGTCACGGGCAACACCGCGATCGACGCGCTCCAGTGGTCCGCGAGCAGGAAGGCGCCGTACGAGGACCCGGAGATCGCCGACCTCGAGGACGACGAGACGACGCGCGTCGTCGTGGTGACCGCGCACCGCCGGGGGACCTGGGGGCGCGGGTTGGACGGGATCGCCGAGGCGGTCGCCCGGCTGGCCGAGCTGTACCCCGAGACGCGGTTCGTCATCCCGCTCCACCCGGACCCGACGATGCAGGACGCGCTGCGGTCCCGGCTCGCCGGCCTCGCCAACGTCACGCTCGTCGAGCGCCTGGGGTATGCAGGCTTCTCGCGCCTGCTCGCGCGGGCGAGCCTCGCGATCTCCGACGCGGGCGGGATCCAGGAGGAGGCGCCCGGTCTCGGCACCCCGGTGCTCGTCACTCGGGACGAGACCGAGCGCACCGACGGCGTGGCCGCGGGCACGCTCGAGCTCGTCGGGACCAAGAGCGGTCGGATCGTCGCCGCTGCGCGAGCACTGCTGGACAGCTCGGACGCGTACGCGGCGCGGGTGGCACGGGTCAACCCCTACGGAGACGGCCACGCCGCCGAGCGGATCGTGCAGGCGCTCGGGCACATCGTCTTCGGGACGCCCGCCCCGGCGCCGTTCGGGAGCGGGATCCTGCGGGACGCGGTGCTCCGGAGGTTCGGTGACGTGCCAGGGCTGCTTCCCGAGGGGCCCGCGGCAGCGGACCGGGTGACCGGGCCGGGCGTGCCGACGCAGCCTGAACGGACCCCGAGCACCGCCGGGTCGGACTCGCCCGCCTGACGGCATCCGCGGCACCGCTCGTCGACCGACCGGGGATCGCCCGTGCGTGAACGGTGTGACGGCGTGGCTCGCCGTGCTGATCCATGTGGACGGCCAGGGCGCGCAGCCGGACAAGGCCGGGACCCGGGCGACGCTTCGCGCGGCCGCCCCGCAGCTCCGGTGGTGGGGGTGGAGGAACGTCGTCGACGAGGACCACCCGATGCTCGACCCGACGCAGACGCACCAGGTGCAGTCGGCGCCAGACCTGGTCACCTATCGGGAGCCCGGGTCGGCAACGGCAGCGGTCACGTGCCTAGACTCGAAGGATCGACCAGAGGAGTGATCGTGGCCGCACGCATCCGCATCGGTGTCCAGATCCAGCCGCAGCACGCCGACTACGTCCAGATCCGAGCCGCCGTGGCGGCCGCCGAGGACGCCGGCGTCGACGTGATCTTCAACTGGGACCACTTCTTCCCGTTGTACGGCGATCCGGACGGCAAGCACTTCGAGTGCTGGACGATGCTCGGTGCGTGGGCGGAGCAGACGAGCCGCGTCGAGATCGGCGCACTCGTCACGTGCAACTCGTACCGCAACCCCGAGCTCCTCGCTGACATGGCGCGAACGGTCGACCACATCTCGGGCGGACGGTTGATCCTTGGGGTCGGTGCCGGGTGGTTCGAAAAGGACTACGACCAGTTCGGCTACGAGTTCGGGACCCCGGGGTCGCGGATCGCCGACCTCGCGCAGGCGCTGCCCCGGATCAAGGCGCGATGGGCGGCCTCGAACCCGGCACCCACCCGCCAGATCCCGATCCTCGTCGGTGGCGGTGGTGAACGGAAGACCTTGCGGGTGGTCGCGGAGCACGCGGACGCGTGGCACAGCTTCGGCGACCTCGCGACCCTCACGCGCAAGAGCGCGATCCTCGACGAGCACGGGGCCGCGGTGGGTCGTGACACGAGCGTGGTCGAGCGGTCGGTCGCGGTGGCGGCACCGCCGTCCGAGGTCGCCGCCGACCTCGTCGCGGCCGGGGTCACGCTGTTCACGATCGGGATCGGTGGACCGGGCTACGACCTCTCCCTGGTCAGGCAGTGGATCGCCTGGCGAGACGCGCAACGCTGACCGGTGGCGCGGTGAGCGAGAGGACCCGGCTCGCACTCCGTCGCGCGCGGCGCTGGCTCCCGCTGGTCCTCGCCGCGGCGCTCGCCTCGCTCGTCTTCGGTGTCACCACGGCGTCGGCCGACCTCAGCCTCGGCCCGCACGAGGCGACGTACGAGGTCACGACGGACAGCACGGTCACGGTGGACCTCGGTCCGCTCGGCACCCTCGAGATCGACTCGCCGCTGCCGCTGTTCCTCGGTGCACGGGTGATCGTGCACGAGATCCCGTCGAGCGTCACCCAGGTCGGCAGCGCCCACACGCTCGAGGCGTTGAGCTCAGACCTGCAGAGCTACCTGCAGTTCTTCGCCCGTCCGCAGGCGACGGTCGAGGCGGCTGCCCGGGCGCTCGTCGTCGACGCGCTGTGGCGGTCCGCGATGGCGTTCACTGCGCTGCTGACCGCGTGGTTCGCGTTGGGCGCGCTGATCGGACGTGCCCGGCGCACCGAGCTGGCGCGCACGGCCTCGGCGCACCGACGGCAGCTCGCCGCCGGTGGCGCGGTGGTGCTGCTCGTGCTCGCGGCGGGGGCCGCGAGCGGCGTGACCCGGTCCCGGAGCGACGTCGACGCCACGCCGACGTCGGTGTTCGACGGCACACCGTTGCAGGGGGCGAGGGTGACGGGCCGCCTCGGCGGTGTGATCGACACCTACGGGAGCTACGCCGTCGCGGCCTATCGCCAGAACGAGGCCTTCTACGCCGGGGCCGACCGCGCGATGATCGCCGCGTGGGCCGTCCGTTCCCGGGAGCTCGCCGACACCCACGGGGACACGCCCGCGGTGAAGACACCGGTCAAGGACGCCCCCGTCGTGATGCTCGTGGTCAGCGACCTGCACTGCAACGTCGGCATGGCGCCGCTCATCCACGACGCCGCGACGCTGTCCGGTGCGGACGTCATCCTCAACGCGGGTGACTCGACGATGGACGGCACGGCTGTCGAGAAGTACTGCATCGACACCTTCGCGTCGGCCGCACCCAAGGACGTGCCGACCGTGGTCTCCGGCGGCAACCACGACTCGGAGGAGACCGCCGCGCAGGAACGTGCGGCCGGGATGGTCGTCCTGTCCGGCGAGGTCGTGACGGTCAAGGGGGTCCGGATCCTGGGCGACGGCGATCCGAACGCGACGCGGGTCGGTGCGGGCACCTCGGCGGTGAGCGAGTCGTCCGCGCAGGAGGGGAAGCGGCTCGCGGACGTCGCCTGCGCCGACAAGGACGGCGTCGACGTCCTGCTGATCCACACGCCGACGGTAGGGAACCAGGCACTCGACCGAGGGTGCGTCCCGGCGCAGGTCTCGGGACACCTGCACATGCGGTACGGCCCGCTGCAGGTCGGCGACGGCATCCGGTACATCAGCGCGAGCACGGCCGGGGCCGTCAGCGGGCAGCCGACCGTCGGCCCGCTGCACGGGACCGCCGAGCTGACCGTGCTGCGGTTCGACCCGGCGACCAGGGAGTTCCTGGACTACCAGGTGATCCAGGTGCACAAGGACGGCACGGCTGCGGTCGGGTACCGGTTCACCTGGCCCTCGACCCGCGGTCTGCCGGGGGTGCTCGCGGAGCTCCTCGCCCCGCACCCGACCGCCGTGGTTGCGCCGTCGACGGGGCCGACGATCGATCCGGCCACCGGCGCCGGCTCGGCGGTGCCGACTGTCCCGGCAGGTGAGTGACGTCACCGGTCGGCGTCGCGCGGTCCGGTGGTGGTCCGTCAGGCTAGGGTCCGGACCTGGGAGGGGAGCCGCCCACCCTCGACGACCGGAGGTCGGCACGTGACCCAACCCGACGTGGACCTGACGCCGGTGGCGCAGGACTACCTCAAGGTCATCTGGTCCGCCGGCGAGTGGTCCGACGCACCCGTGACGACGACGTTGCTGGCACGACGCCTCGGGGTGAGCGCGTCGACGGTGTCCGAGACCGTGCGCCGGCTCACCGACCAGGGTCTGGTCGAGCACGAGCCCTACGGCGCCGTCGCGCTCACCGCCGCCGGGCGCGCGTCGGCCGTCGCGATGGTGCGACGCCATCGGCTGATCGAGACGTTCCTGGTCGAGCGTCTCGGGTACTCGTGGGACGAGGTGCACGACGAGGCCGAGGTGCTCGAGCACGCCGTGTCGGGCCTGATGGTCGAGCGCATGGACGAGGCGCTCGGCCGCCCGTACCGCGACCCCCACGGTGACCCGATCCCGTCGGCGGACGGCGCTGTCCGGGCCCCGTCCGCGCGACGGCTGTGGGACGTCGCGCCAGGTCACTGGCGCGTCGTGCGGATCTCCGACGAGGACCCGTCGTTGCTCCGCTCGTTCGCCGGCCTCGGCCTCGTCCTCGATGCCGGGGTGATCCTCCGCGCCCGCGCGGTGGCCGCCGTGGTCGTCGAGGTCGGCGGTCGGACGATCGAGCTCGACGAGCGGTCCTGCAGCGCGGTGTGGCTCGTCGCAGGGTGAGACGACGGACCTCGGGTGCGATGAGTCCCGTACGATGCGACGCGTGGTCGAATCGATTCGATGGTCGTGTGGATGTGCTGGGGCGCAGGTGCTGACAAGCGGGCCCTCGTGACGGGTGCGGGTGCGCACGCGCCCGGTTCCCGCGCACGTCTGGTGCTGCTCGCCCTCGCCGCCGGCGGCTTCAGCATCGGGACCACCGAGTTCGCGACGATGGGGCTGCTGCCCTACATCGCCCACGACCTCGGGGTCACGATTCCCCAGGCCGGCTATGTGATCACCGCCTACGCGCTCGGCGTCGTGGTCGGCGCACCGCTCCTCACCGCCCTCGCAGCCCGGGTCGACCGGCGCACGCTGCTGCTCTGGCTCATGGTCATGTTCACGGTCGGCAACACCGTGTCGGCCTTCGCCCCGAGCGCCGGCTGGCTCGTCGTCGCCCGGTTCGTCGCCGGTCTGCCGCACGGCGCGTTCTTCGGCGTCGGGGCCGTCATGGGCGCGGCGGTCGTCGGCCCCGGGCGTCGGGGTCGCGCGGTCGCGATGATGATGGCCGGCCTCACCATCGCGAACGTCGTCGGGGTGCCGCTGTCCACGTTGCTCGGCCACCTGCTCGGCTGGCGGGCGGCGTTCGTCGCCGTCGGCGTGCTCGGGCTCGTGACGTTCGCCGGTCTACGGGCCTGGCTTCCCGGCCTGCCGCCGCATCCCGAGGCGACCGTGCGCACCGAGCTCCGCGCGCTCCGGAACGCGCAGCTGTGGATCGCGTTCGGTGCGGCGGGCATCGGGTTCGGGGGGATGTTCGCGGTCTACTCCTACGTCTCACCGCTCCTCACGGAGGTCACGGGACTCGCCGAAACCACGGTGCCGCTCGTCCTCGCGCTGTTCGGCGTGGGGATGACGATCGGCACGGTCGTCGGCGGGAGGCTCGCGGACCGGTCGGTGCTGCGGACGGTCTACCTCGGGTTCGTCGCGACGATCGCGGTGCTGGTCGCGATCGCGGTCAGCGCGCGCGTCCCGGTCCTCGCCGTCGTCGCGATCGTCGCCCTGGGCGTGAGCTCGCAGATCCTGGGCCTGTCGTTGCAGACGCGGCTGATGGACGTCTCGCCGGCGGCCCCGTCGTTGGGGGCCGCGCTCTGCCACTCGGCCCTCAACCTCGGGAACGCGTCCGGGGCGTGGCTCGGTGGCGTGGTCATCGCGACCGGCCACGGGTTCGTCGCTCCGGCCTGGGTCGGCGCGGGACTGACCGGCGCCGGCTTGCTGGTCGTGCTCGCGGTCGGGCGTGCGCCCGCACCGCGCTGGCCCGCACCCGGGCCCGCCCGCGGTCCCGAGGAGCTGCGCGCCGGCTCGCGGCCGGGTCGCAGCGCGGTTGCGCCCTGAGCGTCAATGCGCTCGCCGTCCAGACTTCCTACGGTTGCGTAGGTTACTGTGAAGCGAACCGCTCGTGGCAGCTGGACGCAGGCGGCTCCGTCCCCCACCTGAAGGCGTGATCCGTGACGAGTACCTCTGCACCTCTGCCCGTCCTCGACCCGGCGGCGATGTCGCCCCGGGAGCGTCAGACGAGCGACTTCACCGCCCTCACCCGGACGGTCCAGGAGGCGGGGCTGATGCGCCGCCGCTACGGGTACTACTGGACGCGGTTCGTGCTGCTCACGTTCGCGCTTCTCGGCTCCGGTGTGGCGTTCGTCCTGATCGGCCACTCCTGGTGGCAGATGGGCCTCGCGGCGGTGATCGCGCTGATCCTGGGTCAGGTGATGTTCCTGGGGCACGATGCCGCGCACCGGCAGATCTTCGTCTCGGGACGCTGGAACGACTGGGCCAGCCTCGTGATCGCGAACCTGTACGCCGGCATGAGCTACGGCTGGTGGATGCACAAGCACAGCCGCCACCACGCGAAGCCGAACCAGGTCGGCGCGGACCCCGACATCGACAGCGACGTCGTCATCTTCACGACGGAGAACATCACGAAGGTCAAGACCGGCTTCGGCGCCTGGTTCGCGAAGCGTCAGGGCTACCTCTTCTTCCCGCTGCTGCTCCTCGAAGGTGTGAACCTGCACCTCTCGGGGATCAAGACGATCTTCGGACGCAGCCCCGTCAAGCGTCGCCCGGTCGAGATCGTGTTCGTGACGCTGCGGCTCGGCGGTTACCTCGCGCTCGTCTTCTGGCTGCTCCCGGTCGGGATGGCCTTCGCGTTCATCGCCGTACAGTTCGGCATCTTCGGGGTGTACATGGGCGCGAGCTTCGCCCCGAACCACAAGGGGATGCCGATCGTGCCGGCGAACTCACGGATCGACTTCCTGCGCCGGCAGGTGCTGATGAGCCGCAACATCCGCGGTGGCCGGTTCACCGACTTCTTCATGGGCGGTCTGAACTACCAGATCGAGCACCACCTGTTCCCGAGCATGCCGCGGCCGAGCCTGCGCAACGCCCAGCCGATCGTCCGGGAGTTCTGCGACTCACGGAAGATCTCCTACACGGAGACCGGCCTCGCGCAGTCGTACGGCATCGTCGTGCGATACCTGAACAAGGTCGGGCTCGCCGCGCGCGACCCGTTCCAGTGCCCGCTCACGGCGGAGTTCCGCTCCGTGCGCTGACGCTAAACTCGCCGGGTGACTGCGCAGGACTCGACGACGCCCCTCCACCCCTCCGACGCGGCGCCGCAGCCCGGCGGCGAGGTGCCCTTCCGCTACACGAGTGCCTTCGCGGGGGACCTCGAGCAGCACTGGCAGGACATCTGGGACGAGCGCGGGACGTACTTCGCGGCGAACCCGTCGGGTCCGCTCACGGACGGCAGCGGCGCGCACGCCACGACCCCGGGCCGGTCCTTCTTCGTGATGGACATGTTCCCTTACCCGTCCGGAGCTGGCCTGCACGTCGGGCACCCGCTCGGGTACATCGCGACGGATGTCGTCGGACGCTTCCGCCGGATGCAGGGGGACAACGTCCTGCACGCGCTCGGCTACGACGCCTTCGGGCTCCCGGCCGAGCAGTACGCGGTCCAGACCGGTCAGCACCCGCGGATCACCACCGAGGCGAACATCGTCACGATGCGGCGCCAGCTCCGGCGCCTCGGCCTGGGCCACGACCCCCGTCGGACCTTCGCGACCACCGACTCCGACTACGTCCGCTGGACCCAGTGGATCTTCCTCCAGATCTTCAACTCCTGGTACGACGCGGACGCGACCCGTCCCGATGGCGGCACCGGTCGTGCCCGCCCGATCGACGAGCTCGTCGACGCGTACGCGTCCGGCCGGCGCGCCCTCCCCGAGGACGCCCCCGCGCGCACGTGGGACGAGCTCGACGACGTCGCCCGGCGGCGCGTCGTCGATGCGCAGCGGCTCGCGTACGTCTCGGACGCGCCCGTCAACTGGTGCCCGGGACTGGGGACCGTCCTCGCGAACGAGGAGGTCACCTCCGACGGCCGGAGCGAGCGCGGGAACTACCCCGTGTACCAGCGCACGCTGCGGCAGTGGAAGATGCGCATCACCGCCTACGCGGACCGCCTCGCGGCCGACCTCGACCTGATCGACTGGCCGGAGAAGGTGCGCTCGATGCAGCGCAACTGGATCGGCCGGTCCGAGGGGGCGCGCGTCGTGTTCGACGTCGCGAACGCGACCGAGCTCGAGTCGATCGAGGTGTTCACGACCCGTCCGGACACGCTCTTCGGGGCGACCTTCATGGTCGTCGCGCCCGAGCACCCGCTGCTCGACGCGGTGCCGGCGGCCTGGCCGGACGGCACCCGGAGCACCTGGACCGACGGGCACGCGTCCCCGGTCGAGGCGGTCGCTGCGTACCGTCGTGAGGCGGGCGCCAAGACGGCCGTCGAACGACAGGCGGACGCCAAGGCGAAGACGGGCGTCTTCACGGGCTTCCTCGCGCGGAACCCGGTCAACGACCAGCTCATCCCGGTCTTCACGGCGGACTACGTGCTGATGGGATACGGGACGGGCGCGATCATGGCCGTCCCAGGCGGTGACGAGCGTGACTTCGCGTTCGCGGAGGCGTTCGGGCTACCGGTCGTCTACACCGTCGCGCCGCCGGAGGGGTTCGCCGGCGGCGCGCACACCGGTGACGGCACGACGATCAACTCGTCGAACGACGAGATCAGCCTCGACGGCCTCGACGTCGACACCGCGAAGAGCACCGTCATCGCGTGGCTCGAGGCCCGCGGAGCCGGCACCGGCAGCATCACCTACCGGCTCCGCGACTGGCTCTTCAGCCGCCAGCGGTACTGGGGTGAGCCGTTCCCGATCGTCTACGACGAGAACGACCTGCCGATCGGCCTCCCCGACGCGCTGCTGCCGGTCGACCTGCCGGACGTGCCGGACTACTCGCCGCGGACCTTCGCCCCGGAGGACGCGAACTCCTCGCCCGAGCCGCCGCTCGGTCGCAACGAGGAGTGGGTGCACGTGACCCTCGACCTCGGCGACGGTCCGAAGGTGTACCGCCGCGACACCAACACGATGCCGAACTGGGCGGGCTCCTGCTGGTACTACCTGCGCTACCTCGACCCGTCTGACAGCGCCCAGCTCGTCTCGCCGGAGCTCGAGGCCTTCTGGATGGGACCGGACCACAACCCGACGGCGGGAGCCGCCGGGGGCGTCGACCTGTACGTCGGCGGCGTCGAGCACGCCGTGCTGCACCTGCTCTACGCGCGGTTCTGGCACAAGGTCCTCTACGACCTCGGCCACGTCACCAGCGTCGAGCCCTTCCACACGCTGTTCAACCAGGGGTACATCCAGGCGTACGCCTACGCCGACGCCCGCGGTCAGTACGTCCCCGCCGACGAGGTGGTCGAGACGACTGCCGGGGACGGGTCGACGACCTACCGCTGGAACGGTGAGGAGGTGCAGCGCGAGTACGGGAAGATGGGCAAGTCCCTCAAGAACGTCGTGACCCCCGACGACATGTACGACGCGTACGGCGCGGACACGTTCCGGGTCTACGAGATGTCGATGGGCCCCCTGGACGTCTCACGCCCGTGGGACACCCGCGCGGTGGTCGGGTCGCAGCGCTTCCTCCAGCGGCTGTGGCGCAACGCCGTCGACGAGGTCACCGGTGCGCTGGTCGTCTCGGAAGACGAACCCTCGCTCGAGACGACCCGGCTCGTGCACCGGACCATCGCCGACACGACCGTCGAGATGGAGGCGATGCGGGTCAACACGGCGATCGCCAAGCTGATCGTCCTCAACAACCACCTGACGTCGCTCAGCACGACGCCGCGGGCGGCGGTCGAGCCGCTCGTGCTGATGCTCGCGCCGATCGCCCCGCACATCGCGGAGGAGCTCTGGGCGCGGCTCGGCCACGCCGAGTCGCTGGTCCACCACGCCTACCCGGTCGCCGACCCTCAGCATCTGGTCGAGGACACCGTGACCTGCGTCCTGCAGGTGCAGGGCAAGGTGCGCGGTCGGCTCGAGGTCGTGCCCGGGATCGGCGAGGACGACCTGCGCGCGATGGCGCTCGCCGACCCGGCGGTGCTGCGTGCGCTCGACGGCCGCGGCGTGCGCACCGTGATCGTGCGGGCACCGAGGCTCGTCAACGTGGTTCCCGCGTAGCCGGTGGTCGCACTGCTCGTGGTGCGCGGACGGGCGGTCCGCCGATGACCGTCCAGCCGGTCCACGTCGTCACGGACTCGACGGCCTCGCTCCCGCCCGACCTCGTCGCGCGGTGGGGGCTGACGGTGGTCCCGCTCACCGTCCGGTTCGGCGAGACGCACGGTCGTGAGGGCGTCGACGTCTCGTCGTCGGTCCTGCTCGAGCGGCTCCGCTCGGGCGAGGACGTGACGACGTCGCAACCTGCACCCGAGGCGTTCGCCCGCGCCTTCGCGTCCGCTGCCGGCGCCGGTGCCCGCGCCATCGTGTCGGTCCATCTCTCCGGAGAGCTGTCCGGGACGGTGAGGTCGGCCCGGCTCGGTGCGGAGGGGTGTGCCGTTCCCGTCCACGTGGTCGACTCGCGGTCCGTCGCGATGGGGCTCGGACTGGCCGCGCTCGCCGCCGCCGAGGCCGTCGCGGGCGGGGCGGGTGCCGAGACGGCGGCAGGCATCGCGCGGCGCGTCGGCGCTGGGTGCTCGGCGCGATTCCTCGTCGACTCCCTCGACCATCTTCGGCGTGGTGGGCGGCTCGGTGCCGGTGCGGCCGCCCTGGGGACCCTGCTCGGGATGCGGCCCCTGGTCACGCTGCGGGACGGACGGCTCGAGGTGGCGGAGAAGGTCCGCACCCGAGCAGGAGCCCGCGCGAGGCTCGAAGCCCTCACGGTCGACGACGTCGCGCGGCGCGGTCGGGCGCGCGTCGCGGTCCACCACCTCGGCGGTTTGGCCGAGGCGCACGAGCTCGCGGACCGGCTGACCCGCACGCTCGGCGGACGGCTCGCGCCATGGCCGGGCGAGTCCGGCTCACGCGTCCTGGTGTCGGAAGCGAGCGCCGTGATCGGCGCCCACGTCGGGCCGGGACTGGTCGCCGTCATCGTCGGCGCGGGTTGAGCCGCGGTCGGCGCGCCTCACCTCCCGTGTGCGGCGGATCGTCGACAGGCAGGGCATCGACCGGTCCACAGGTTGAACGCCGCTGAGCGAGACCCCGGGTGCCGCTCTCACCGGCGTGGGTGCCCGACGGCCGTCCCTAGCGTCGAGCCATGTCGAACCGGGTACCGCGCGCGCATCCGGACGTCGACTCGACCCGCGCTCGGCGGCTGGGTGCGCTCGGCACCGCGTCGACGGTGTACTCCGCGGCCTATGGGCACCCGCTCGAGCACGACGACCTGGAGACGGCCGCGGGAGGGATACCGCTCTTCCGGTGGACCGTCCGCCCCGCGATCGCCGTCGCGGCCGTCCTTGCGATCACGGCGCTGGGCTGTGGTGTCGTCGTATGGTCCGCGCGAGCCGCCCCCGGAGACGGCGTCCCGCTCGGCATCGCGGTCGCAACGGCGGCCGCGAGCGACCGGGCGGGGGCGTCGAACCCCGGTCTCCGGGCGTCCGGTGCCGGTACAGGTGTCGCTGCGAGCGGCGCTCCCACGACCACCCGCGCCGCGGGCGTCGTGGTGCACGTCGTCGGGCAGGTCGCGAGCCCCGGGGTGGTGCGACTGCCGGTCGGCTCCCGGGTGACCGATGCGATCGACGCCGCAGGTGGTGCGACCGCCGACGCGGACCTCTCGGTCGTGAACCTTGCGCGCGTGCTCGTCGATGGCGAGCAGGTCCTGGTCCCACGACCTGGTGGGTCACCTGTCGTTCCGGGGCAGGGGGCCGCTGGCGCCGCCGACGCACCGCTCGACCTCAATGCGGCGACGTTGGCCGACCTCGATGCGCTTCCCGGGATCGGCCC
>JAKBFW010000057.1 GCA_021833345.1 Pseudomonadota bacterium | reverse complement strand
GCGCTCGTCGACCGCGGCCACCGCGAGCTCCCCATCCGCCCGGACTTCGTGGGCAAGAACCTCCCGACGTCCACCACGGAGAAGGTGCGCGTCCTCCTCGCCGAGACCGACGGCACTGACGCCGTGCTGATCGACGGAGGCGTGCGATGAAGCACCTGCTCTCGACCGCCGATCTCTCCCGCGACGAGGCGGTCCTGATCCTGGACACGGCCGCACAGATGGCAGCCACCCAGGAGCGCGCGATCAAGAAGCTCCCGACGCTGCGCGGCCGGACCGTCGTGAACCTCTTCTACGAGGACTCGACCCGGACGCGGATCTCCTTCGAGACGGCCGCCAAGCGGCTCTCCGCCGACGTCATCAACTTCTCGGCGAAGGGGTCGAGCGTCTCCAAGGGCGAGTCGCTCAAGGACACCGCGCTGACCCTGCAGGCGATGGGGGCGGACGCCGTCGTGATCCGTCACCCGGCCTCCGGTGCACCGCACACGCTCGCGACGTCCGGCTGGACCCAGGGGGCGGTGCTGAACGCGGGCGACGGCACGCACCAGCACCCGACCCAGGCGCTGCTCGACGCCTACACGATGCGATGTCACCTGGTCGGGGACAGCGGGACCGCCGAGGTCACCGGTCGGGACCTGGCCGGTCTGCGGGTCGCGATCGTCGGGGACGTGCTGCACTCACGGGTCGCACGGTCGAACGTCGACCTGTTGCACACCCTCGGCGCCGACGTGACGCTGGTCGCGCCACCGACGCTGCTCCCGGTCGGGATCGGGCCGTGGCCGTGCCGGGTGTCCTACGACCTGGACGCCGTGATCGCCGACGAGCGCCCCGACGCCATCATGATGCTGCGGGTGCAGCGCGAACGGATGAGCAACGCGGGAGGGGGGTTCTTCCCGAGCGCGGTCGAGTACACGCGACGTTACGGGCTCGACGGGCGGCGGATGGCACGGCTCCCGGACCACGCGATCGTGATGCACCCGGGCCCGATGAACCGCGGCCTGGAGATCTCCGCGACCGCGGCCGACTCGCCACGCGCGGTGATCGTCGAGCAGGTCGCAAACGGTGTCGCGGTCCGGATGGCGGCGCTGTACCTCCTCCTCGCGCAGGAGACCCCCGGCAGCACCCTCCAGGAGGACGCACGATGACCACGTACCTGATCCGCGGCGGCCGGCCCTACGGCGAGGAGGTCGCCGACGTCCTGGTGCGCGACGGTGTGATCGTCGCGCTCGGCCCGGACGCTGCGGCGCAGGTCGACGGTGCGGTCGTCGTCGAGGCCGAGGGCTGCGTCGTGCTGCCGGGCCTGGTCGATCTCCACACGCACCTGCGCGAGCCGGGCCGCGAGGACGCCGAGACGATCGAGACCGGGACGCGAGCCGCTGCGCTCGGCGGGTTCACGGCGGTGCACGCGATGGCCAACACCTCGCCGGTGGCCGACACGGCCGGCGTCGTCGAGCAGGTCTGGCGGATCGGCCGTGACAGCGGCTGGGTCGACGTGCACCCGGTCGGGGCGGTCAGCGTCGGGCTCGCAGGCGAGCACCTCGCCGAGCTCGGGGCGATGGCCGACTCCGCCGCGCACGTGCGCGTGTTCTCGGACGACGGGAAGTGCGTGCACGACCCGGTGCTGATGCGACGCGCGCTCGAGTACGTCAAGGCCTTCGACGGCGTCATCGCGCAGCACTCGCAGGACCCGCGGCTGACCGAGGGGTCGCAGATGCACGAGGGCGAGGTCTCGGCGCAGCTCGGGCTCGCCGGCTGGCCGTCCGTCGCCGAGGAGGCGATCATCGCGCGCGACGTCCTGCTGGCCGACCACGTCGGCTCACGGCTGCACGTGTGCCACCTCTCGACGGCCGGGTCGGTGGAGATCATCCGGTGGGCAAAGGCGCGCGGCATCGACGTCACGGCCGAGGCGACGCCGCACCACCTGGGTCTGACCGACGACCTCGTGCGCGGCTACGACCCGGTGTTCAAGGTCAACCCGCCGCTGCGGACGGCGGCGGACGTCGAGGCGGTGCGGGCCGGCGTCGCCGACGGCACGATCGACATCGTCGCGACGGACCACGCCCCGCACACCGTCGAGGACAAGGACTGCGAGTGGGCCGCGGCCGCCTTCGGCATGACGGGGCTCGAGACGGCCCTCCCCGTCGTGCAGCTCACGCTCGTGGACCCCGGACGACTGAGCTGGCGCGACGTCGCCCGGACGATGTCCGAGGCACCCGCGCGCATCGGACGGGTCACCGACCAGGGCCGTCCCGTTGCCGTGGGCGAGCCCGCGAACCTCCTGGTCTGGGACCCGCGGGGCACGAGGGTCGTCGACGCGGCCGCCCAGGCGACGATGTCCACGAACTCCCCGTTCCGCGGTCGCGAGCTGCCCGGGCACACCGTGGCGACCTTCCTCCGCGGACGACCGACGGTGCTCGACGGTCGGCTCGTCCTCGCTCCCACGTCCCACCTGCAGGAAGAGGAGTCATGAGCATCGACAGCGACGGCCCGGCTGGGACCGTCATGCTGACCGGCACGGCCCTGCCGACCGGCAAGGCGCTGCTCGTCCTCGAGGACGGACGCACCTTCACCGGGCAGGCGTACGGGGCTCGCGGCGCGACGTTCGGCGAGATCGTCTTCAACACGGGGATGTCCGGGTACCAGGAGACGCTGACGGACCCGTCCTACCACCGCCAGATCGTCGTGATGACCGCACCGCACATCGGCAACACCGGGGTCAACGACGAGGACGGCGAGTCTCGGCGCATCTGGGTGAGCGGCTACGTCGTGCGGGATCCCGCCCGGCGTGTCTCGAGCTGGCGGGCCGACGGTCCGTTGGACGACGCACTCGTGGACCAGGGGATCGTCGGCATCAGCGCGATCGACACCCGCGCGCTGACGCGTCACCTGCGTGACGCCGGTGTCATGCGTGCCGGGATCTTCTCGGGCGAGGCGCTCACGGACAGGGGAGAGCCCCGCCCGGTGGAGGACCTCCTGGCCGAGGTGCGCGCGATCCCCTCGATGGCGGGTGCGGACCTGGCCGGCGAGGTCACGACCTCCGAACGGTACGTGGTCGAGCCGTGCGGTGAGTTCGCCGGGGCGGAACCGACGGCCACGGTCGTCGCGCTCGACCTGGGGATCAAGTCCATGACGCCGCACCGGCTCGCCGAGCGCGGCATGCGGGTGCACGTGGTGCCGAGCAGCATCGGGATCGACGAGGTCCTCGCGCTCGAGCCCGACGGCGTGTTCTTCTCGAACGGTCCGGGCGACCCGGCCGCCTCGACGCACGAGGTCGAGCTCCTCCGCGAGGTGCTCGACCGGCGGATCCCGTACTTCGGTATCTGCTACGGCAACCAGATCCTCGGGCGCGCCCTGGGGTTCGGCACGTACAAGCTCGCGTTCGGTCACCGCGGCATCAACCAGCCGGTGATGGACCTCAGCACGCGGCGGGTCGAGATCACGTCCCAGAACCACGGCTTCGCCGTCGACGCACCGCGTGGACAGGAGACGACCGCACCGTTCGGGGACGGTCGCTACGGACGTGTCGTCGTCTCGCACGTGGGCCTCAACGACGACGTCGTCGAAGGTCTGCGGTGCCTCGACGTCCCAGCGTTCTCCGTCCAGTACCACCCGGAGGCGGCGGCCGGCCCGCACGACGCGGCCTACCTCTTCGACCGCTTCCTCGACCTCATGACCTCCGGCGCCGGATCGGGGACGACCGAGTCGTCCGACGGGTCCGCGCCCAGCAAGGAGAGCTGACCCGTGCCACGCAGAACAGACCTCACCAGCATCCTGGTGATCGGCTCCGGCCCGATCGTGATCGGGCAGGCATGCGAGTTCGACTACTCCGGGACGCAGGCGTGCCGCGTGCTCAAGGAGGAGGGGCTGCGCGTCGTGCTCGTCAACTCCAACCCGGCGACGATCATGACCGACCCGGAGTTCGCCGACGCGACGTACGTCGAGCCGCTGACCACCGAGGTGCTCACGTCCATCATCGCCAAGGAGCGGCCCGATGCGCTGCTCGCGACCCTCGGCGGGCAGACCGCGCTCAACGCGGCGATCGCGCTCGACGAGGCGGGCGTCCTCGAGGAGTACGGCGTCGAGCTGATCGGTGCGAGCATCGCCGCCATCCAGAAGGGTGAGGACCGCCAGCAGTTCAAGCAGGTCGTCTCGGTCTGCGGCGGGGAGAGCGCGCGGTCGGAGATCATCCACACGGTCGACGAGGCGATCGTCGCCGCCGAGGTGCTCGGGTACCCGATGGTCGTGCGGCCGTCCTTCACGATGGGCGGTCTCGGCTCCGGTCTGGCCTACGACGAGTCCGACCTGCGTCGGATCGTCGGCCAGGGTCTGCACTACTCGCCGACCACCGAGGTCCTCCTCGAGGAGTCGATCCTCGGCTGGAAGGAGTACGAGCTCGAGCTCATGCGCGACAAGCACGACAACGTCGTCGTCGTGTGCTCGATCGAGAACGTCGACGCGGTGGGCGTCCACACCGGTGACTCGGTGACCGTCGCACCCGCTCTCACGCTCACCGACCGCGAGTATCAGCGCCTGCGGGACATCGGCATCGCGGTCATCCGTGAGGTCGGCGTCGACACCGGCGGCTGCAACATCCAGTTCGCGGTGGACCCGTCCACCGGGCGCATCGTCGTGATCGAGATGAATCCCCGGGTGTCCCGGTCGTCCGCGCTGGCCTCCAAGGCCACCGGCTTCCCGATCGCGAAGATCGCGGCGCGCCTCGCGATCGGCTACACGCTCGACGAGATCCCGAACGACATCACCGGTTCGACGCCGGCCTCCTTCGAGCCGACGCTCGACTACGTGGTGGTCAAGGTGCCGCGGTTCGCCTTCGAGAAGTTCCCGGCGGCCGACGACACGCTCACCACCACCATGAAGTCGGTCGGCGAGGCGATGGCGCTCGGACGCAACTTCACCGAGGCGCTCGGCAAGGCGATGCGGTCGATCGACAAGAAGGGCTCGGTCTTCCACTGGGAGGGACCGGTCCCGTCCGGCGCCGCCCTCGACGCGCTGCTCGAGGCGATCGCGCGGCCGACCGAGGGCCGACTGATCCAGGTGCAGCAGGTCCTGCGCGCGGCGGCCGACGACCGTGCCGGGGTGGATGCGGTGCACCGGGCGACCGGGATCGACCCGTGGTTCCTCGACCAGGTGCTGCTCGTCAACGAGGTCGCCGCCGAGACCGCGGCCGCGCCGGTGCTGGACCGTGAGGTCCTCCTGCACGCGAAGCGCCACGGCCTCTCGGACGCCCAGATCGCCCAGCTGCGCGGCACCAGCGAGGACGCCGTCCGGCAGGCTCGCCACGCGCTGCGCGTCCGGCCGGTGTTCAAGACGGTCGACACCTGCGCGGCCGAGTTCGAGGCCCGCACGCCGTACCACTACTCGAGCTACGACGAGGAGACCGAGGTGATGCCGCGTGAGCGGCCCGCGGTGCTCATCCTCGGGTCCGGGCCGAACCGGATCGGTCAGGGCATCGAGTTCGACTACTCGTGCGTCCACGCGGCCCTGGCCCTGCGCGGCGAGTTCGAGACCGTGATGATCAACTGCAACCCCGAGACGGTCTCCACGGACTACGACACGTCGGACCGTCTGTACTTCGAGCCGCTCACCTTCGAGGACGTCCTCGAGGTGTACCAGGCCGAGCTCGCCGTCGGCCCCGTCGAGGGCATCATCGTCCAGCTCGGCGGCCAGACCCCGTTGGCGCTCGCCCAGCGTCTCGCCGACGCGGGGCTGCCGATCCTGGGCACCCCGCCCGAGGCGATCAACGCCGCCGAGGACCGCAAGGCCTTCGGCGAGGTGCTCGCGATCGCCGGTCTGCCCGCACCGGCCTTCGGCACCGCGACGACGCTCGAGCAGGCCCGTGACGTGGCCCGCGGCATCGGGTTCCCGGTGCTCGTCCGGCCCTCCTACGTCCTCGGCGGCCGGGGGATGGAGATCGTGTACGACGAGCCGCAGCTCGCGGAGTACGTCGGGCGCGCCATCCACGAGGCGGCCGACCTCGGGGCGCGCGAGATGCCCCCGCTCCTGATCGACCGGTTCCTCGACGACGCGATCGAGATCGACGTCGACGCGCTCTATGACGGCGAGGAGCTGTTCCTCGGAGGAGTCATGGAGCACATCGAGGAGGCGGGGATCCACTCCGGCGACTCGGCCTGCGTCCTGCCACCGGTGACGCTCTCGACCACCGAGCTCGAGCGGATCAGGACGTCGACGGAGGCCATCGCCCGGGGTGTCGGGGTGCGCGGACTGCTCAACATCCAGTTCGCTCTCGTCTCGGACATCCTGTACGTGCTGGAGGCCAACCCGCGGGCATCGCGCACCGTGCCGTTCGTGTCGAAGGCCACCGGGGTCTCGCTGGCCAAGGCGGCGGCGCTCGTCATGACCGGACACTCGATCGCCGACCTGCGCTCCCGCGGGATCCTCCCGATGGCGGACGCCGCCGTGCTCGACCTCGAGTCGCCGATCGCGGTGAAGGAGGCCGTGCTGCCGTTCCGGCGGTTCCGGACCGCCGCCGGACTCGTGGTCGACACCGTGCTCGGCCCGGAGATGCGATCCACGGGTGAGGTCATGGGCATCGACGTGGACTTCCCGACGGCGTTCGCGAAGTCCCAGGCCGCGGCCTTCGGTGGGCTTCCGACGTCCGGGCGGGTGTTCATCTCCGTCGCGGACCGCGACAAGCGCCAGATCGTGTTCCCGGTGCGGCGACTCGCCGAGCTCGGCTTCGAGATCCTCGCGACGGAGGGCACCGCCGCCGTCCTGCATCGGTCGGGGATCAGCTCGCGCGTCGTGCGCAAGCAGTCGCAGGGCCGAGGCCCGGACGGCGAACCCACGATCGTCGACCTGATCAGCGAGGGGGAGGTCGACATGGTCGTCAACACGCCATCGGGTCAGGGTGCCCGCGTGGACGGGTACGCGATCCGGGCGGCGACGACGGCGGCGGACAAGGCGATCGTCACGACCACCCAGCAGCTCGCGGCGGCCGTCCAGGGCATCGAGGCGGTGCGTTCCGGTCCGTTCGCGGTGACCAGCCTGCAGGACCATGACGCGGCGGCGTCCCGGCGCCGTGCGGCGGTGTCGTCGGTGGCTCCCGCATGACCGGGTCGTCGATCGACCCCGGCGGCCGGGAACCGTTCGGCGCTCGTCTCGCAGCCGCGATGGCGGCGCACGGGCCGTTGTGCGTCGGGATCGACCCGCATCCCGCTCTGCTGTCGGCGTGGGGCCTCGCCGACGATCCCGCCGGCCTGAGGACCTTCGCCCTGACCGTGCTCGAGGCCGTCGGGGGACGGGTGGCGGCGGTCAAGCCGCAGTCGGCCCTGTTCGAGCGGCACGGTTCGCGGGGGGTCGCGGTGCTCGAGGAGGTCGTCGCGGCGGGACGCGAGACCGGCACGCTCGTCGTCGTGGACGCGAAGCGAGGCGACATCGGGTCCACGATGGACGCGTATGCGGACGCGTACCTGCGTGACGGCTCACCGCTCGCCGGTGACGCCCTGACCGTCTCGCCGTTCCTCGGGTTCGGCTCCCTCGCGCCGGCGGTCGAGGCGGCGCGCGCAACCGGCCGGGGCCTGTTCGTGCTCGCCCTCACATCCAACCCGGAGGGCGCCCAGGTGCAGCACGCGACGGAGCCGGATGGCACCTCGGTCGCGGCACGGATCGCGCGCGAGGTCGGTCTGCTCAACGCCGCGGACCTTGCCGGCCTGAACGGCGCCGACGGCGCCACGGCGCACGTGCTCGGATCGTTCGGTCTCGTGGTCGGCGCGACGATCGGGGACGCCGCGCAGCATCTGGGGATCGACCTGTCCGCGGTGCAGGGCCCGTTGCTCGCCCCGGGTGTCGGCGCCCAGGGTGCGGGGGCGGCGGAACTGGCTCAGGTGTTCGGGGCCTCCCGCCGCGCCGTGCTGGCCTCGTCGTCGCGCGGCGTCCTGCGTGCGGGCCCCGCTGTCGAGGCCATTCGCGAGGCCGCGCTGCGCGCCGGCGAGGATGCCGCCACCGCGCTGACCTGACGGAAGGCGCGAATCGCCGGTTGCTGAGAGCATTGCTGTGAACGCTGGACCTCGCTAGGTTCAGTGTCGTTCCCACCTAGTGACGAGAAGGTGAACTCGCGTGGCTCTTCCTCCGTTGACACCCGAACAACGCGCGGCCGCGCTCGAGAAGGCGGCTGCCGCTCGGCAAGCACGTGCTGAGATCAAGAACCGGCTGAAGTACTCCCAGGGCTCCCTGTCGGATGTGATCGCGCAGGGCCAGCAGGACGACGTGATCGGCAAGCTGAAGGTCGTCGCTCTCCTCGAGTCCTTGCCCGGTGTCGGCAAGGTCAAGGCGCGCGCGATCATGTCCGAGGTCGGCATCTCCGAGACCCGCCGGGTTCGGGGTCTCGGTCCACATCAGATCAAGGCCCTCATCGAACGATTCGGCTGAACGGACCCCGTGCGGGAGGATGTGCTCCTGCGTGTGACGGACGAGTGCGACTGCCGTTCCCGCGGCGAGCGCCGGACCGGCGACGTCCACCGACCCACCACAGGAGCTCGACCTCGTGACGACGCCAGCCCGGCTCACCGTTCTCGCCGGACCGACCGCCGTGGGGAAGGGCACCGTCTCCGCGGACATCCGTGCGCGCTACCCCGAGATCTGGCTGTCGGTGTCGGCCACCACGCGCGCGCCGCGACCCGGTGAGGTGGACGGGGTGCATTACCACTTCGTCTCGGAGGGCGAGTTCGACCGCCTGGTCGCGGACGGGCAGCTGCTGGAGTGGGCGGTCGTCCACGGGCGCAATCGCTACGGCACGCCGCGTGGCCCTGTGGAGGCCCATCTGGCGAAGGGCGAGCCGGCGCTCCTGGAGATCGACCTCCAAGGTGCCCGCCAGGTGCGGGCCTCGATGCCGGACGCCCGGTTCGTCTTCCTGGCCCCGCCGTCTTTCTCGGAGCTCGAGCGCCGGCTCGTCGGCCGGGGGACCGAGGGCCCCGAGGAACGCGAGCGACGCCTCGCGACGGCTCGCACGGAGCTCGCGGCGGAGTCGGAGTTCGATCACGTGATCGTGAACGACGACGTCGCACGTGCGACCGACGAGCTGATCGCGACCATGGGACTGCCGACCCGCTAGACTGAGGCCAGTTCGGTGCTGCGGCTGAGGGCTCATGCGTGGGCCTGCCGCTCAGGCAATGCCCGCGGCGACAGCACCTACGACGATCGTCATCCACCCGTATCCCGTGCAGGAGACTCCCGTGTCTGGAACCGTCGCCGCCCCCATCGGCATCACCGACCCGCCCATCGACCGGTTGCTCGAGCGTGCCGACTCCAAGTACGCGCTCGTGACATTCGCCGCGAAGCGCGCCCGTCAGATCAACGCGTACTACTCCCAGCTGAACGAGGGGCTGCTCGAGTTCGTCGGACCGCTCGTCGAGACGCGCCCGCAGGAGAAGCCGCTGTCGATCGCCATGCGCGAGATCGACGCGGGGCTCCTGTCGCTGGAGACCGGCGAGCCCGCCGCCTCCTGACCCGACGCCACCAGGTCGCGCCGTGCGCATCGTCCTCGGGGTCGCCGGCGGCATCGCGGCCTACAAGAGCGTCCTGCTGCTACGGCTGCTGCGCGAGGCGGGTCACGACGTGCGGGTCGTCCCGACCCGGTCGGCGCTGCAGTTCATCGGGCGCGCGACGTGGGAGGCGCTCTCGGGAGAGCCTGTCACCGCCGAGGTCTTCGAGGACGTCGACGAGGTCGCTCACGTGGCGATCGGCCGAGCGGCTGACCTCGTCGTCGTTGCGCCCGCCACCGCCGACCTGCTGGCGCGTGCGGCCTCCGGACGTGCCGACGACCTCCTGACCGCGACGCTCCTGACGGCCGGGTGCCCGGTGCTGCTGGCGCCGGCGATGCACAGCGAGATGTGGGCCCACCCCGCCACGCGCGCGAACGTCGCGACGTTGCGGTCGCGCGGGGTGCACGTGCTCGAGCCGGACTCCGGTCGCCTCACGGGTGCCGACAGCGGCCCCGGACGGCTACCCGAGCCCGAGTCGCTGCTGGCGGCGGCGCTCGCCCTCGTCCCGGCTCGTCCGGACGACCTGAGCGGGCGGACCGTCCTGATCTCGACCGGCGGCACGCGAGAGCCGCTCGACCCCGTGCGCTATCTGGGTAACCGGTCCTCGGGCCGGCAGGGCTACGCACTCGCGGCCGCGGCCGTCGCGCGCGGCGCGGAGGTCGTCGTCGTGTCGGCGAACGTCGCGCTGCCACCACCCGCAGGGGTGCGCCTCGTCGCGGTCGAGACGGCCGCCGAGCTGCGCGACGCGGTCCGTGAGGCGGCGCGTGGCGCGAACGCTGTCGCGATGGCGGCCGCGGTCGCCGACTTCCGGCCCGTGCGGGCCGAGGACGCCAAGATCAAGAAGTCCGCCGGGGTGCCCTTCCTGTCGGTCGATCTCGTCGAGACCGTCGACGTCCTCGCGGAGCTCGTCGCCGAGCGGCGCCCAGGTCAGGTCGTCGTGGGTTTTGCGGCCGAGACAGGTGACGCCGACGCCGACGTGCTCGAGCACGGTCGGGCCAAGGCGCGCCGGAAGGGTGCCGACCTGCTCGCCGTCAACCCTGTCGGGCACGGACGCGGGTTCGGGTCGCTCGACAACGACGTGACGCTCCTCGATGCGCAGGGGGTAGTCGTCGGAGCGATGACCGGCTCCAAGCTCGACGTCGCGCACGCGGTGTGGGACGCGGTCCTGCGCTTGTGGTGAACCGTTGGATCGCTTGCGCTGAGCCGTGCTGGAACCTGGACGGCACGGTCGGCCCGACGGCCGGGCCGATGCGGTTCAGGCGCGCCCGGCACCCTAGGCTGTAGTCCATGACGTCGTCCGGCCTGCGCCTGTTCACATCCGAGTCGGTGACCGAGGGTCATCCTGACAAGATCTGCGACCAGATCTCCGACGCGATCCTCGATGCGATGCTCGAGCAGGACCCCACCGCACGTGTCGCGGTCGAGACGATGGTGACGACCGGTCTCGTCCATGTCGCCGGAGAGGTCAGCACGACCGCCTACGTCGAGATCCCTCAGGTGGTGCGTCAGGTGGTGCGGGGGATCGGGTACACCTCCTCCAAGATCGGGTTCGATGGTGACTCGTGCGGGGTGTCGGTGTCGATCGGCCAGCAGTCGCCGGACATCGCCCAGGGGGTCGACAAGGCCTGGGAGATCCGGAACGACGCGGCCGACGTCGACCCGCTCGACGCGCAGGGCGCCGGCGACCAGGGGCTCATGTTCGGCTATGCGAGCAACGACACCCCGTCGCTGCTCCCGCTGCCGATCTGGCTCGCGCACCGGCTCGCCGAGCGCCTCGCGCTGGTGCGCAAGCAGGGCGCGATCGCCGGGTTGCGCCCTGACGGCAAGACCCAGGTGACGATCGGGTACGACGGCCACCGTGCGGTGAGCCTCGACACCGTCGTGCTGTCCACGCAGCACGACCCGGACGTCCAGCTCGAGACGCACCTCACCCCGGCGATCCGCGAGCTCGTGGTGGCTCCGATCCTGGCGGACCTGGGTCTCGACCTGGACATCAGCGACTATCGGTTGCTGGTCAACCCGACGGGCACGTTCGTCGTCGGTGGCCCTCAGGGTGACGCCGGGCTGACGGGCCGCAAGATCATCGTCGACACGTACGGCGGCATGGCACGGCACGGCGGTGGGGCGTTCTCGGGCAAGGACCCGTCCAAGGTCGACCGGTCCGCCGCCTACGCCACCCGGTGGGTCGCCAAGAACGTCGTCGCCGCCGGGCTCGCCGAACGTTGCGAGGTGCAGGTCGCCTACGCGATCGGCAAGGCCCAGCCGGTCGGTCTGTACGTCGAGACGTTCGGAACCGGGGTCGTCCCGGTCGATGTGCTGACGCGTGCGATCCGGGAGGTCTTCGACCTGCGTCCGGCCGCGATCATCCGTGACCTGGACCTGCTGCGGCCGATCTACCAGAAGACGGCGGCCTACGGGCACTTCGGTCGCGAGCTCGAGGCGTTCACGTGGGAACGGACCGATCGGGTGGCCGACCTCAGGTCCGCGGTGTCCTGAAGGGATCCACAGCACTCCCGCCGCGTCGTCCCGGACGTCGGCTGCGGGTGGTGGGATGGTCACGTGACAGATGAGGCCGGTGGCGAGCAGCTGACCCTCGCCGGCATGCCGGCAGGTAGGCGCCGACGCCAGACGTCGCACGCCGAGGGCGCCGTCGCAGCGGATCGTCCGGTGGCGCAGGTCTACATCGACCTTCCGCCGTTGCACCTCGACCACACGTTCGAGTACCTGGTGCCCGCCTCGATGGACACCGCCGCGCAGCGAGGGACACGGGTCAAGGCACGGTTCGGCGCCCAGGACGTCGACGGCGTCCTGGTCGCGCGTACCGAGGAGGCCGCGTACGCCGGTCGACTCGTGCCGCTCCGGCGGGTCGTCTCGCCGGTGCCGGTGCTGACGCCCGTCGTGCTCCGGCTGGCGCGCCTGATCGCCGACCGGTACGCCGGATCCCTTGTCGATGTCCTCCGCCTCGCGATACCGCCGCGACACGCGCGGGTCGAGGCGGAGCATGCCGCTCGGCCTACCGTGTCGAGCTCCGTGTCGCCCGAGGCCGCGCTCCCGACGGACACCGCGACCGAAGTGGTTGCGGACGCAGTGGCACGAGACTTCCCGACGGCTACGACGGGTGTGACGCTGTCCTCCGCGGCCTGGACGGACTACCGCGGAGGCACGGCGTTCCTCCAGCATCTGGTCGCGGGTCGCTCGCCGCACGCCGTGTGGACGGCCCTGCCCGGTGCGGGTACCGACCGGTGGGCGTACGCGATCGCGCAGGCGGTGGCGGCGACCGCGGTCAGCGGCCGCGGCGCCCTTGTCGTGCTGCCCTCGGCGCGGGACGTCGACGAGATCGCCGGAGCTCTCGTCGACGTCGGCATAGGACCGTGGGAGCCGTCGGAGTCGTCGGGGACCCGGTATGTGCGACTGGTCGCGGACGACGGTCCTGCGCCGCGCTACCGCGCCTTCCTCGCTGCGCTCCGCGGTGACGCCCGCGTGGTGATCGGGACCCGATCCGCTGCCTTCGCCCCGGTCCGGGACCTCGGCCTGGCCGTCTGCTGGGACGATCGTGACGAGCTGCACCAGGAGCCGCGCGCGCCGTACCTGCACGCGCGCGAGGTCGTCGTGGGGCGCGGGGACGTCGACGGGTGCGCCGTCCTGCTCGGCTCCGTGACCCGCTCGACCGCGGCGCAGCAGCTCGTCGAGCAAGGGTGGGGACATGCGGTCGAGGCCGATCGGGGGACGGTTCGCCGGCGTACCCCACGCGTGCGGGCGTTGACCTCGATCGAGCTGGCGCGGGAGGGGCCGGCGGCCGCCGCGCGGCTGCCGGGGGAGGTGTGGCGTGTGCTCCGGAGCGGGTTGGAGCGAGGCCCTGTCCTCGTCCAGGTGCCCCGGGCGGGATACGTGCCGGTCGTCGCCTGCAGCCGGTGCCGCTCGGTCGCGCGGTGCGTGACCTGTCACGGTCCGCTCGGCGTACGACACCACCAAGGCGGCACCCCGGAGTGCACCTGGTGCGGGCGCCTTGCGTCATCGTGGCGGTGCGGCGTCTGCGGGGCGGGGACTCTGCGTGCGGTGACCGTCGGCTCCGAACGGACCGCGGAGGAGCTCGGTCGCGCGTTCCCCGGCGTGCCGGTGCGGCTGTCCGGTGCAGGGGCGCCTTCCGGGGTGCTCGCAGAGGTGCCCGACAGACCGGCGCTGGTGGTCGCGACGATCGGCGCGGAACCGCGGTGCCCGGGGGGGTACTCGGCGGCGGCGCTCCTTGACGCCGCGACGTCCACCTCGCGCCCGTCCCTCCAGGTCGGCGAGCAGGCGCTGCACCGGTGGCTGGCGGCGGCGTCACTGGTGAGGCCGGCGCACGCCGGGGGGGTGGTCGTGCTGGTCGGGGACGCGGCGCCCGGTCCGACGCAGGCGCTCGTCCGGTGGGACCCCGCGGGGTTCGCCGCACGCGAGCTCGCCGAACGCCGTGAGCTGAGGCTGCCCCCGGCGGTGCGGGTCGCCGCGATCACGGGTACGCGGGACGCCGTCGAAGCAGTCGTCGCGCGCCTGGATCTGCCCGGCGGCGCCGAGGTCCTCGGGCCGGTCGCGGTCGACGGTCCGACGACGCTCGAGCTGAGCCCTCTCGAGCAGGAGGTCCGTACCGTGGTCCGTGCACAGCTCGTCGACGCGGATGCGTTGTCGCGCGCCGTCAAGGCCTCGATGGCCACCCGCAGCGCACGGCGCGAGAGCGGCACCGTTCGGGTGCAGATCGACCCCACCGAGCTGATGTAGCGGTGGCTTCCGCGGCACCGGTTCGGCGACAGGAAGGTTCAGTTAACGGCATGAGACGAGAGGTGGCGCGGAGAGCGATCGACGCGGTCGTGTTCGACCTGGGCAACGTCCTCGTCCGATGGGATCCGTATGCACCGTTCGCCGGGAGGATGGACCCGACCGAGGTTGAACGCTTCTTCGTCGAGGTCGACTTCGCGTCGTTCAACCACGAGCAGGACCGTGGACGTTCCTGGGCAGAGGCCCGTGCGTGGTTGGCCGGGCGGCTGCCTCACCACCTCCCCGCACTTGATCTCTACGTCAGCCACTTCGCCGACTCGTTGCGCGGACCGGTCCCCGGATCTGACGGTGTCGTGCGTGACGTGCGCGCTGCCGGTGTCCGGGTGCTGGGCCTGACGAACTGGTCGGCCGAGACCTTCGGTCATGCAGCGACGGCCGCGCCCGCGATCGGCTTGCTCGAGGACGTTCTCGTCTCGGGACAGGTCGGCATCGCCAAACCGGACCCGAAGATCTTCGCCCTGCTCACGGCGCGGTTCGATCTCGACCCGCAGCGGACGGTGTTCACGGACGACTCGCGCATCAACGTCGAGGCAGCCTGCGCGGCAGGATACGTCGGTCTGCGCTTCGACGACGCAGACGGTCTTCGGCGCGATCTCCGCGACCGCGAGGTCATTCGCTGACCGAGCCAGGTCGTCGTCGCCGGCGAGACGTCCGGCCCGGTCGGGACGGTTCGCGCCCGACGCCTAGGATCGACGGCATGCGTCTGCTCTTCGCCGGCACCCCTGCGGTGGCCGTTCCTGTGCTCGAGGCCCTGCTCGACTCTGAGCACGAGGTCGTCGCGGTGCTCACGCGGCCCGATGCCGCGAGCGGCCGCGGGCGCACCGTCGCGGCCAGCCCGGTGAAGCAGAGAGCGCTGGCCGCCGGTCTGGAGGTGCTGACGCCCCGATCGCTCCGGGACACCGCGTTCCGCGACCGGTTGGCGTCCCTCGAGCTCGACTGCGCACCCGTCGTCGCCTACGGCGCTCTCGTTCCGGCGGATCTGCTCGACGTCCCGCGGCTCGGCTGGGTCAACCTGCACTTCTCGGTGCTTCCGGCGTGGCGGGGAGCCGCGCCCGTGCAGCATGCGGTCATCGCTGGAGACGAGGTCACGGGCGCGACGACCTTCCGGCTCGAGCAGGGGCTGGACACCGGGCCCGTCTACGGAATGCTCACGGAGCTGATCCGGCCTCGAGACACGACGGGCGACCTGCTGGACCGTCTGGCGGTGGCTGGTGCCGGACTCATGCTGGCGACCCTCGGCGCCATGGCCGACGGCAGCGCTCTGCCGGTACCCCAGACGTCGGACGGGCTCTCGTTCGCCCCGCGACTCGAGGTGGAGGATGCCCGGGTGCGTTGGTCGCACCCGGCCTACGCGGTCGACCGCCGGGTGCGCGGCTGCACGCCGAGTCCCGGTGCGTGGACGACGACCCCGGACGGTGCGCGTCTCAAGCTCGCGCCCGTCGTGCTCAGACCGGAGGTCACGGATCTCGCACCTGGCGAGGTGCGGGTCACGAAGGACGAGGTCGTCGTGGGGACGGGGAGTCACGCGGTCGCTCTCACCGAGGTGGCGCCAGCCGGCCGACGGCTGATGGAGGCGACGGCCTGGGCTCGTGGCGCGCGTCCGTCCGAGGGCACGGTGCTCGGCGAGCGGGAGCCGCAGTCGTGACCGAGGAGCGCTCGACCCCGGTCGCCAGTGGCCCGGGCGACCCGCACGGTCGCGACCGCACCGGCCGGGAGCGTGGCCGTGCCCGCGCCGCCGGAGCGGTCGCACGGTCGGCGGTGACCCCCGCGGATCGGCGCCGATCTGCGGACCCGGCGCGCACCGTCGCGTTCGACGTCCTGCGTGCCGTGGACGGCAGTGACGCGTATGCCAACCTCGTGCTCCCGCCGCTGTTGCGTGAGCGCGGGATCCGCGGACGAGACGCCGGGTTCGCGACCGAGCTCGCCTACGGGACGTTGCGCATGCGCGGGCGCTACGACGCGATCATCGCGCTGTGCACGCAGGGTCGGGCGCTGGATCGGGTCGACCCTCCCGTGCTCGACGTCCTGCGGCTCGGCGTCCACCAGCTGCTCGGGATGCGTGTCCCG
>JAKBFW010000208.1 GCA_021833345.1 Pseudomonadota bacterium | reverse complement strand
CGGGCCGCTACACCGGCCGCGTGATCGCCAGCACGAGTCGCGCCATCGTCGTGCGGGCGTCCTCCTGGTCGCGCACGGCATGACCGTCCCGGATCCCGCGCTGCAGCATGTCCTGGTAGAGGCTGGCGAGCACGCGGACGCCGACGCCGGTGGGGACGACGAACGTGCGGCCCACGCTGTCGAGCGCCCGCTGCACGATCGTGATGAGCGACGTCTCGAACTGCTCCTGGTGCGTCCGGAACACGATGGCGACCTCGGGGTCCCGCAGCGCCATCAGCCGGAACTCGTGATCGATCAGGCACCAGGTGCGGTCGTCCATCGGCCCGATGAAGAAGGTGAGGAGCAGCTCGCCGAGGCCGTCCTCGTCGAGCGGTTTGGTGACCTTCTCGAGCTGCGGTCCGAGGGCGTCGACCTTCGTCGCGAGGGCGGCGAGCAGGATGTCCTGCTGGCGCTCCATCAGGGCCGCGAACAGCTCTTCCTTCGACGTGAAGTTGGAGTAGAACGCCCCGCGGGTGAACCCGGCCCGCTCGCAGACCTGCTCGACGGTGCTGGCGTGCACGCCCTCCTCGGCGAACACGTCGTAGGCGGCGTCGATCAACCGCTCGCGGGTGCGCTGGCGGCGTGGTGTCAGCAGGGCGTCGGTCTCGGTCGAGATGGGGGCCACCTCCTCGTGCGGATTGGCGTCTCGCCATCCTATCGGATACGTTCGCGTATCGGATACGTCGGTGTATCCAATCCCCGATCATTCCTCCCTGGGAGCCGTCGTGTCCTCGATGCTCTACCGCCTCGGCCACTGGGCGTTCGGCGCGCGGCTGCGCGTGCTGCTGATCTGGGTGGCGGTCGTCGCCGCCGTCGGGATCGGCGCCGGTCTGTTCAGCACCGGCACGAACAACACCTTCTCGATCCCGGGCACCGAGTCCGGGACGGCGATGGACAGCCTCAGCCACACGTTCCCGCAGGTCAGCGGCACGTCGGCACGGCTCGTCGTGGTCGCCCCCACGGGCATGTCGGTGCGCGACGCGGCGGTCCAGGGCCCCGTCGAGAACGCCATCACGCAGCTCAAGGCCACCAACCAGGTCGCGGCGGTGACCGACCCCTTCGGCAGCCAGGTGACCGGCGGCGTCTCGACCGACGGCTCGGCCGCGGTCGTCACCGTCCAGATGCAAGGGGCGAGCAGCGCCATCACGGCCGCCACCCGGTCCGCGCTCCTGGGTACCGAGTCGACGTTGCGTGCGGCGCTGCCGGCCGGCTCGACGGCGATCTTCGGGGGCGACCTCTTCTCGATCACCCTCCCCACGGTGAGCTCGACCGAGGGCCTCGGTGTCCTCGTCGCCCTCGTGGTCCTGATCGTGACGTTCGGCTCGTTCATCGCGGCCGGGATGCCCCTGGTGACGGCGCTGCTCGGCGTCGCGATCTCCACCGCGGGCATCTCGTTGGCCACGCGGTTCGCGACGATCTCGTCGACCACGCCGATGCTCGCCCTCATGCTCGGCCTGGCGGTCGGCATCGACTACTCGCTGTTCATCGTCTCCCGGCACCAGGCACAGCTCCGGTCCGGGCTCGAGCCGCGCGAGTCGGCGGCCCGGGCGCTGGCCACCGCCGGCTCCGCGGTCGTCTTCGCCGGGCTGACGGTGATGATCGCCCTGGTGGGGCTGTCGGTGGCCGGGATCCCGTTCCTGTCGGTCATGGGTGTCGCGGCCGCGGTCGCCGTGGGCCTGGCGGTGCTGATCGCGCTGACCCTGACCCCGGCGTTGCTCGGCTTCGCGGGCGACCGGATCCGTCCCGGCTACCGGCGTGACCGGCGCGCTGGGCGTCGTGCGCGGACGTCCGGTGCGGGGGAGAACGGGTCGGGGAAGAGCGGGTCGGGGGACGACGAGCGTGCCCCGGCTCCGACCGCGGGCGTGCCCGTCGGTAGCCACGCGCACGCCGCAGCGCCCGCGCCGAGCTCGCACCTCGCCGGCGACCGGGTGCACCAGAACCGGTTCTTCCTCGGCTGGGTGCGGGCCGTCACGCGCTGGCCCGTGGTGACGATCCTGCTCGTCGTCATCGGCCTGGGCGCCGTCGCGCTCCCCGCGCTCGACCTGCGGCTCGCGCTGCCCGACGCGGGGACGCAGGCCGCGGGCTCGCGCCCCCGCGTGACGTACGACCTCCTCGCGCAGCACTTCGGCCCGGGCTACAACGGTCCGCTGATCGTCACCGGCACGATCGTCGGCTCGACCGACCCGCTGACTCTGATGGCCGACCTGAAGAAGGAGATCGCGGCGCTCCCCGGCGTCGCGTCGGTCCCGGTCGCCACCCCGAACGCCGACGCGACCACCGGGATCATCCAGGTCGTCCCGACGGGCGGCCCCGACTCGCAGGCGACCAAGGACCTCGTCGCCGAGATCCGCAGCCTGCACGGCCACTTCCAGCAGAAGTACGGCGTGGACCTGTCCGTCACCGGCGTGACCGCGGTGCAGATCGACATCTCCGACCGGCTCGGCAAGGCGCTGCTGCCGTTCGGGCTCCTCGTGGTCGGGCTGTCGTTCGTGCTGCTCACGATGGTGTTCCGGTCGCTGTGGGTGCCGCTCAAGGCGACTCTCGGGTACCTGCTGTCGGTCGCGGCGTCGTTCGGAATCGTCTCGATGGTCTTCGAGAAGGGGTGGGGGGCGAGCGCGCTCGGGCTGGACCACACGATGCCGGTCATCAGCTTCATGCCGATCGTGCTGATGGGCGTGCTGTTCGGCCTCGCGATGGACTACGAGGTGTTCCTCGTGTCCCGGATGCGGGAGGACTACGTGCACGGCGGCGACGCGCGCGCCGCGATCCGCAGCGGGTTCACCGCCTCGGCCGTCGTCGTCACCGCTGCGGCGACCATCATGTTCTCCGTCTTCGCGGCGTTCGTCCCCGAGGGCGACGTCAACATCAAGCCCATCGCGCTCGGCCTCGCGTCGGGGGTCTTCGTCGACGCGTTCGTCGTGCGCATGACGCTGGTCCCCGCGGTGCTGCAGCTCCTCGGCGACCGCGCGTGGCACATGCCGCGGTGGCTCGACCGGGCACTGCCGTCGTTCGACATCGAGGGTGAGGGGCTGTCCAGCGAGCTGGCCCTCGCCGAATGGCCGGAGCCCGGGGCCGACGACGCGATCTCCGCCGCCGGCCTGCGACTGGACCGGCCCGACGGCACCGCGCTGTATCGGGACGTCTCCGTGCGGGTGCCGTCCGGGGGAGTGCTGGTCGTCGCCGGGCCGCACCGCAGCGGACGCACCGCCGTGCTGCTCACCGTCGCGGGCCGGGCGCACGCCGACGCCGGGACCCTCAAGGTGGACGGCCTGGTCGCGCCCGTGCGGGCGCGCGACATCCGTCGACGGGTCGCGATCGCGCGGCTCGCACGGACGTCCGACCCGGTCGGGGAGCTGCGCGCCGCGTTCG
>JAKBFW010000056.1:12087-16505 GCA_021833345.1 Pseudomonadota bacterium | reverse complement strand
GTCGACATGAACTTCGAGATGCTCGGCCGTCGCGCCGCGCAGCGCATGTTCGAGGCCATCGGCGGGACGCAGCGACCGGGGGTCGAGCGGATGCCGTGCCGCGTCGTCGTGCGAGGATCCACGACGCTCGACGACTGACAGACCCGCCCCGGCCGCTACCGCTCGCGGTCTCCCTGGTCCCCACTCGTTCGCCACGCTCGGTTGCGCATCACGGTGGCGACCGCCGTGCAGGGTTCGGGGCCGGGAACGTCGAAGGCCCCCGGTGCTGCGGGGATCTCCGCAGGCCAAGGGCCGTCGTCCACGCTGGTGCGACAAGGGTCCCGGTGAGGGACCGCCTCGGTGGTGGCCACTGGCAGGGTCGAACTGCCGACCTTTCGATTTTCAGTCGAACGCTCTACCAACTGAGCTAAGTGGCCGAGACTCGAACGCCCGGTCTGGTGACCGGGCGATCGTCGAGCGACCCCGACGGGACTTGAACCCGCGACCTCCGCCGTGACAGGGCGGCGCGCTAACCAACTGCGCTACGGGGCCTCGTGGTGACACAAGGCTTCCTGCTGTGATGCTGTCCTGCTCGTACCCCCAACGGGATTCGAACCCGTGCTACCGCCGTGAAAGGGCGGGGTCCTAGGCCGCTAGACGATGGGGGCGTGTCACCGCTCCGACGTCTCTCGTCCGTGACGTCCGAGGAGTCGTAAGACCGGGATGAGCATAAGGGTAGAGGACGGCGAACACCAAAGCGGCCGCCGGCCCGGCGCGACCCGGGTGCCGGCGGCCGGTGCGACGTGGGCACGGCGCCAGAGCGGCGCCACCCGCCGTCGGCCCGCGACCGGCAAGATGGCACGTGTGGTGCACATGTCGCGCGAGGAGTTCGAGGAAGCCGTCGAGGACGCGCTCGACGAGATCCCACCGGAGCTCACGGCCCAGATGGACAACGTCGTGGTGCTCGTCGAGGACGACGCGCCGCCCGACGCGCCCGACCTGCTCGGGCTCTACGAGGGCACGCCGCTCACGGATCGCGACGGCTGGTGGGCCGCGGGCTCGCTGCCGGACCGCATCACGATCTACCGGAACCCGACGCTCGCGATGTGCGACTCGCGCGAGGAGGTCGTCGATGAGGTCGCGGTGACGGTGGTGCACGAGATCGCCCATCACTTCGGCATCGACGACGATCGGCTCCACGAGCTGGGCTGGTCCTGATGACGCACCCGCTGAGGTTCGGCATCGTCCTGCTCCCCCAGGAGCGGTGGGCGCAGGACCGCACCCGGTGGCGACGGGCCGAGGAGTACGGGTTCGACCACGCGTGGACCTACGACCACCTCGCCTGGCGGACGCTCGTCGACGAGCCGTGGCTCGCGACCGTGCCGCTGCTCGCCGCCGCCGCCGTGGTCACCGAGCGGATCCGGCTGGGCACCTGGGTCGCGTCGCCGAACTACCGCCACCCGGTCCCGTTCGCCAAGGACGTCATAGGACTGGACGACATCAGCGAGGGGCGGCTGATCCTCGGCCTCGGCGCCGGCGGCACGGGGGTCGACGCCGAGGTGCTCGGCGAGCCGCTCACGCCAGGCGCGCGCACCCGGCGGTTCACGGAGTTCCTGACCGTGCTCGACCGCCTGCTCACCCAGCCGGTCACCGACCACGCGGGCGAGTTCTACCTCGCGAACGCGGCGCGGATGCGTCCGGGCTGCGTGCAGCAGCCCCGGGTGCCGTTCGTGGTGGCGGCCAACGGTCCGCGCGCGATGGCCCTCGCCGCGCGGTACGGCGAGGGGTGGGGGACGTTCGGGCCGAGCCTGCCCGACGAGGTCCGCGGCGGGCTCACTGAGGCGCAGGCGCAGGACGCGTGGTGGGCCGGCCTCGCGCGCATGGTCGAGACCTACGACGCCGTCGCTGCGGGCACCCCTGGCCGGACCGCTCGCCGCTACCTCAGCATCGACGGCGCGCCGATCTTCGCGCTGCGGTCGGCCGACGTGCTGGTCGAGGGCGTCGAGCGGGCGACGGCGCTGGGCTTCACGGACGTCGTGCTGCACTGGCCGCGCGCCGAGGGCGTCTACGCCGGGTCCGAGGCCGTGCTCGAGGAGGTCGCCGGGCTGCTCCCGGAGCTCAGGACGCGCTGACGGCCTGCGCGGCCGCCTGCCGGGCGGCCCAGGCGCTCGCGACCATGTCCGCGAGGGTGTGCGTCATCCGCCAGTCGAGATCCCGCGCGGCGCGCTCGCCCGAGGCGACGATGCGCGCCGGGTCGCCGGCCCGACGGGGCGCGATCTCCGGCGTGAAGTCGATCCCGGTGACCTCGGCCATCGCCGTCATGATCTCGCTGACGGAGACTCCGTCGCCCGAGCCGAGGTTGTAGACCGTCTCGAGGTCGCGGCCGGCGGCGAGCGCCTGCGCGGCGGCGACGTGGGACGCCGCGAGATCGCCCACGTGCACGTAGTCCCGCACGCACGTGCCGTCCGGCGTGGGGTAGTCGATGCCGTTGATGCGCGGGGTGCGGCCCTCGACCAGGGCCTCGAGCACGAGGGGGAAGAGGTTGTGCGGCGAGGTGTCGTACAGCTCCGGCGTGTCCGAGCCGACGACGTTGAAGTACCGCAGCGAGGTGTGGCGCAGTCCCGTCGCGCGCCCCTGGTCGGCCAGCAGCCACTCGCCGATCAGCTTCGAGCGGCCGTACGGCGACTCCGGCGACGTCGGGGTGTCCTCGGTGACGAGGTCGACGTCGGGCGTCCCGTACACGGCCGCGCTCGACGAGAAGACGATCTGCTCGACGCCCTGGGCGGCCATCGCGGCCAGCAGGTGCGTGGTGCCCGTGACGTTCTGCTCGTACGTGTGGATCGGGCGGCTCACGGAGACCCCGGCGTACTTGAACCCGGCGAGGTGCACCACGCCGGTGACCTGGTGCTCGGCGAGCGCCTGCTCGACCAGGGCCGTGTCGAGCACGCTCCCGACCACGAGCGGGACGTCCGCCGGGACGAACTCCCGGTGGCCGCTCGAGAGGTCGTCGATGACGACGGTGCCCAACCCGACCGCCCCGAACGCCCGCACCACGTGCGACCCGATGTACCCGGCTCCACCCGTCACCAACCACGTCATGCGAGCACCGTAGCGCGACGAACTGCGGGGTGAGCGCACGGCCGCGTGGTGCGGACCGGCGGGCGCGGGTCGTCGCCCGCCCCGCGGCCACCGTCCGTCGCCTGGTGCACCCGTCCAGGGCGCCCGGTTAGCCTCGGGAGATGCAGACAGAGCTGATCGCACGGATCGTGCAGGCGGATCAGGCGGTCCACGACGTCACCGACGTGGTGAAGCTGGTGGTCGCCGTCGTCGTCGGGATCGTCCTCGCCCTCGCGCTCGCGGAGGTGACGTCCGCGGTGGTGCGGGCGGCAGGGCGTCGGACGTGGCTCGCCGTCACCCTCGCCGCGCGGGCGCGTCGACCGCTGCGCGCGGTGCTGCTCGTCGTCGCGGTCTGGCTCGGCCTGCGGATCGGGACGACCCCGACGCCGCCGCCGTCGGGCACCGGACTTCGCGCGGGCTGGGTCGTGGCGATCGAGCACGGGCTGCAGATCGCCCTGATCTTCGCCCTCGCGTGGCTGGTCGGCGCGTTGGCGTTCGTCGTCGAGGATGCCGCGCTCCGTCGATACAGCATGGACGTGGCGGACAACCGCCACGCGCGTCGCATCCGCACCCAGGTCACGGTCCTCCGACGGGTCACGGTCGCCGCACTCGTGCTCTGCGCCATCTCAGGCGCGCTGCTGACGTTCCCGTCCGCGCGCGCGGCCGGCGCGAGCGTGCTGGCCTCGGCCGGTCTGATCTCGTTGGTCGCCGGTCTCGCGGCGCAGAGCGTGCTGGGGAACTTCTTCGCCGGGGTGCAGCTCGCCTTCAGTGACGCGATCCGGATCGGCGACGTGGTGGTGGTCGACGGCGAGTGGGGACGGATCGAGGAGATCACCATGACCTACGTCGTGGTGCACGTCTGGGACGACCGCCGCCTGATCCTGCCGTCGACCCGGTTCACGTCGAAGTCGTTCGAGAACTGGACGCGGCGGTCCTCCCAGCTGCTCGGGGCGATCGAGCTGGACCTCGACTGGAACGTCCCGGTCGAGGCGATGCGCGCCGAGCTGCGGCGTCTCCTCGACACGACGGACCTGTGGGACGGGCGGGTCGGCGTGCTCCAGGTCACCGACGCGTCCAACGGCGCCGTGCGGATCCGGGCGCTGGCCAGCGCGGCCGACGCCCCGTCCCTGTTCGACCTGCGCTGCTACGTGCGGGAGGGCCTGGTGCGCTGGCTCCAGCGGGAGATGCCGTCGGCGCTGCCGCGTACCCGGTGGGAGGGTGCCGTCGCGGGTGGGGTGCCGGCCGCGGCGTCCGTGCCCGACGAGCGCCCGGCGGACGCCCCGGTGATCGAGGTCCCCGGCGCCGAGGTGGCGATGTCGCCG
>JAKBFW010000056.1:4909-11987 GCA_021833345.1 Pseudomonadota bacterium | reverse complement strand
GAGGAGTCGCGGCCGAGCGGCCAGCAGGAGACCGTCCGGCTCGACCTCAGCGCGTCGGACTCGCGCCTCTTCACCGGGAGCATCGACGCGATCGAGCGGTCCAAGGCGTTCACCGGACCGGGCGAGGGCGCCTATGCCGAGCGAGACGAGGCGGTGGCGAAGGCGGCGCGCGCCGAACGCGCCGAGCAGGAGGTTGCCGAGCGCCACGGCGCCGCGAACGCCGAAGGCGCCGTGAAGACCGAGGGCAAGGAACCGACGGCCGACGGTCCGGACCGTTGACCTGCGGCGCCGGGTGATCGGCAGGGTCGTCCTCATCGGCAACGAGAGGAGAGCCACCATGCTCACCCTGACCGGCAACGCCCCGCGACCTGTGGCCCGACGGCGACCCCCATCCCGCCCGAGGCGGCGGCGTTGACCTTCGTCCCGCAGTGATCCTGTCGACCAGCCGAACCCTGAGGGCCGATACCGATCTGGGTATCGGCCCTCGGTGCGTCCGGGGGAGCTCGAGCGTGCTGGGGCGCACGTGGGGGCACGCGCGCCTGCGACGAGGTGGGCGTCTCCGCCGACCGTGACGGTCGGCGATCGGTGGGGGAAGAACTTCTCCGATCCGCCGGGTCCCGTTCACCCGAGTGCTCCGGAGATGTCGCCTTCCGTGAGTAGACACGGGGACGTGCCGACACCGCGTCGGCGTCACTCCCCACCGAACCTACTGAGGGACATTGATGCGCAAGCTGACCATGCTCGCTCCCCTGGCCGTCGCGGCCGTCGCGCTCTCCGCGTGCAGCACCGCGGCAGTCGGCACGACGGGTGCCACGTCCGCATCGACGACGGCGAGCACCTCTGCCGCCTCGGCCTGCGGGACGACGGTCCCCGAGATCGCTGCCGCCGCGAAGAAGGAAGGCTCGGTCGACCTGATCGCGCTGCCCGACACGTGGGCCAACTACGGCGGGATCCTCGACGCGTTCCGCAAGAAGTACGGCATCACGGCCACCGTCGCGAACCCGGACGCGTCGTCCGCGGACGAGATCACCGCGATCAAGACCCTGCGTGGCCAGCCGGGCATGCCGGAGGTCGTCGACGTCGGCGCGTCGTTCACGCAGCAGATGATCGACGACGGCTACGCCCAGGCGTACAAGCCGACGACGTGGAACCAGGTCCCGGACAACCTCAAGGACCCCGCCGGTCACTGGGTCGCGGCGTACTACGGCGTCATGTCGATCGGGGTCAACACGACCATCGTGAAGAACGCCCCCAAGACGTTCGCCGACCTCAAGAAGCCGGAGTACAAGGGGCAGATCGCCCTCAACGGTGACCCCCGCGAGGCCGGTGCCGCGTTCGCCGCGGTGATGGCCGCATCGCTCGCGAACGGTGGCAGCTTCGACAACATCATGCCGGGGATCCAGTACTTCTCCGACCTGAAGAAGTCCGGGAACCTCCAGATGGTCAAGGTCACCAAGGCCACGCTGCTCTCCGGCGAGGTACCGATCGCCCTTGACTGGACGTACAACTTCCCGGCGCTCAAGCCGCTGCTGAAGAACGCCGGCTTCGACCTCCAGGTCACCGTTCCTCAGGACGGTGTCTACGGCGGGTACTACGCGCAGTCCGTCGTCACGCAGGCCGCCCACCCGTGCGCCGCCGAGCTCTTCCTCGAGAACCTGGTCGGCGACGACGGTGCCCTCGGCTACCTGCAGGGCGGTGCCATCCCGGCGCGCTACGCCACGCTGGTCAAGGAGGGCAAGGTCGACGCCACGCTTGCCGCGAGCCTCCCGGACGCGAAGACGATCGCGAAGATCGCCTTCCCGACGCAGAAGCAGCTCGACGCCGCGAAGGCCACGCTGGCCGCCCAGTGGGGCCCGATGGTCGCGGACAAGTGACCGGCACGGACCTGGCAGCCGACCCGACGGCCCGCGCCTCGCGCGCGGGCGTCGGGGCGGCTGCCGCCCGCCCGTCGGGCCTCGTGGTCGACGACACCGTCGACGAACCCGGGGGTCTGCCGGGGATCGTCGGTCGGTTGCGAGCCGGCCGGAGGCCGAGCACCGCCACGCTCGCGATGATCCCGTTCCTGGCGTTCGTCGGGATCTTCCTGATCTGGCCGATGGCAGCCGTCGTCGTCAAGACGTTCACGCCCGGCGGACGGTTCGGCGTCAGCACGCTCGTCCGAGCGGTCACCGGCCCGTACCAGTCGGCCTTCACCAACTCGCTCCTGCTCGCGGGCGCCTCGGCCGTGATCGGCGGGGTGCTCGGCCTGGCCCTGGCCCTCGCGCTGCGCGGGCTCGAACGCCCGCGGTGGCTGCGGCCGACGATCGACGCGTGGAGCTCGGTGGCGTCGCAGCTCGGCGGCGTGCCGCTCGCGTTCGCGTTCGTCGCGGCGCTCGGGACCCAAGGTGTGCTCACCAAGGCGCTCGCCGCGGTCGGCATCGACGTCGCGGGGTCGGGGTTCTCGCTCTCGACGCTTGCCGGCATGACCTTCGTGTACCTGTACTTCGAGATCCCGCTGATGTTCCTCGTCGTCGCCCCGGCGGTCGGCGGTCTGCGGACCACGTGGCGTGAGGCGGCGGAGCTGATGGGCGCGAGCCCGGCCCGGTACTGGCTGACGGTCGGCGGCCCGATCCTCGCGCCGTCGGTGCTCGGCGGCATGCTGCTGCTGTTCATCAACGCGTTCAGCGCCTACGCGACCGCCTACGTGCTCAACTCGAGCGGGCAGCTCGTGCCGCTGGCGATCCGGTTCGTGCTGCAGGGCAACGTCATCACGGGTGAGCAGGGTCTCGGCTACGCGCTGGTGACCTGGACCGTCGCACTCCTGGTCGCGGGCCTCGTCCTCATGAACGTGCTGCAGCGCCGCGCCGCTCGGTGGTCCCGCGCATGAGCGCCGTCACGCGTCGCACGGACGTGCCGCGGGTCCAGGTCCCGTCCGCATCCCCGGCCCGCCCAGCGCGTGGCCCGGCCCGCCACCGCGGCCTGCGCGTCGTCCGGTGGAGCTTCCTCACGGTGCTCGGGCTGTACTTCCTGGTGCCCCAGCTCGCGATGGCCCGGTTCGCGTTCCAGAACGTGCCGGTCGTGCTGCTCAACGCCTCGACCCTCTTCTCGAAGTGGTCGGTGTCCTCGCTCGTCGACGCGCTCAGCCAGGCGGCGCTGTGGGACGCGGCGAAGACCAGCGCGATGCTCGCGGTGCTGTCGGTCGTCCTCGACCTCGCTCTGCTGCTGCCGCTCGCGATCATCGCCGAGATCCGTGCCCCGCGTCTGCGGCCGGTGCTCAGCGCCCTGACGCTGCTCCCGTGGGTGATCCCGCCGATCGCCCTGGTCGTCGGCGTCGCGGCGACGTTCCGCAGCGTCGCGCCGGGGTTCCTCACGAGCACGCTCTCCCTGGTGCCGTTCTACGCGATCTGGGCGATGCCGTTCACGTACCGCGCGCTCGACTCCGGCCTGCGGGCCATCAACGCCCGGACGCTGGTCGAGGCGGCGCGCAGCCTCGGCGCTTCCGAGCTGACGGTGCTGTTCCGCGTGATCGTCCCGAACCTGAGCGCATCGATCGTCGCAGCCAGCGGGCTGACCGCGGCGCTCGTGCTCGGCGAGTTCGCGTTCGCGTCGCTGCTGCTCAAGAACACGCTTCCGACCTACCTGGTCAACTACCAGCGCGACTCCCCCCAGGCCGGGATGGCGCTCGCGCTCGCCGTCATGGTGCTCACCGCTCTCGCGCTCGGCGCCGTCGTGCACATGCTGCGACGTCGCGGGCTCGGCATGAGCACGACCGGCTTCTGATCCGAGGAGGATCCTCATGGCCACGATCGAGATGATCGGTGTACGCAAGACCTTCGGGACGACCGTCGCCCTCGCCGACCTGCACCTGCAGGTCGAGTCCGGCGAGATGGTGTGCCTGCTCGGCCCGTCGGGCTGCGGCAAGACCACCGCGCTGCGCCTGCTCGCCGGGTTCGAGCAGCCCGACGCCGGGCAGATCCTGGTCGACGGCGAGGACGTCACGCACGTCTCGCCCCGGCACCGCGGGTTCGGCATGGTGTTCCAGGACTACAGCCTGTTCCCGAACCTGACCGGCCGGCAGAACATCGCGTTCGGCCTCAAGGTGCGCCGCAAGGGCGCCCTCGAGACCGCGGAGACCGTCGACCGGCTGCTCGCCGTCACGCGCCTGGAGAAGCACGCGGACAAGTACCCGCACCAGATGTCCGGCGGTCAGCGCCAGCGCGTCGCGCTCGCCCGGGCCATCGCGACCGAGCCGCGACTGCTGCTGCTCGACGAGCCGCTGTCCGCGCTCGACGCCCAGGTGCGCGAGCACCTGCGGGACGAGATCCGCCGCCTGCAGCAGGAGGTCGGCGTGACGACGGTGTTCGTCACGCACGACCAGCACGAGGCGATGGCCGTCGCCGACCGGGTGGCCGTCATGCGCGACGGCGTGCTCGAGCAGATCGACCCGCCGCGGGTGCTCTACAGCCGCCCCGCGTCGCAGTTCGTGGCCGGGTTCGTCGGGACGGTCAACCGGCTCTCCGCCGAGCGCGCCGTGGACGGCGCGTGGTTCGTGCTGGGCGCGAGGGTCGAGGCCGTCGGTGACACCGTCGCCGTGCCCGACGCCGTGCCCGTCGTGGGGGAGGGCGCCACCGCGGACTCCGTGCCGAAGCACGCGGTCGTGCGGCCGGAGCAGCTGCACGTCAACCGGGCGGAGTCCGGTGCAGGGCCGGTCGCGCGCCTCGTCGCGCTGTCGTTCCTGGGTGCCTTCACGCGGGCGGTGATCGAGCACCCGACCGAGGGGCTCGTGACGGCCGACGTCCTCGGCGAGGCTGCTGACGGTCTTGCCGTCGGTGACGCGGTCGCCGTGAGCGTGCGGCCCGGCGCGGGCGCGGTGGTGCTGCAGTGACCGCAGCCACCCCGACCACCGCGTCGGGCGTCCCGGTGGCCGGCACCTCCACGACGGCCGGCATCTCCACCACGGTCGACCTCCTCGCGACGACGGCCGAGCGCACGCTCGTGCGCGGCGAACCGGGACGGCTCGGCTGGTCCGAGCTCGTCGTCGGGCCCGGCGAGGCCCACCACGGGGACGCGCCGCACGCGGCAGGTGAGGCGCTGGCCTGCCTGGTGCACCTGTCCGACCTGCACCTGTGCGACGCCGAGTCGCCCGTGCGGCAGGAGTACCTGGACCGTCACGGCGACCCCGGTGCGCCCTACGCGGGGCGGCTCGGGACGATCGGCACGTACCGGCCGCAGGAGATCCTCACGGTGCAGGTTGCGGCGGCCGCCCTCGACGCGGTGCAGCGGCTCGACCGGGCGCCGGTGACCGGTGCGCCTCTCGACGCGGTGATCGTGACCGGCGACCTGACCGACAACGCGCAACGCAACGAGCTCGCCTGGTACACGTCGCTGATGACCGGCGGCGTGCTCGCCCCGCGCAGCGGCGACCCCGGCCACAGCGGCTGGGTCGGTGCGGTCGACGCGGTGTGGTCGCCGTCGTACTGGCACCCGGACGGTGCGCCGTCGGGTGAGGCGCCCGATCGTCCGACCGCGCTCTACGGCTACCCCGTCGTGCCCGGGCTGGTCGAGGCGGCGCGCGCGCACGTCCTGTCACCGGGGGCGGGCCTGCCCTGGTACAGCGTGCACGGGAACCACGACGCCCTGCTGCAGGGGACCGTCGCGCCGGACCCGGAGCTGCGACGTCTCGCCACCGGCGACCAGCGGGTCGTCGACCTCGCGGCGGGCCAGACGCCGCTCGTCATCCTCGAGGGTGCCGCCCCGATCGGCCCCGCGCGCTACACGCACGACGCGACCTCACCACGCGAGTCCGTGACGGCCGACCCGGCGCGCGCGCTCGTCCGGCCCGGGGAGTTCGACGAGGCCCACGCCGACGCGGACCAGCACGGAGCGAGCCGCGTCGCCGGGAACGGGAACGCGTGGGTGTGCGACATCGGGCACGTGCGCGTGATCGCGATCGACACCGTCAACCCGCACGGCGGGTGGCAGGGATCTGTCGACGCCGAGCAGCTCGCGTGGCTGTCCGACCAGCTCGACCGGGCGCGCGGCCGTTACGTGGTGGTCACCTCGCACCACCCGTCGTGGACGTTGACGAACGCCTACGCGCCCGACGGGTCGCCGCGGCGCCACCTCGCGGACGACGTCCTCGGGCTGCTTCTCCGGCACCGGGGCGTGGTCGCGTGGCTCGCCGGGCACGTGCACGCGCACACGCACGTGTGGCACCAGGCGCCGGACCGCGACGGCGGGCTGTGGGAGATCACCACGTCGTCGCTCGTCGACTGGCCGCAGCAGCTCCGGGTGCTCGAGCTCGTCCGCGAGCCGGGTGGGACGCTGGCGCTCGCGAGCACGGTGGTCGACCACGTCGGCGCGCCGGGGTGGGACCCGGAGGCGCTCGGCGACACCGCGAACCTGGCGGCCGTCTCGCGGTCCCTGGCCGTCAACGACTACCGCGCCCGGAGCTCCCCGGCGCTGCTCGCGCGTACGGCCGGGACCCCGGCCGACCGCAACGCCGTGTGGCGGATGCCGGACCCGCACGCCTGACCTGCACGCATGACCAGCACGTCCGTTCCTCGGCCGTCAGACCGGGGGCCCACGGGTCGCCGGCCGTCGAGCGTCATCACAGCGAGTGTGCCTAGGGTCTGGTCATGGGTCTGAGCCGTACGCAGCTGATGTTCGTGGGCCTGCACCGGGCCGTCTACCGGGCCACGGGTGGTCGGCTGCTCGGGACGTTCGGTCACCTCGAGCAGGTGCTGCTCAGCACCACCGGTCGGGTCAGCGGGCAGACGCGGACGACGCCCCTCGCCGCGACGCCCGACGGCGACCGGCTGATCCTGATCGCGTCCAACAACGGCGGCGACGCGCACCCGGCCTGGTACCTCAACCTCGTGGCCCACCCGGAGGTGACCGTGCAGCGGGGTGCGCAGCGGATCGCGATGACCGCCCGGACCGCCGAGGGCGCGGAGCGCGAGCGGCTGTGGGCGCTCGCGGTGAAGAACAATCCCGGCTACGCGCGGTACGAGTCGCGCACGTCGCGGCGGATCCCGGTCGTCGTGTGCGAGGCGGTTGCCGCGCGGGGGTGACGCGCGACGCCCCGTCGACGCGCTCG
>JAKBFW010000056.1:0-4809 GCA_021833345.1 Pseudomonadota bacterium | reverse complement strand
CCGGCAACCGACGACGATAAGGTGTCGATCGTGCCCAACCCCGACGTGGTGGCCGAGCTCCGCGAGCTCGGCCGCGGGCGCGGCGCATGACCGGGCGTGAGATCCGCGAGGTCGAGTTCTCCCGGGAGCACCTTCGCGCGTGGTCCGGCACCGACCCGCGTCTGCAGAACTGGCCCGTCGTCTACACGCTCGACGGGTCAGGGCAGGTCTACGTCGGGGAGTCGCTGAACGTCGCGATGCGTCTCAGGCAGCACCTGGAGAGCCCCGGCAAGGCGGCGCTCGGTCGCGCTCACGTCGTCGTCGACGAGACGTTCAACAAGTCGGTGTGCCTGGACCTGGAGTCCTTCCTCATCCGACTGTTCGCCGGGGACGGCCGGTACGACGTCATCAACGGCAACGAGGGCATCACCGACGCGAACTACTATCGCCGCGACGAGTACCAGGCGTCGTTCCGTGCGGTGTTCGGCGCCTTGCGGGACCGTGGCCTCTTCACCCGGAGCATCGCGGCGATCGAGAACAGCGACCTGTTCAAGCTCTCGCCGTTCAAGGCGCTGTCCGAGGACCAGCTGACGGCCGTCGTCGACATCGTCGAGGGCCTGCTCGAGGACATCGACCGTCGCGCCCCCAGCACGATCGTCGTCCAGGGTTCGCCGGGGACCGGCAAGACGATCGTCGCCATCTTCCTGATCAAGCTGCTCCGCGACATCCAAGGGTTCGACCCGGCGCGGCCACGCGCTGACGCGTCGGTGTTCGAGGAGTTCTTCACCGAAGAGTCCGCACGCTCGCTCGCCGCGTTCCGGGTGGGACTCGTGGTGCCGCAGCAGTCGCTGCGGCGGTCCATCCAGAAGGTCTTCGCCAAGACCCCGGGACTCGACTCGAGCATGGTCGTCTCGGCCTTCGACGTCGGCGCGGACCCGGGCCGTTTCGACCTGCTCGTCGTCGACGAGGCCCACCGTCTGACGCAGCGGGCGAGCCAAGGCTCGGGCCCGCGCAACAAGCAGTACGCGGAGATCACGGCGCGGCTCTTCGGGACCGACGACAAGACCAAGACCCAGCTGGACTGGATCATGGCCCGGAGCACCCACCAGCTGTTCCTCCTGGACCGCGACCAGAGCGTTCGCCCGGCCGATCTCCCCGGGCCCGTCATCGACGGGCTCGTCGACGGGGCGGCGCGCCGTGGCCGGCGCTACCGGCTGTCGGCCCAGCACCGCGTGCGTGCCGGGACGGACTACGTCGGCTACGTGCGCGGCGTGCTCGCGGGAGTGCCGATGGAGCCGCGAGACTTCGGAGCGTACGACCTGCGCTTCTACGACGACTTCGGGGCGATGCGACGAGCCGTCCTCGACCGCGACGCCGAGCACGGGCTGGCGCGGCTGCTCGCCGGGTACGCCTGGGAGTGGGTGAGCAAGACCGACCGCGGCGCGTACGACATCACGATCGACGGCCAGCGCATGCGCTGGAACACCCGACCCGTCGACTGGGTGAGCTCGACGACCTCCCTCGACGAGATGGGCTCGATCCACACCATCCAGGGGTACGACCTGAACTTCGCCGGCGTCGTGATCGGTCGCGACCTGCGGTACGACCCGGAGCTCGGCCGCATCAGGTTCGATCGTGCGCAGTACCGCGACCGCAACGGGAAGGCGAACAACAACCAGCTGGGCCTCACCTACTCCGACGAGCAGCTGCTCGAGTACGTGCGGAACATCTACACGGTGCTGCTGACCCGAGGGATTCGGGGCACCTACGTCTACGTGTGCGACCCCGCGCTGCGGGAGCACCTGCGCCCCTTCTTCCCCGCCGGCCGACGCTGACCTGCCGGGAGCGGCGGCATCGCCTGACTGCTCGCGACGCACGATGGACGCCGGGCGGCCTTCCCGTGGGCGGCCACGTCCGAGCCTGGTGCAGGTCGTCGGCGGTCCACACCCGTGCGAGTCGGTCGCCGGTCGCCGCGCCTGCGGGACGGACGGCCACCAGTGGGGTGCCCGATCCGAGGTCGGGGATCTCCGGGACGGTGGATCGCGCTTCGTCGCGACGGCCACGAGCACCTCCGTCATCCCCAGGTCCCCCCGGAGATGCCCGAGCGGCCCTCGTCGTCCGTGAGCACCGCGTCACCGCCGGCGTGGCCGGTGCCACCCAGGTCGGTGAGTCGGGTCATGGGGTGCTTCATGCCGGTGGGTGACCCGTGTTCCGGCCGAGCGCGTGGGCCTTCCCGGCCGGGGCGGTCGGACGACCAGGTCAGGCGGTGAAGGTGTGCCGCGGGGCCTCGCGCAGGTGGAACCACAGGCGCGCGCGGTCCTTGTTGGCGTTCGTGAGGACCGTGAACGGGACGGGTGCGCGGCCCTGGTCCTGAAGCACCTGCAGGAGGTAGTCGCGCAGCAGCCAGCCGCGTGCCGGGCCCGCGGGCTCGAGCGCGAGCGTGTCGTCGAGCTCAGCTGGGGTGAGGCCGAGGTCGGAGGCGACCTGCTCGCGGGTCAGGCCCGTGCGGGCGAAGTTGGCGTGCAGCTCGACGCTGGTGCGCGCCAGCTCGTCGCGATCGAGGCTCATGCGGTCCTTCTTCTCAGTGGGCGCCGGGCAGCGGCCGGATGGCGTCGAGGCGCGCGAGCGCGGCGGCGTCGAGCGGCACGGAGCCGGCGGCGAGATTCGATTCGAGGTGGGCGACGGAGGCCGTGCCCGGGATGAGCAGGGTGTGCGGCGCGTGGTGCAGCAGCCAGGCGAGCGCGACCTGTGAAGGGGTGAACCCCAGCTCGCCGGCGATCGTGACCACGGTTGGCTGGTCGTCGGCGCGCGCGGCGCCGGGGAACGCGCCGCCCAGCGGGAAGAACGGCACCCACGGGATGTCGTGCTCCGCGCACAGGCGCAGGAGCTCCTCATCGTCGCGCGCGACGAGGCTGTACGGGTTCTGCACGCACGCGATCCCGACGGGCAGTGTGCGCTGGACGGTCTCGATGCCCACGTTGCTGAGGCCGATGGCGCCGAGGAGGCCCTCGTCGCGCATCGCGAGCATCACGGCGACCTGGTCGTCGAGGTCGACGACCTGGTCCGGCGAGACCGGGATGCGCAGCCGGCCCTCCATGCGGCGCAGGTTGACGACGTCGATCCGCTCGACGCCGAGCTGGTGCAGGCTCGCTTCGACGCCCGCGCGCAGCTCCTCCGGACGCTGCGCCGGGCGTATCGGGAACGGGCCGCTGGTGTCGGCGGCCGCGCCGACCTTCGACACGATGGTGACGCCGTCGTCCGGGCGCAGGGTGTCGCGCAGCACCTCGTCGACATAGCCGTGGCCGTAGAACGGGGCGGTGTCGATGTGGTCCGCGCCGAGCTCGATCGCGCGCCGGACCACCTGCCGCGCGGCCTGACGGTCGTCGTGCAGGCGCTGCAGCTGCATGGCGCCGTAGCCGATGCGAGCGACCGAGTGACCGGCGATCTCGGCACGCCCTCCGGGAGATGGCTGGGGCGACAGGCTCATCGGTGAGGACTCGATCCTGTGAGACGATGGCTTAGGCGGAAGATCGTCCGCTTGGCACCGAGACGGTAGCACAAAAACCGGAAGGTTCTCCGCTTTGGTTCTCGACCCATCACCCGCAGCGCCCGGCGCCCCGACCCACGTCCCGGCAGCCCGCGACGTGCGGCCGATGCGCGCCGACGCCCGACGCAACCGCGACAAGCTCGTCGCGGTCGCGCGCGAGGAGCTCATCGCGCGCGGCGGCGGCTTCGTGATGGACACCGTCGCGGCGCGGGCCGGCGTCGGGGCGGGAACCCTGTACCGGCACTTCCCCACTCGCGACGCGCTGGTCGAGGCGGTCTATGCGGCCGAGCTCGAGGACCTCGCTCGGGCGGCCCGGGCTCTGCTCGACGACCTCACGCCGGACGCGGCGCTGCGCGAGTGGCTCACGCGCTACACGCGGTTCACGGCGACCAAGCGCGGGATGATCGACACCCTCCGCGCCTGGACCGCGGAGGGACGGGCGCCCATGAGCACCACGCGCGAGCGGATCACCGCGGCCCTCGCTCCGTTGCTCGAGGCGGGGGCCGCGGACGGGTCGCTGCGCCCCGACGTGCGGCCCGACGACGTGACTCTGCTGCTCCACGGCGTGTTCGTCGCGACCGCGACGAGCACCGACGCCGAGCAGGGGGCGCGCCTGCTGGACCTCGTGATGGACGCGCTGCGGGCCGCGGGCGCAACGGCGCCGACCGGCTGATCGGGTGCGCAGGAGGCGACGAACGTGAGCGAGCGTCTCGGCGCGAGCGTCTAGCGGCGCGCCGGCGACCGCCGCGCCGGTGCCGCCGCAGGACTCGACAGCGAGGCTGACATCCGACCGCTGGGCCGGGCCTTCGCCGACATGCCGCGCTGCCCTCCCTCGCACGAGCACGCCCGGCCAGGACACGTGGACGGCTGGGGTGATGAAGCTCGACCTGGCCGGCGTGACGCAGGTTCGCCTCGATGACCAGGTTGCGGACGTCTCCAGGTTCATCGACCCCGTCTACACCGGTGCCATTGCCGCACCTTGGCGGTGGGACCCATTCGCAGCTGCCAGGAAGCCCCAACGATCACCGGGCGCGTCCCCCGGCCGTATCGAGCGCGAACCGGGAGTGCACCATCACCCGGGCCGGCGCCCAGCGGCGGGCGGGTCGCAACCCCCTGACCAGCACAAACACGGTGGGCCCCGCGGGGCTCGAACCCGCAACCTACGGATTAAAAGTCCGCAGCTCTACCATTGAGCTAGAGGCCCGGGCGATGCGGGGCACATCGAGAGAACCCCAAGGGAACTCGGTGGCCCGCGCCCGTCGGGGACCAGGGTACGCGGTGGG
>JAKBFW010000055.1 GCA_021833345.1 Pseudomonadota bacterium | reverse complement strand
TAGAAGGTGTCCGCGTCCCGGCCGCCGATCTGGTGCAGGGTCCGCAGGTCCGCGGACACCTCGGTCTTCTGGAAGTAGCGGCGCGTCTTGAGCAGCGCCTCGGTGACGTCGTCGTCCATGCGCGCGGGGTGCTGGTCGGGCCGGGTGGGAGGGGTCACGAGCGGGGTCCTCTCGACGGTGCGGGCCAGAGGGTGGTCGCGGCAGTCCTACCGCGGTGACGGCGACCCGGTCGGGCTCGATCGACCGTGCGTCGGGGCGCGGATTCGCCGTTTATCCGAGACATGCCGTATAAACTACCGCATGCACAGGCGGATGGTCCCGCCGCGGCCCCGACCACACCGACCACCCCGACCGACGAGGACGACCATGACCGCAGGACCGCAGGCAGGCGACGTGCTCGGGCTCCGCGCGCGGGTCACGGGCACGCGCAACCGGGCGCTGTGGCTCGCGACGCTGGGCTTCTTCGGTGGCTTCGCGGGGGTGTCGGTCTTCGGGCCGCTCGTCCCGAAGTTCACGCACCTGCTCGGCCTGAGCCCGTTCGCCGCGGGGATGCTCGCCGCGATCCCGTCGCTCACCGGGTCCCTCCTGCGCATCCCGTTCGGCGCCGCGGTCGAGCGCGCCGGCGGCCGCAAGCCGTTCATCGCGCTCCTGGTGGTCACGAACCTGGGGATGGTCGGGCTGCTCGTCCTGCTGGCGACGTCGTACCCGCACTCGATGACCGGCACCTACCCGCTGCTCCTGCTGCTCGGCGCGTTGATCGGCTGCGGGATCGCCACCTTCTCGGTCGGCGTCGGGCAGGTCTCGTACTGGTTCCCCCGGAAGAACCAGGGCGGCGCGCTCGGGATCTACGCCGGTCTCGGCAACACCAGCCCGGGGCTCTCGAGCCTGTTCCTCCCGATGGCCGTCGGTGCCATGGGCATGCTCAGCGCCTACAGCGTGTGGTTCGCGATCCTGCTCGCGGTGACGCTCGTCTACGGATTCTTCATCCGGGATGCGCCGTGGTTCCAGCTCAAGCGCCATGGCCTGACCGTTCCCCGCGACCGGCTCGCCGAGCTCGGCGGTGGCGAGGTCGCGCCGACCGGCGGCGCGTGGGCCGGGCTCACGCTCGCGGCCGGGATCCCCGCGACCTGGATGCTCGTCTTCTTCTACTTCCTGTCCTTCGGCGGCTTCCTCGCCTTCACGTCGTGGCTCCCGACGTACTGGTCGTCGATGTACGGCTCGACCCTGGCGCAGGCCGGCGTGCTCACCGCGACGTTCTCGCTGCTCTCCGCGGTGATCCGGGTGCCCGGTGGGCTGCTGTCCGACCGGATCTCGATCACCTACGCGCTGCCCGGGAACTTCCTGCTGATGCTGGCCGGGACCGTCGTGCTCTCGTTCTCCGGGACCTTCGCGCTCTCGCTCGTGGCGACCCTCGCGGTCGCCGCCGGGATGGGCCTGCAGAACGCCATCGTGTTCAAGCTCCTGCCCCGCTACCTGCCCGATGCGGTCGGCGGGGCGTCGGGCTGGATCGGCGGGCTCGGTGCGCTCGGCGGGTTCGTCATCCCGCCCGTCATGGGCGTCGTGACCGGGATGGTCGGCGGCACGGCGGGGTATGCGCGTGGGTTCCTGCCGTTCGCGGTGCTCGTCGCCCTCGCCCTGCCCGTCGTCGGTCTGCTGAGCCGCTGGAGCAGCCGGAACGGGCACGGCCTCGCATGACGGTCGACCACGCGCACGACCGATCCGTCCGGCTGCTGCACCACGACGCGTCCGACCGGCCGTTCATCGTCATCTGGGAGGTCACCCGCGCGTGCCAGCTCGCGTGCACCCACTGCCGGGCCGACGCGATCCGCTACCGCGACCCGGGTGAGCTCTCGACCGCGGAGGGGCGACGGCTGCTGGACGACCTCGCGTCGTTCGGGACGCCGCGCCCCCTCGTGGTGCTGACCGGCGGTGACCCCTTCGAGCGGCCCGACCTGGCCGAGCTGGTGGCGTACGGCACGAGCCTCGGCCTGAGCGTCGCGCTGTCCCCGTCGGTCACCGCGCGGCTCACCCGGCCGGTCCTCGTCGAGCTGCACGACGCCGGCGCCAAGGCCGTCTCGCTCTCCCTGGACGGCGCGACGGCGGGCTCCCACGATGCCTTCCGCAGTGTCGACGGCGTGTTCGACGCGACGCTCGACGCGGCCCGCACGATCCGGGAGATCGGCTTCCGTCTGCAGATCAACACCACGGTCACCCGCGGGAACGTGCGCGAGCTGCCCCGGATCCTGCAGCACGTCGTCGACCTCGGCGCCTCGCTGTGGAGCGTGTTCTTCCTGGTGCCCACCGGTCGTGGCAAGAACCTCGAGGCGCTGACCGCGACCGAGGAGGAGGAGGTCCTGCACTGGCTGCACGACGTCTCCGCGCTGGTCGCGATCAAGACGACCGAGGCGCCGCACTTCCGTCGGGTCGCGCTCGAGCGCGCCGGCGTCGAGGCGCTCGACGACGTGTTCCCGCCGGGTCCGCTGCGGTCCGACCTGCGGGCCGCCACGACGGACCTGTTCGCCGGTCGCGAGCCTGCGCCGCGTCGGCCGCGACCGCCGATCGACGTGAACTCGGGGCGCGGCTTCGCGTTCGTCGACCACGTCGGCGTCGTCTACCCGAGCGGCTTCCTGCCCGTCGCCGCCGGCTCGGTGCACGAGCATCCCTTCCCGCAGATCTACCGCGAGTCCGAGGTCCTGCAGGCGCTGCGTCGCCCGGACGGGTTCGGCGGGCGCTGCGGACGGTGCGAGTTCCGGGCCGTGTGCGGCGGCTCGCGCTCGCACGCCTACGCTGTCTCGGGCGACCTGCTCGGGGAGGACCCGAGCTGTCTGCACCGGCCTGAGCCCGTCCGGTGACGCACAGGGCGGCCTCCCCGGAGCGGCGCCTCGGCTCTGGGGTCCGGCAGCGGCGTGTCGAGGCGTCCTCTGGGTCGAAGGTCCCGATCCGAGCCCTCGTGGTTAGTTGAGACTTTCACTACTTTGTTCCAGCCGGTGCGGGTCCACCCGCGACTCGAAGGGTGTGGCGCGAGCTCATGGACAGCGGTCTCCTTCTCTTTCGGCTCCTCATCGGTCTGCTGCTCGTGGGGCACGGGTCCCAGAAGCTCTTCGGCTCGTTCGGCGGTGGTGGGATCGCCGGGACCGGCGCCTTCTTCGAGAAGGTCGGCTTCCGGCCGGGCCGGCCGATGGCCCTCGTCGCCGGGCTCACCGAGGCCGGTTCCGGACTCTTCCTCGTGCTCGGGCTGCTGACCCGTCTGAGCGCCGCCGCGGTGATCGGCACGCTGCTCGTGGCGGGGTGGACCTTCGTCGAGAAGGGGCTGTGGGCGCAGAAGGGCGGCTACGAGCTCTGCCTGCTCTACGGTGGCGCCGGCGCGGTTCTCGCCCTGACGGGGCCCGGCGCGTACTCGCTCGACGCCGTGCTCGGCATCGGTGGGTCGGCGTGGCTCGGTGCGGGCGCCATCGCCCTCGGCCTGGCGTCCGGCGCCGTCGTCATCGCACGCGCCGTGCGGGCGACCCAGTCCGACGCGGCTCGCGCCGGCGTCTGACGTCCGCCGCAGGGGCGGTGGGTGCGCCTCGGCGTCCAAGCACCGAGATCTCCTCGGTATGACGAGCGACCGGGTGAAGGGCAACCTCGACGCGCTGCTGCTGGCCGTCCTGCAGCCGGGCGCCGCGCACGGCTACGAGGTCATCGCCGAGCTCAGGCGGCGCACCACCGGGGAGTCAGAGGTGCCCGAGCGCACCGTCCTCCCCGCGTGGCACAAGCTGGAACGCGAGAGCCTGCTGGAGAGCGAGTGGGACGTCGTCGCCGGTCGCCGACGCCGCACGTTCCGGCGCACCGCACCGGGCGCGACGGCCCTCGCGCGCGAGCGGGCGGAGTGGGCGGAGCGGGCGGAGTGGGCGAGCTTCTCCGTCGGCATGAACGCCGTCCTGGTGGGCCTGTGACGGGCTCGCCGGTCGCACGGCCGGGCAGGTCCTCGGTGCGCTCCCGTGGGCTGCGGGTCGGACGGTGGCGGTCGGTCCCGTGGTCGTCGGGGGCGTGTTCGCTCTCCGCACGGGCACCGGTCGGGTGCGCCAGACTCCACGGACCGGTGTGGTCCTGCCGCCCGCGGTCGTCCAACAGCCGTGCGGCGACCGCTCCGGCCGGGGATGATGGCGCGGGAAGGGCAGCGGCGCAGTTCGCCGGTCCGCGCCCGCACCCTCTGGAGGAGCCCGATGAAGGTCGTCGCGACGTACAACATCAAGGGCGGTGTGGGCAAGACGTCCGTCGCGGTGAACCTTGCCCACCTCTGCGCGCGGGACGGGAACCGGACGCTGCTGTGGGACCTCGACCCACAGGGTGCCGCGACCTACATCTTCCGGGCGCACGCGCGGGTCAAGGGCGGCGGCCGCGGACTGGTGACCGGCAGGCGCCCCTTGGCCGACGCGGTGAAGGCGACCGAGTTCGAGCGGCTCGACCTGCTCCCCGCCGACTTCAGCTATCGCAACCTCGACCTCGACCTCGACGACGGCAAGAAACGCACCCGGCGCCTGGGCCAGCTGCTGACCGGTCTCCGACGCGACTACGACGTCGTGTTCCTGGACTGCCCGCCGAGCATCTCCTTGATGTCGGAGAACGTCCTGCACGCCGCCGACATGCTGCTGGTCCCGTTGATCCCGGCCACCCTGTCGCTGCGCACGTTCGACCAGCTCCAGGAGTTCGTCGCCGACTCCGACAAGCCGCGCCCGGACCTCGTGGCGTTCTTCTCGATGGTGGACCGACGCAAACGTCTGCACCGCGAGGTCATCGAGAACATCCCGCGCGAGCGCACGCGCGTGGCGACGACCGAGATCCCGGCGCTGTCGATCGTCGAGCAGATGGCGGAGCGGAAGGCCCCGGTGACCGCGTTCGCTCCGACGAGCCGCGCCGCCGGGTGCTACGAGCAGCTGTGGGCCGAGGTCCGGCCGGCGGGCACGGTGCCGGCCCTGTGAGCAGGCCTACAGGGGGGCGTCCAGCCACACGCGAGCCGGGGGGAGAAGGCCCTCGAGCTCCTCCCAGAGCCCCTCGGGGACCTCGCGCGCGGCAGCCTCGAGGGTCGACGCGACGCGTGACGGGCGGCTCATGCCCACCACGGTGGTGGCGAACCGGGGGTCGCGGAGCGAGTGCTGCAGGGCGGCCGTCCTCAGGTCCGTGCCGTGCTCCGCGCAGACCCGTCGCATGGCGTCGACGGCCTGGACGATCTCGGCCGGGGCCGGCCGGTACCCGTAGCGTGCGGGGCCGCTCGGACCCTCGCCGGCGAGGAGCCCGCCGCCGTAGACCGCGGCGTTGACCACGCCGAGGCCGCGCGCGGCGGCGTCGGACAGGAGGTCGCCGGCGCTGCGGTCGAGCAGCGTCCAGCGGTTGTGCACGAGCAGCACGTCGAACACGTCCAGTGCGAGGTACCGCGCGATCTCCTGGACCCGACCGCCCGCGAGGCCGATCGACCCGACGGCGCCGGACTCCTTGAGCGCGACCAAGGCGTCGACCGCACCGCCTCGAGCCGTCAGCTCGTCGAAGTCGAAGGCCTCCGGGTCGTGCAGGTGGACCAGGGGCAGCTGGTCGAGACCGAGGCGCTCCTTGCTCTCGAGCACCGAGGCCCGTACCCGGTCGCCCGAGTAGTCGCGACCCCGCGGGTCGACCTTGGTGATCACGACCACGTCGTCCGGCTTGCCCCCGGCGGCGGCGAGGGCCGCGCCGATGCGGCGCTCGCTCTCGCCGTCGCTGTATCCGTTCGACGTGTCGATCGTCCGGATCGGGCTGTCGAGCACGGCCGCGACCGTGGCGATGCCCTCGTCGCGGCTCACGTCGCGCCCGTACAGGAGCGGCATGCTGCCGAGCGGGCTGCCGCCGGCGCAGACGGCCGTGACGTGCACCCCGGTCGAACCGAGCGGTCGGGTCCAGCCCGGCGTCCCGGGTCGCGGCATCGAGGTCGTCATGGGGGGTCCTCCGTCAGTGGTGTGGTCAGCCTGATCGGCGCGGCAGGTGCGGGCGTTCCCCGGCCGGTGCACCTCCCGCGGCATGGCTCCATCTTCTCCCGTGCGAGCCGGAGTCCCTGGCCGCGCCGGGGGACTCGTGCGCCGATCGTGGCGCCGGTCGACGTCCTCCCGTTGCCGGCTGACTGATCACGTGTATAGCATCCTGTTCATGCGTACAGCCGAGGTCCCGGACGGGCCGTCTCCCGCCGACCTCACTGCGCGCGCGAGGATCCGTGAGGTCGCGATCGAGTGCTTCGCCGAGGAGGGGTTCGGGGTCCCGATGCGGACGATCGCCGCACGCGCCGAGGTCTCGCTCGGGCTCATCACGCACCACTTCGGTTCGAAGGCGGCGCTGCGCACGGAGTGCGACGCCGAGGTCCTGCGGCGCTACCACGCGCTGAAGACGGAGGCGATCGCCGACCCGAGCGCGTACCTGCTCGCGCGGTTGACCGCGCCGGGCACCGCCGTGTCGATCCTCGTCTACATCCTCCGCGCGATCCACGCCGGTGGCCGGCCGGCCCGGATCTTCCTCGAGAGCCTCGTCGAGCACGCTCGCGACGTGATGGCGGAGAGCGTCGCGAGCGGGCTGGTGCGCGCGTCGCGTGACGAGGAGGCGCGCCTGCGCTACCTCACGTACCAAGCGATGGGCGCGCTGCTCGTGCAGTTCCTGACGACGCCGGAGCTCACGCCCGACGAGTTCGTCGCGTCCTTGCGGGACGGCCGGAGCGACACGATCCTGCCGGTGCTCGAGCTGTACACCGAAGGCCTGCTGACGAGCCGCGCGATGCTGGACGACTACGTGAGCTACCTGTGGGAACCGCCGAGCGCATCCGCCGATCCCGATCCCGCACCCGCCCCCGCGCCTGAGCGCACCGCGCCGAGCGCGCCCCCACCTCCGACAGCGTGACGGCCCCGCCGTACGGGTCGACCCACCGCAGCACACGAAGGAAGCAGCAATGCCCGCACACGAGATGGCCGTCGAGATCGAGGGCCTGACGAAGAGCTTCGGCAGCGTCCAGGCCCTGCGAGGTCTCGACCTGACGGTCCCCACGGGACAGGTCACCGGTTTCCTCGGGCCGAACGGCTCGGGGAAGTCGACGACGATCCGCATCCTGCTCGGGCTGCTGCGCGCCGACGGCGGCCGGGCGACCGTCCTGGGCGGCGACCCGTGGGCGGACGCGGTCCGCCTGCACCGGTCGATCGCGTACGTGCCCGGCGACGTCTCGTTGTGGCCGAACCTCACCGGCGGTGAGGCGATCGACATCCTGGCCCGGTTGTCCGGGCCCCTCGACCCGGCCCGCAGGGCGCTGATGCTCGAACGGTTCGAGCTCGACCCCACGAAGAAGGCCCGGACGTACTCCAAGGGCAACCGGCAGAAGGTCGCACTCGTCGCCGCGCTCGCGTCGCAGGCCGAGCTCCTGCTGCTCGACGAGCCGACGTCGGGACTCGACCCCCTCATGGAGGCCGCCTTCACCGAGTCGATCCTCGAGGTGAAGGCCGCCGGACGTTCGGTGCTGCTGTCCAGCCACATCTTCGCCGAGGTGGAGCGGCTGGCCGACCGCGTGACGATCATCCGTGACGGTGCCACGGTCGAGGCCGGCACCATCGCCGAGCTCCGTCACCTGACGCGTTCGCAGGTGACCGTCGGGCTCGACGGGGGCGCCGACGGACTCTCCGGCCTGCCCGGCGTGCACGATCTCCAGGTCCTCGACGGTCACGTCACCTTCGCGGTCGACGAGGCCGAGCTCCCGGCCGTCCTCGCTGCCGTCGCACGCCTGCAGCCACGGTCGATCGTCGCGAACCCGCCCTCGCTCGAGGAGCTGTTCCTGCGCCACTACGGCGACGAGCTGGCGACGCTGAGCAAGGGTGACCGATGACTGTCGTCGCGGTCGCCACCGAGCGGCGCCTGCGGCCCCCGGTCGCCGACTCCCTCACGGGTCTCGGTCCGATGCTTCGCCTCGTGCTGCGACGCAACCGGGTCCGACTGGTGGTGTGGTGGGTCGTGCTCGCCGGTCTGTTCGCGTACGTCGGCACCTACTACACGAGCCTCTTCACGACCCAGGCGGCCCTGAACGACTTCGCAGCCCTGAGCAACACGCCGTCCATCAAGGCGCTCACGGGCCTCGCGGCGACCCCGAACACCCTCGGCGGGGCGGTGTGGACCAAGATCTGGATGACGTGCGCCCTCTCGCTGGCGTTCGGCGTCGTCTTCCTCGTCACGCGCAGCGGACGAGCCGACGAGGAGGTCGGCCGCACCGAGCTGCTCCGCTCGCGGATGCTCGGACGTCACGCGTACTCGGTGGCGTCGTGGCTGGTCGACGCGGGCCTGTGCGTCGCCGTGGGCGCGGGCATCGCACTCGCGTCGGCCGCTGTCGGGCTGGACCCGGCAGGTGCCGGCGTCGCCGGCTCGCTCGTCGTGGGGGCATCGGTGACAGGCGTCGGGCTCATGGCCCTGGGCGTCGGGGCGGTCGCGAACCAGGTGGCAGGCACCTCGCGCGGCGCGAACGCGTTGGGCTCGGCGGTCATCGGTGCGTTCTACGTGCTCCGGATGGTCGGCGACCTGGGCGACGGGCGGCTGACCTGGGTCTCCCCGATCGGCTGGGCCCAGGAGATGCAGCCGTGGGGGGCGAACCGTTGGTGGCCGCTCGTGCTGCTCGTCGTGCTCGCGGCCGTGCTCCTCGCTGCGGCAGCCCGGCTCGAGGCGCGCCGTGACCTCGGTGCGGGCCTGCTGCCGGAACGCCCGGGTCCCGCCGGGGCGCCGGTGCGGTACACCTCTCCGCTGGGTCTCGCCCTGCGGCTCCAGCGCGGACCGGTCATCGGGTGGAGCGCGACGATCGTGCTGACCGCGCTGCTCTTCGGCTCCGTCGTCCAGTCGATGACCACCTTGCTGTCCGACGCGGGCTCCACCGCGACCGCGATCATCGGCGGCTCGAGCGTGAACGCTTTGCTGGCGATGCTCGGCATGATCATCGCGATGGTCACGACGGTCTTCGCCCTGCAGTCGGCGGCGTCCCTCCGGGGCGACGAGGCGAGCGGGATCCTCGAGCCTCAGCTCGCCGGTGCCGTGTCCCGCACGTCGTGGGCCGTCCAGCGACTGCTGATCCCGGCGGTCGGAGCGGCCGTGCTGCTCCTCGTCGGGGGAGCGGGGATGGGCGCGAGCTACGGCGCTGCGGTCCACGACGCGGGTCAGACCGGTCGCCTCGCTCTCGCGGCGCTCGCGTACTGGCCGGCGGTCATGGTGCTCGTCGGTGTCGCGGTCGCACTCTTCGGCTGGGTGCCGCGGCTCGCGGTCCCGCTGACCTGGGGAGTGCTGTCCGCGATGTGGTTCGTGGTCCTCATCGGTGACGCGCTGCACCTGCCGGCGTGGCTGCTGGACGTGCTGCCGTTCTCGGCGACGCCGCACCTGCCGCTCGTGCCGCTCACGTGGACGCCGCTCGTCGTGCTGACGCTCGTCGCCGCGGGGCTGGTCTGGACCGGGCTCGACCGCTTCGGCCGGCGCGACGTGCAGACGGGGTGAGTGCTCGTCGGGCGACCGCCGGCGTCGGATGTCAAGGATGCGTGACAAGGCGCGCGATGACAAGCATCCTTGACGCATGAGGAACGAGATCCGTCGACTTCGAGACGAGCGCAGCCTCTCCCAGGCCGCGCTCGGAACCGAGCTGGGTGTCTCTCGGCAGACCATCAACTCCCTGGAGACCGGGAGGTACGACCCGTCCCTCCCGTTGGCCTTCATCGTCGCCCGGTACTTCGGGCTGAGCATCGAGGAGATCTTCCATCTCGACCCGTGAGCGTTCCGTCGCGACGCACCAGACCGCCGTGGGCTGGTACCTCGTCCGCGTGCAGTAGGACGCGTTCGCCCTCGTCGCGGAGGCGGCCCTCGGCCTCGGTGGCCTGGCAGGCGGCGCGACCTTTCTCTCGCTGGACGTCACGGTGATCCTGCGGACGATGCCGTTCGTGCTCGTGCTCGTGCTCGTGCTCGTGCTCGTGCTCGTGCTCGTGGTTGCGGCGGCGGCCGCGTTCGTGGCGGTCGATCGCCGTTCCTGGCGTCTCGTGCGATTCGACCGTGGGCGCCGGGACGGGGTGAAAGACGTGATCACCGGGCGGGTATCCGGTGAGGTCATCGGCGATCGTAACGATACGATAGTGGGCAGCCCGACCCCCATCCCGACCAGCCCCTCACTCGTCCCGTCCTGAGGACCTGCACCTCCATGCCCAAGGTTCTGACCGCCGGCCGTCCCTGGCGCGTCATCCTCGCGTTCGCCGTCCCGCTCCTCGTGGGCAACGTGGTCCAGCAGCTCTACCAGTTCGCCGACGCGATCGTGGTCGGGCGAGTGCTCGGCGTCGACGCCCTCGCCGCCGTCGGGACGACCGGGAGCCTGATCTTCCTGCTCCTCGGCTTCGCCTGGGGCATGACCTCCGGGTTCGCGATCCCGACGGCCCAGGCCTACGGCGCGCGTGACGCTGCGGCCGTGCGCCGCTCCGTCGCCACCGGCGCGATGCTGACCGGTGCGGCGAGCATCGTCCTCACGGTGGGCGCGCCGCTGCTCGCCGGGCCGGCGCTCCGACTGCTGCGCACCCCCGCCGAGCTGCTGCCCCAGGCGACGGCGTTCGCCGTGGTCAGCTTCCTCGGGGCGAGCACGGTGATGGCCTTCAACTTCCTGGCGGCGATCATCCGCGCCATCGGCGACTCCCGCACGCCGCTCGTCTTCCTCACCGTCAGCTGTCTGCTCAACGTCGGACTGGTGGTGACGTTCGTCGCGGTCCTCGGCTTCGGGGTCGCGGGCGCGGCGCTCGCGACCGTGTGTTCGCAGGCCACGTCCGTCGTGCTCTGCCTGGCGTACGTCCGGCGCCGTGTCCCCGTGCTCCACCTGCACCGCGACGACTGGCGGGTCACCCGCGGCGACCTCGCCCGCCACCTGCGACTCGGCCTCCCGATGGGGTTCCAGATGTCGATCATCGCGATCGGCGCGCTCGCCGTGCAGGTGCGGCTCAACAGTCTCGGCGCCGAAGCGGTCGCCGCGTACACGACCGCCGCACGGGTCGACGGGCTCGCGGTGGCCCTGCTCCAGTCGCTCGGTCTCTCCGTGTCGACCTTCGTCGCGCAGAACCACGGCGCCAGACGACCCGATCGCATCCGGCTCGGCGTCATCCAGGCCGTGTGGATGTCCATCGGCGGCGCGGTGCTGCTCGGTGCCGTGCTCATCGCCGCCGGGCGCTCGATCGTCGAGCTGTTCGTCGGGCCCGGGGCAGAGCAGGTCGCCACGATGGCGGCGTACCTGCTCCACGTCAACGGGTCGCTCTACGCCGTCCTCGGCGTGCTCTTCGTGACCCGCGGCGCGTTGCAGGGGCTCGGATACACGTTCGTCCCGACGCTCACCGGCACGATCGAGCTCATCATGCGCGTCGGCGCCGCGGTCGTGCTCGGCGCGGCGTTCGGCTTCACCGGCGTCGTGTGGGGGAACCCGCTCGCCTGGGTCGGTGCGGTCGCCGTGCTCGTCCCGTCGTACCTCCGGGCGCGGCGTCGCTTCGAGGACCTGCCGGACGCCTGGGCCGACACGGTTCCCGACGACCTCGTGATCGAGGGACCGGCCGAGGGATCGGCCGTCATGGGCGCTGTCGTCTCGATCCCCGACGACGACGCCGCCGACGCCGACATGGCGCGCGTCAGGCGACCGAGGCGGCCTGCCCTCCGGTGATCGGCGCGAGCGCGGAGGACTGCTGTGCCGGTCGCTGGCCGCCGTAGATGACGTCGTCCAGGTGCTTCCAGTAGACGTCGATCCCCGCGAACCCTGCCGCCGCCAGGTATGCGAGCTGCTGGGGGAGAGGGATCAGGTACCGCACGTGGTTCTCGTGGCGGGCCAGCTCCTCGGGCGTGCGGTGCAGGCGCTTGCGGGCCGCCTCCGGGTCCCGGCGGTCCGCGGTCCGCTCCCACGCCGCCGCGACGACGGGATCCGCTGAGCTCACCGCGTCGTAGTTGAGGTACCAGCCGCCCGGGGCCAGCCGCGCGAAGACCTCGGCGAACAGACCCTCCTTGCGGTGGTCGGGCATGTGGTGGATGCACATCGAGCTCACGACCGCGTCCAGGACGGCCGGGATCTCGAGCGGCCACGTGCTCGTCGACATGTCGAACTCGACGTACCGGTAGCGCCCGGCGAACGCGGCCATCTCCTCCTCGCCCACCGCGATCATCTGCGGGGAGAAGTCGCTGAGGATCGCGGTGCTCCGCGGGTACAGGTCGAGCACGGCGCGTGCGGCCGAGCCCGTCCCGGCGCCGAGGTCGAGGAACGTGAACGCGTCCTGCTCGCCGAAGGGGAGGAGCTCGCCGAGGACCCGCCAACGCTCCGCGTTCTCGCGTTCGCGCTCCTCCGCGCGGGCCGCGCGGCTCCGCACGTGCTCCTCGGACTTCCAGATGGCGGCGTTCGTGTCGGTCGACGGATCCATGGCGCGAGCCTATCGACGGCGAGGCGCGTGCCCCTTCACCGCCGGGGCAGGGCACCGGCTGCATGGACGGGCACTGGACCGGCTGTCTACCCCGGTGGTGCCCCACGAGCGTGTCGTGTCCGAGGCGCCGCTCGCCGGTGGCACGGCCCCGATCGTGGCGTTCGGCTTCCGACCCGCGGCACGCCGTCGGGAGACGTCGACACGTGGTCGGGCAGCTGCCGGAGGATCCAACGGTGGCAGGAGTCGTTGTGGGTCCAGGGGTTCGCGACGTCGACGCGGTCGATCGGGTCGATGAGCCCGGCGATCACGTCGCGCACCCTGCCACGCCCGCTGATCCGAACGGGCCCGACGGCGCTGCCGCCTCGCTACCCTGGCGACGGTGCCGTGCGGCGGTGGTTCCCGACGGCATCCCACGGTCCGAGCCACGCACCTGCACGTGAGGACGTCATGAGCAACCCCATCCAACCTCCTGGCAACTACCCGTCGAGGCCGGAGGAGTCGATCGGTGGGCCGGCGGTCCAGACCCCGCCGCCGCCCTCGGTCGTGAACGCCGTGCGGCTCGTCGTCGCACGGGTCGTGCTCGCCCTCGTCGGCGGGGTCGTGGCGCTGGGCAGCCAGGACGCGATGAGGTCTGCCATGGTGAAGGCGTCCCCGACGCTCGACCAGAGCTCGCTGGACCTCGCCGTCAGGGTGGCCGTCGGCTTCAGCGTCGTGTCCGGCGTGGTCTTCGCGATCGTGTGGGGAGTGCTCGCGCGCCTGCTCCTCCGGGGGACGAACTGGGCGCGCATCGTCGTCTGGGTCTTTGCCGGGCTCTCCGTCGCCACCGGGCTGATCGGGCTCAGGAACGCCGCCAACGGCCTCAACCTCGCCGTGGGTCTGCTCGACATGTGCCTCGATGCCGCCATCATCGTGCTCCTCGCTCGGCGCTCGAGCTCAGAGTTCTTCCACCGTCCCCAGGGCGATGGCCGGATGTCGGCACGCGGGTGAGCGAGGACCGCAGCGCGCTCGACGACGAGGTGGGGACGATGGACGACGACGTCAGCGCGTACGTCCGGGCGGTCGCGGCGGTTCGATCGGGCGCGGATCGGTTCACCGAGGCGACGGCGCTCGTGCGCCGGTTGAGCCCGGAGGAGCAGCTCGGGCTGCTCGACGGCGACACCCCGTTCTGGCCGGGTCTGGACGAGATGGGACAGGTCTACAACTCCCGGCCGTACGTGCACGGCGAGGTCGCGAGGCTGGGCATCCCCGGGACCCGTTTCGTCGACGGCCCGCGCGGCTGCGTCGCCGGGGAGGGCACGGCCTTCCCCGTCTCCATGGCGCGCGGCGCCACCTGGGACGTCGAGCTCGAGGAGCGCGTCGGGGCGGCGATCGGCCGCGAGGTGCGCGCGCAGGGCGGCAACTTCTTCGGCGGCGTCTGCATCAACCTGCCCCGGCACCCCGCGTGGGGTCGCATCCAGGAGACCTACGGCGACGACCCCTACCACCTCGGTGAGTTCGGCGCCGCGCTGACGCGTGGTGTGCAGCGCTACGCCATGGCCTGCGCGAAGCACTACGCGCTCAACTCGATGGAGAACGCGAGGTTCCACGTCGACGTGACCGTGGACGACGCCACGTTGCACGAGGTGTACCTGCCGCACTTCCGCCGCGTCGTCGACGAGGGCGTGGCCGCGATCATGTCCGCGTACAACTCGGTGAACGGCGAGTGGGCCGGGCAGAGCCGCTACCTGCTGACCGACGTCCTGCGCGACCAGTGGGGCTGGGACGGCATCACGGTCAGCGACTTCATCTGGGGGCTTCGCGACGCCGCGGCCTCCCTGAACGCCGGGCTCGATCTGGAGGAGCCGTTCCGGCAGATCCGCGCGCGGGACCTCGCGGCCCAGCTCGAGGCAGGCGCGACGTCGTGGGACCTGGTCGAGCGTGCCGGTGTCCGCCTGGTGGCCGCGCAGCTCCGGTCCTCCGCCGAGCGGGAGGCCGAGGAGCCCGCCCCCGGGGTGGTGGCCGGTCCGGAGCACCGCGCGCTCGCGCGTGAGGTGGCGGCTCGTGCCATGGTCCTGCTCACGAACGACCCGGTCGGCGACGCGCCCGTGCTTCCGCTGGACCCCGCGCTGCTTCGCCGCATCGCGGTGATCGGTCGCCTCGCCACCGCGCCCAACGAGGGGGACCTCGGGTCGTCGTGGGTGCACGCGCCGAGCCACGTCTCGCCGCTCGACGGGATCCGCGCGGCGTTCCCGGACGCCGACGTCGTCCTCGTCGAGCAGGACGACCCGCACGCCGCGGCGCAGGCAGCCGCAGCCGCGGACGTCGCGCTCGTCGTCGTCGGTTTCGACGGGAGGGACGAGGGCGAGTACGTCGGCGGGGACACCTTCGCCGACCCGACGCTGCTGGCTCTGTTCCCGCCGGCGCCGGACGGTGCGGGGGTGCCTCGGCCCGGTGAGTCGATCATGACCGCGGGGTTCGGCGGCGACCGGGACTCCCTGCGACTGCGACCCGTCGACGTCGAGATCATCCGTGCCGTCGCGGCGGCGAACCCGCGGACCGTCGTCAGCGTCGTGGCGGCCGGCGCCGTCGTGTGCGAGGAGTGGCGGCACGACGTCCCGGCCCTGGTGATGATGTGGTACGCGGGCATGGAGGGTGGGCACGCGCTGGCCGATGTGCTCACCGGCGCCCAGAACCCCTCGGGTCGCCTGCCGTACTCGATCCCGACCAGCGAGGAGCACCTGCCGTCGTTCGACAAGAACGCGCGCACGGTCACGTACGACCGTTGGCACGGGCAGCGACTGCTCGACCGCCTGGGCGTGCCGGCGGCGTTCCCGCACGGGTTCGGGCTGTCGTACACGACCTTCTCGATCGTCGGCGCGAGCGTCGAACGGACCGAGGACGGCGGGCTCGCGGTCCGTGCCCAGGTCCACAACGCGGGCGACCGCGACGGACGCCACGTCGTCCAGGTCTACGGGCGGCGTACCGATGGTCGCCGTGCGGGCGAGAGCCTCCTCGTCGGCTTCCGGAGCGTGCCCGTGGCGGCACGGGAGACGGTGGATGTCACGGTGCCGGTGCACCTGAGCGCCCTCGGCGCCTGGGTGCCGGAGGCCGCCGCCCTGGACGCTCCCGAAGCGACGGCCGTCGTCCTCGAGGTCGGCGCGCATGCCCACGACGCGGAGGCGCACCACCTGACCGCCGCCAGGTGACGGGTCCGCGGTGATCGGAGGCGCACCTGTCACGAAGGCGCCCAGGCAGGGGCCGAGCCCCATCGACACGAAGGAGTCGGCACATGCAGGTCGCCACGCGCAGCATCCCGGAGTCCATGGCCCATCGGGTCGGCCGGTCGACCGTCACGGTGCGTGCCGCCGACGGGAGCGTCGTCACCGATGCCGACGTCGTCGTCGAGCAGACCCGGCACGCCTTCGCGTTCGCGAACATCGGGTTCGACTTCATCGGGTTCGCCAACGGTGAGACGGAGCCGACCCCGGACAGCCCGTTCGGTGGTGCCGACCCATCAACGGGGGCGCACCTGGCGGACCTGTGGTTCGCGCTGTTCAACACCGCGACACTGCCGTTCTACTGGGCCGGGTTCGAGCCGGAGCGTGGGCACCCGGACACGGAGCGGCTGCGGCGGACCGCGCAGTGGTTCGTCGACCACGGCTGCGTCGTGAAGGGGCACCCGCTCGCGTGGCACACCCTCGCGCCGCACTGGCTCCGCGACCGGTCCGTCGAGGAGGTCGAGGCGGCGGTGCGCGCCCGGATCGTCCGCGAGGTCACGGACTTCCGCGGCGTGGTCGACGGGTGGGACGCGATCAACGAGGTGGTGATCATGCCGGTGTTCGACAAGGAGGAGAACGGGTTGACCCGGCTGTGCCAGCGGCTCGGGCGCGTCGAGACCGTCCGGCTGGCCGTCGACACCGCCCGCTCGGCGAACCCCGACGCGACGCTGCTGCTCAACGACTTCGACATGTCGCCGGCGTACGAGCACCTGATCGAGGACTGCCTGGACGCCGGGATCCGGATCGACGCCATCGGCCTGCAGAGCCACATGCACCAGGGCTACTGGGGCGAGGAGAAGACGCTGGCGGTGCTCGAACGGTTCTCCCGGTTCGGCCTCCC
>JAKBFW010000054.1 GCA_021833345.1 Pseudomonadota bacterium | reverse complement strand
ACCTCGACTCCGTGCTCGAGAGCAACAGGGACGCGGCTCACCGCCTCCTCGAGGCGGCCGACCTCTGGCTGTTCGTCACGACGGCTGCGCGCTACGGCGACGCACTCCCCTGGCAGGTGCTCGAGGGGGCGATGGAGCGCGGGGCCTCGATCGCGATGGTGCTCAACCGCGCGCCGGCGGACTCGCTGCCGACGGTCCGCGGGGACCTCCTCGAGCGTCTGCGCGGCCACGGCATGCAGGCGGTCCCGTTGTTCGTCGTTCCCGACGCGGGCCCGCACGAGGGCCTGCTCGACAGCGCAGGCGTTGCACCCATCACGCGCTGGCTCACGATGCTGGCCGGGACCGATCGTGCCCGCGCGGTGATCGCTCGCACCCTCCGCGGCTCGCTCGCGGCCCTACGACCCTGGGTCGACGAGCTGGCCGAGGCGGTCCAGGACCAGGTGGACGCCGCGGCGGTGCTGCGCGAGTCCCTCGCCGTCGCGATCGCCGCACCCGAGCGGACCGTCGAGGCGAACGTCCACGGCGGCTCGGTGGGCGACGGTGCCGGGCGCGCACGCTGGTCCGAGCTGGCCGCGGCCGGTGGTCCGCTCGCCGCGGTCGTGCGGCGGTCCGGACGGCTGCGGGGCTCACGCCGGGCCGGGCTGGCACGCCAGGAGGCGCTAGCGGTCCTCGCCCGGGACCTGCAACGCTCGGCGGAGACCATGCTCCTCGCCGGCGCCGTCCACGCCCACACCCTGATCATCGACGCCCTCACGGCGCCAGGCGGGCCGCCCGGGGGACGCACCGTCGCCGCCTCGACGCCGGTCGAGCAGGGTGCCGACGCCCGCCGGACGTCCGCAGCGGAGGCGGCTTCCGACTGGGTTCTGACGGCCGACCAGGCAGTCCGTGCGCTGGTCACGTCGGACGACCGCCACGTGTCCGGTCGCGCCGCACGCGCCGTCCGGGCTCTCGGCGAGCACGGCCTCGCCGTGGTCGCCATCGCGGCGACCTCCGGCATCACCCGCGCCGACGAGCTTCTCACGGCCGTCCTGCCGACCTCCGGCACCGGGCTGAGCAGCCGGCTGCGCGACGACCTCGCCGCCAGAGCAGTACGGCTGGTCCGGCAGGAGGGCGCGGCGATCCTCAGCGGGGTCCTCGACTCCCCCGACCTCGCTCCCGACGCGGCGTCCGTCCTGCGGCTGCGGCTCGCGGTGCTCAAGGGGCTGTCATGAGCGGGCAGCACGCGGCGACGGCCGAGCTCACGGCCCGGACCGATGCGCTCGAGCAGGCGGTCACGCTCGCCGGCGGCCGCGTCGACCACGACGTGGCGAGGCGTGTCTCGAGGACGATCGCGGGTGCGCGCGAACGGCTCGCGCTCGGCGTCGACCACACGCTCGTCGCTCTCGTCGGGGGGACGGGCTCGGGCAAGTCGAGCCTCTTCAACGCGATCGCGGGACTCGACTTCGCGGACGTGGGCGTCAGACGACCGACCACTGCCGAGGTCACCGCATGCGTCTGGGGCGCCACCGGTGGGCTGCTGCTCGACTGGCTCGGCGTCGCGTCCGACCGGCGCATCGAGCGCGAGAGCGCGCTTGACGGTGATGCTGAGGCGCCCCTGCGGGGCCTGGTCCTCCTCGACCTGCCGGACCACGACTCGATCGAGCCGGCGCACCGGGTGATCGTCGACCGGCTTCTTCCGATGGTCGACCTCCTCGTGTGGGTCGTGGATCCGCAGAAGTACGCGGACGACGCGCTTCACTCCGGCTACCTGCAGCACCTCGTGGGTCACGAGTCCGCCATGGTGGTCGTCCTGAACCACATCGACACCGTCCGACCGGAGCTGCGCGAGGAGCTTGCGGCCGACGTGTCGAGGCTCCTGGTCGAGGACGGGCTGACCGGGGTGCCGGTGACCGTCTCGTCGGCTCGCGAGGGGTTGGGGATCACCGACATCCGCGCCCGCCTCGTGGACGTCGTCGGACGCCGGAGCACCGCGGCGGTCCGTGTCGGCGCCGAGCTCAACGACGCGGCCGCACTGCTCGCGCGCGCGATCGACGCGGCTGCCGCGCCCCGCGCGCCTCTCCCGGTCGATGCCGTCGTCGACGACCTCGTCGCTGCTGCGGGACTGCTCGCGGTCGCGGATGCCGTCGCAGCCCTGGCGCGCGGCGCGTCGGGCACCGTGCCGGCGCTGGGTCCTGTCCAGCCCGACTCGGTCGACGTCGCGCGGTCGCGGTGGCTCGACTCTCTCGACGGCCACGCCCCTGCGGGATGGCTCGCCGACATCGCCGTGCGCATCGCGTCGGTGGACCGGCTGCGGCTGGCTGTCGACGAGGCGCTGGGCGCGATCGCGCTCACGACCCGTCGGTCACGGCTGGCCGTCACGTTGTCCGCCTTCGCGGTGGTCGCGGTCGCGGCCGGTGCGGCGGCGTGTGCGGTGGCGTCCGGATGGTGGCGCCTCCGCGACCTGACCGACCGCCTCCCGGTCTCCGTGTGGATCGTCGCCGCGGGTGCGCTCGCGATGGCGGTCGCCCTCCTCGCGCTCGCCGCGGCGGAACGACGCGCTTCGGCTCGCCGCCGCTCGGCCGCCGTCGTGCGTGAGGGGCGGGATCGGCTCGGCGCTGTCGTTCGCACGTTCCTCGCCGACCCGACAGCGGCGGTGCTCGGCGAGCGGGACCGGGTCCGAGAGCTCACCGAGATCACGCGCACCAGCGGCGCGGCCGAACCGTCCCCAGCCTCCACGGTGACGCTCGCCTCCCCCAGCTGATCGGTTCCGCGGCTCCGTCTTCGCGACAGCCGCCGCACGATTCCCGCACGGGTCGGCACCGGGTCGGCCCCTCTGCGCGGAGGTACCGATGAGCAGCAACGGACTGACACTGACCCTGACAGGCTGGGTGGGCACCGAGCCCAAGCACTTCCCCGGCAGCACACCCTTCACGACCTTCCGGATGGCGAGCACGCGCCGGTTCTACGACGTGCGACAGAGCGCGTGGGTCGACGGCAGGACGCTCTGGTTCACGGTCAAGGTCTGGCGCGAAGCCGCGCTGAACGTCGCCGAGTCGCTGCGGAAGTCGGACCCCGTCGTGGTCACCGGCCGGCTCGGGACCGAGGAGTGGGAGAGCCCGGACGGGCCTCGGAGCACGCTCGTCCTCGAAGCGACCTCGATCGGCCCCGACCTCACCTACGGCCAGGCCCGCTTCGTGCGCACGGTCCATCGGTCCTCGTCGGACGCGCCCGACGGTGGCGCTGGCGAGAGCGCCGAAGGCGAGCCGCCGGACCACGCGGCGCTCGCGGGTGCGGATCCGCTGGGTGAGCTGTTCGAGACCGCGGTCCCGGCCCTCGACGACGCGGACCTGGAGCCCGAACGGGGGGATCTGGTCGGCTCGGGCGCCGAGCGCGAGTGATCGCCTAGGCTGGGTCTCCGACAGCGCCCGGTCGCACACGTGCGACCGGGCTGCTCACCGAGAGCACCCACCTCGGGTACTGACGCGGTACCCGATCAGCGAATGCAGGGCGGACGAAGAGCCAGTGGCTGAGTTCATCTACACCATGTACAAGGCACGCAAGGCGCACGGCGAGAAGGTCATCCTCGACGACGTCACGATGAGCTTCTACCCCGGAGCCAAGATCGGCGTGGTCGGCCCGAACGGGGCCGGCAAGTCCACGATCCTGAAGATCATGGCAGGGCTCGACCACCCGTCCAACGGTGAGGCGCGCCTCTCCCCCGGCTACACGGTCGGCATCCTGCTCCAGGAGCCCCCGCTGAACGAGTCGAAGACGGTGCTCGGCAACGTGGAGGAAGGGGTCGCCGAGATCAAGGGCAAGCTCGACCGCTTCAACGAGATCTCCGCCCTGATGGCCGAGCCCGACGCGGACTTCGACACCCTGCTCGCCGAGATGGGACAGCTCCAGGAGGCGATCGACGACGCGGACGCCTGGGACCTGGACGCCCAGCTCGAGCAAGCGATGGATGCGCTGCGGTGCCCGCCACCGGACGCCGACGTCACCGTCCTCTCCGGTGGAGAACGCCGCCGCGTCGCGTTGTGCAAGCTCCTGCTGGAGAAGCCCGACCTGCTCCTGCTCGACGAGCCCACGAACCACCTCGACGCGGAGAGCGTGCTCTGGCTGGAGCAGCACCTGACGACCTATGCCGGCGCGGTCCTCGCCGTCACCCACGACCGGTACTTCCTCGACCATGTCGCCGAGTGGATCGCCGAGGTCGACCGCGGACGCCTCTACCCCTACGAGGGCAACTACTCGACCTACCTGGAGAAGAAGGCCGAACGCCTGCAGATCCAGGGCAAGAAGGACCAGAAGCAGGCCAAGCGGCTCAAGGAAGAGCTCGAGTGGGTCCGGATGAACGCCAAGGGCCGCCAGACCAAGTCGAAGTCCCGTCTGGCCCGGTACGAGGAGATGGCAGCCGAGGCGGACCGCACCCGCAAGCTCGACTTCGAGGAGATCCAGATCCCGCCGGGCCCGCGACTCGGCTCGGTCGTGCTGGAGGCGACCGGCCTGCAGAAGGGGTTCGACGGACGGACGCTGATCGACGGGCTGTCCTTCGACCTGCCCCGCAACGGGATCGTCGGGGTGATCGGACCGAACGGTGTCGGCAAGACGACCCTGTTCAAGACGATCGTCGGGCTCGAGCCCCTCGACGGCGGCAGCCTCAAGATCGGCGAGACGGTCAAGCTCTCGTACGTCGACCAGTCCCGCGGTGGGATCGACCCCACGAAGTCCCTCTGGGAGGTCGTGTCCGACGGCCTCGACTACATGAAGGTCGGCAACGTCGAGATGCCCTCGCGCGCGTACGTGGCCGCGTTCGGCTTCAAGGGTCCCGACCAGCAGAAGCCCGCAGGCGTGCTGTCGGGCGGTGAGCGCAACCGGCTGAACCTGGCCCTCACCCTCAAGGAGGGCGGCAACGTCCTGCTCCTCGACGAGCCCACCAACGACCTCGACGTCGAGACCCTCGGGTCCCTCGAGAACGCGCTGCTCGAGTTCCCGGGATGCGCGGTCGTCGTCTCGCACGACCGGTGGTTCCTCGACCGCGTGGTGACGCACATCCTCGCGTACGAGGGGACCGAGGAGAACCCGGGCGCCTGGTACTGGTTCGAGGGGAACTTCGCGTCGTACGAGGAGAACAAGGTGGCCCGCCTCGGTGCGGACGCCGCACGCCCGCACCGCGTCACCTACCGCAAGCTGACGCGCGACTGAGCGCAGCCGCGGCGGGGTTCGCATGCGCCCATGGCGCCCGTGACGCCCCGCACGAGATCCCGAGTTCGGAGCGAGACGAGGGAGCAGCGATGAGCAGGATCGTCGTGTCGGTCCAGCTGAGGTGGTCCGACATGGACGCCTACGCCCACGTCAACAACGTCGAGATGCTGCGCCTCCTCGAAGAGGCGCGCATCGAGGCCTTCTGGCGGCACCCGGCTCCACCGGCGGACGGCGGGTGGCCCACGGCCGTGCTCGACGCCGGACCCGGCGCGCAGACCGCCACGCTCGTCGCGAGCCAGGAGATCGAGTACCTCCGACCACTCGGCTACCGTCGCTCGCCCGTTGCGATCGCCCTGTGGATCGGTCACCTCGGTGGGGCGAGCATCGACGTGTGCTACGAGGTGACCGATCTGCCCGACACGTCCGGCACACCGGTCGAGGTCTATGCGCGAGCGCGGACGACCCTCGTCCTCGTCGACGCGGGCACCGGAGCCCCGCGACGGATCAGCAGCGCAGAACGCGCGGCATGGCAGGAGTACGTCGAGGAGCCCGTCCGGATCCGTCGCCGGAACGATCGCGGTCGCTGACGCGCCCAGGAGCCGCGACCAGCACGATCGCGGCCTGCTCGGGCGAGGCTCCGCCCGTCGCCCGGCTCACCCCTGAGGTACGCGAACCATCCCCTCCTGGGCGATCGTGGCCACGAGGGTCCCGTCCCGGGAGTAGACGCGGGCGAGGCCGAGACCCCGCCCACCCTGCGCGGACGGCGAGGACTGCTCGTACAAGAGCCAGTCGTCGACGCGGACGTCGCGGTGCCACCACATCGCATGGTCCAGGCTGGCGATCGAGAGGCCCCGGGTCGCCCAGCTGAGACCGTGACGACGGAGCACGGGCTCCAGCATGACCTGGTCGCACGCATACGCGAGCAGGGCACGGTGCACCAACTGGTTCTCCGGGACGACGCCCCGGGCACGCATCCACACCCGCTGCTGGTCGGCGGAACAGTGCTCCTCGTTCGCGTCGGTGGCGTCCGGGCGATCGGGGTCACCGGCGCCGCCAGGACCCTCACGGCCGGGACCGAGATACAGCGACGACCCGACGTGACGGACGTCGAAGGCCGCGTAGCGCGTCCAGAACTGCGCCACCGGGTGGTCGAGGGAGCCCAGGATCTCGACCGCCGAGTCGACCAGATCGGGGCCGACGACGGGCCCCTGCCGGGCGGCGTGGTCGAGCCCCGGCTGAGCCTCCTGGAACGACAGGATCATCGACAGGATCGGCACGTCGTCCTGGAGAGCGTGGATCCGGCGCGCCGTGAACGAGCGACCATCGCGGAGACGCTCGACGGCGTAGGTGATCGGTTGGTCGACCACCCCTGCCCGGAGGAAGTACCCGTGGAGAGAGTGCGGCAGCCGGTCGGCCGGGACCGTGTGACCGGCAGCGATCAACCCCTGCGCGAGGACCTGCCCGCCGAAGACCCGACCATTGAGCTGGGGCAGGCTCTGCCCCACGAAGGTGAGGTCGTCGACGCGGCGGATCTCCAGCGCCTCAAGGAGCTCGCGCGTGGGGTCCGGCCCGGCGGCTTCCCCGTGAGCGGCGTCCTCGACCGGTTCCGCGCCCGTCCGACGCTGGTCGGCGGTGCTCACGACGCGCCGTCCTCGACGGCGTTGATCAACGAGTGGGCTGCGCGCTCGAGGTAGTCCCAGAGCGCGGCCTGGTCGAGCGGCGCGAGGCCGAGCGACTCCACCGCCGCCCGCATGTGGACCAGCCAGCGGTCTCGGGCGCGAGGTGTCACGGCGAACAACGCATGCCGCGCCCGTAGCCGCGGGTGCCCGCGCTCCTCGCCGTACGTGGTGGGACCGCCCCAGTACTGCTCGAGGAACATCGTCAGGCGTCGCGCCGCGGGCCCGAGGTCCTCCTCCGGGTACATCGGCCTCAGAAGTTCGTCCACGGCGACCCCGGCGTAGAAGGCGTCGACGAGGCGCACGAAGGTCTCGTGCCCTCCGATCGAGGCGTAGAACGACGCGGCCGGGTCGGTGAAGGTCACCGCGACATCTTCTCACCGCCGCACGCGTGCGTTCCTGCGCGTCGTGGCCGATGACCAGCGCGGACTAGTCTGGTGAGCACCACACCGGTGGGGTGTGCACGACCTGGGGAGTTCTATGAGCAAGGCAGAGCAGATCCTCGTGGCTCTCGGCGGGGCTGCGAACGTCGTCGACCTGGAGCCGTGCATCACGCGGCTGCGCGTCGAGGTTGCCGACCCGACGCTGGTCGACGAGGGCGGGCTCAAGGAGACAGGGGCGTTCGGAGTCGTCCGCTCCGGTCGTGTGGTCCAGGTCATCGTCGGCCCGGAGGCCGACAACCTCGCTGCCGAGCTCGACGGTCTTCGCTGACCAGAACGCCCCGTGCCGCCGCACCCGCGCCTGAGCGTCCCGACACGGCGATCGTCCCTGGCCCGGTCGTCGCTCTCTGGCAGGATCGTTCCGTGTCCGAGACGGTAGTGGGTCTTCCCGATCAGCTGGTGCGGCTCGCTGCCGCTCACGGCGTCGTGCCCGACTACTGGGGGTTCGACGGGACGCACCGCTGGGTCGCGCCGGAGACCGTGATCGCGGTGCTCGCCGCTCTGGGGGTGGACGCGCGGTCGCCTGAGCGCGCGCAGGTCGCGATCGCCCACGCGGAGGACGATCCGTGGCGTCAGATGCTCCCCCCGGTCGTGGTGCTCCGCGCAGGCGCCGCGCACCAGCTCGTCGTGCACGTGAACGACGGTGACCCGCTCACCGTCTGGGCCGAGCTCGACCCGGAGTCCGGAGGTGGGCGTCGCGACCTCGACCAGCTCGATGTCTACGTCGAGCCGCGGATGGTCGACGGACGCCGGGTCGGACGTGCCACCTTCACCGTGCCGACCGACCTTCCGCTCGGCTGGCACGAGCTGCATGCGCAGTCCCCTCGAGGTTCAGCACGCTGCCTGCTGATCGTGACACCGTCTCGCATCGAGCTGCCCGAGCAGCTCCGGGACGGGCGCGCCTGGGGCTTCATGACCCAGCTCTACTCGGTGCGGTCCCGTGCGTCGTGGGGCATCGGCGACCTCGGCGACCTCGCCGACCTCGCCTGGCTCTCGGCGCGTGACTGCGGCGCCGACTTCCTCATGATCAACCCGCTGCATGCGGCGGAGCCCGTCGGGACGATGTCACCGTCGCCCTACCGCCCGGCCACACGGCGGTTCGTGAACCCGGTCTACCTCCGTGTCGAGGACATCCGCGAGACGGCGTACCTGTCCGCAGCGGACCGCTCGCTCGTCGAGTGGGCCGCCGAGTCCGTCCAGCCCGCGGACACGAGCGACGGACCGATCGACCGCGATGCGGCCTGGGCTGCGAAACGCACCGCCCTCGACGTGGTCTTCCAGGCCCCGAGGACACGGGCGCGTCAGGCTGCCTTCGACGAGTTCCGCCGAGACCAGGGCGGCGGCCTCGAGGACTTCGCGCTCTGGTGCGCGCTGTGCGAGCGGTACCAGGCCGACGACGCCTGGCCGTCCGAGGCCCTCGACCCGTCGTCCGCGCTCGTCGACCGCGCCCGGACGGAGCTCGCGGACCGGGTGACGTTCTACTGCTGGCTGCAGTGGGTCGCGGACCTCCAGCTCCGGACGGCCCAACAGGCCGCACGTGACGGTGGCATGTCGATCGGGATCATGCACGACCTCGCGGTCGGCGTTCACCCGGACGGTGCCGAGGCATGGGCCCAGCGCGACGTGTTCGCACCCGGCGTGACGGTCGGGGCACCGCCGGACATGTACAACCAGCAGGGTCAGAACTGGAACCAGCCGCCGTGGCGCCCCGACGCGCTCGCCCGCGCCGGGTACGCCCCTTACCGGGACATGCTCCGCACGATCCTGCGCCACGCGGGCGCGATCAGGATCGACCACGTCATCGGCCTGTTCCGCCTGTGGTGGATCCCGGAGGGTCACGGCGCAGACGGGGGTGCCTACGTCCGCTACGACCACGAGGCGCTGATCGGCATCCTGTGCCTCGAGGCGCACCGTGCCGGCGCGGTCGTGATCGGCGAGGACCTCGGAGTCTTCGAGCCGTGGGTGCGCGGATACCTCGAGGAGCGCGGCGTCCTGGGGACATCGGTGCTCTGGTTCGAGAAGGACGGCGGCGACCCGATGCCTCCCGAGCACTACCGCCGGTTGGCGATGTCGACGGTCACCACGCACGACCTCCCGCCCACGGCCGGCTACCTGGCAGAGGAGCACGTCGCGATCCGTGAGCGGCTCGGGCTGCTCACGGAACCGGCCACGGTGGTGCACAAGCAGGCCCGAGACGAACGCCAGGCGCTCCTCGTACGACTCGCCGAGCGCGGGCTGATCAGCTCCGACCCGACCGAGCGCGAGGTCGTGGAGGCGATGCACCGATGGATCTTCCAGACACCGTCCGTCTTGATCGGGGTGGCCCTGGTCGACGCCGTCGGTGAGCGCCGTGCGCAGAACCAGCCCGGGACCGACCGCGAGTACCCGAACTGGATGGTCCCGCTCGCCGACAGCTCGGGCCGGGTCGTGCTGCTGGACGACCTCTTCGACAACGCGCGACTGCGGTCGCTCACCGCAGCGCTCCGCGGCTGACCGGCCGTCGCTCGAGCTGCGGCAACGCCGACCCCGCGGTCACGCTGACGCGCGGTCCGTCTCCTGAGCCTTGAGTGCACGACGGACCCCGTCGCGCGCCTCGACGACGAGGCGCCGGAGCGCAGGCGTCCGCTCGCCCAGGCCGGCCAGGAACGCGTCGGTGGCCCCGAGCACATCCACCCCGGGCTCGTCCGCGAGGTCGACCGGGTACAGGCCGACCACGATGTTCTGGGCTATCTCGTTGGTGCGCGTGGCCCACACGGCCTCGAGCGCCGCGAAGTACGGCTCGACGAAGTCGACCAGCACGGACCTGTCGTGGACCCGCCCGAAGCCGGCGATCGTCGCCTCGTGCACCGCGTTCGGCAAGGTGTCGCTGTCCACGACCGCGGCCCACGCGGCGGCCTTGGCAGCGCGTGTCGGTACCGCGGCCCGGGCAGCCGCCGCTGCCCGCTGGCCCGTCGCCGTGGCATCCCGTTCGAGCTCGGCGTCGATGGCCTCGATGCCGACCCGACCGGCCGTGACGAGCGACGTGAGGAGCTCCCACCGCAGGTCGGTGTCGACGCTCAACCCGTCGAGCGGACCCGTGCCGTCGAGGAGCCCGGCCACCACGTCGAGATGCGCCGGTGCGCTCGCACGACCGGCGAGCACCTTGACGAGCTGGAGCTGGAGGTCGCTGCCGGGTCGCGCGCGGCGGGCGGCAGCGATCAGCCGCTCGGTGGTGGCGACGTCGATCGCCTCGCGGTCCTCCCGGGCGACGTACAGGTCGATCGCCGTCGAGAGCTGACGGAACAGGACCAGGGCCACCGACGAGTCGGTCTCCTGCTCGACGTTCTCCAGGACGAGGTCGACGAACCGTCGTGCGGGCCACTCCCCGTCACGGGTCGTGTCCCACGCGGCGCCCCAGACCAGGGTGCGCGGGAGGGAGTCCGCGAACGTCGAGAGGTACCGACGAGCGGTCTCGAGGGACCTCTCGTCGAGCCGGATCTTCGCGTAGGCGAGGTCGTCGTCGTTCACGAGGACGAGATCGGGACGACGACGGCCGACCAGCTCCGAGACCTCCGTCCGCGCGCCCGCCACGTCGAGCTCGGCCGTCACGGTCCGGACGAGCCGCGACGACCCACCGTCCGTCACCACGTCATACCCACCGACGGCGAGCCGGTGAGGGCGCAAGGCGTCGACGGGAGCGGTCGGGTGCTCGGGCGGGACCTCCTGGTGGATAGCGAACGAGGTGATGATCTCGACGCCGTCCGGTCCTGGCGCCGAGGTGAGGACAGGACGGAGCAGCGTGAGACCGGCCTGCTCGAGCCACAGCGACGACCAACGGGACAGGTCGCGCCCGCTGGTCGTCTCGAGCTCGACCATGAGGTCGCGGAGCTCGGTGTTTCCCCAGGCGTGCTTCTCGAAGTACGAGCGCACTCCCGCGAGGAAGTGCTCACGCCCGACCCACGCGACGAGCTGCTTGAGCACGCTCGCGCCCTTCGCGTACGTGATGCCGTCGAAGTTCACCGAGACGTCCTCGAGATCGCGGATGTCCGCGACGATCGGGTGCGTCGACGGCAGCTGGTCCTGCCGGTACGCCCAGCTCTTCTCGAGGGACGAGAAGGTGCTCCACGCGCTCGTCCACTGCGTCGCCTCGGATGCCGCCAGCGTGGAGGCGTACTCCGCGAACGACTCGTTGAGCCACAGGTCGTCCCACCACCGCATCGTCACCAGGTCGCCGAACCACATGTGCGCCAGCTCGTGCAGGATCGTCACCGCGCGGCGCTCGACCATCGCCTCGGGAACCTTGGAGCGGAACACGTAGCTCTCGAGGAACGTGACAGCTCCGACGTTCTCCATCGCTCCCGCGTTGAACTCGGGGACGAACAGCTGGTCGTACTTCGAGAACGGGTACGGGACGCCGAACGCGCGCTCGTAGAAGGCAAAGCCCGATCGGGTCAGGTCGACGATGTCGTCGGCGTCGAGGTGCGCAGCGAGCGACTGGCGGCAGTACACGCCGAGCGGGATCGTGCGGCCGTCGCTGCTGGTCAGCTCCCCCGTCTCGCGGTGGTAGGGCCCGGCGACCACGGCAGTGACATAGCTCGAGATGCGCGGTGTGGTCTCGAACGTCCAGGTCGACGTGCCGTGATCAGCGCCACCGTTGCGGTTGACGCCACCCTCGACCGGGACGGTCGCGCCGATGGCGGGGTAGTTGGACACCACCTCCCAGTGCGCCGGCGCGGTCACGGTGAACGCGAACGTCGCCTTGAGGTCGGGCTGCTCGAACACCGCGAAGACGCGGCGCGAGTCCGCGACCTCGAACTGCGAGTACAGGTACACCTCACCGTCGACCGGGTCGACGAACCGGTGCAGGCCCTCGCCGGTGTTCATGTAGGCACACGTCGCCTCGACCGTCAGGACGTTGTCGGCGGCGAGGCCGTCGAGCCGGATCCGCGAGTCCGCGAACACCGATGCGGGGTCGAGGGCCGCACCGTTGAGCTCGACCCGGTGCAGCTCAGGCGCGATCAGGTCGACGAACGTCGCCGAACCGGGCTCGGCAGCGAACCGGATCGTCGTGCGGGAGGAGAAGGTCGACGGACCCGTGGTCAGGTCCAGCTCGATCGCGTAGGCGGCGACCTCGACGAGCGACGCCCGGGTACGGGCCTCGTCGCGGGTCAGGTTCTCAGCAGGCACGGACAGCTCCTCCGGTGACACAGATGACGACCGAATCCTTTCACGCGACCGTCGGTGCCACGATCGCGCCCGCGTCGCGCAGGACGCCCGTCCGCGCCTGACGGCACCAGTCCGCCATGGACCGCGGTGGACCACCAATCCGGCGACACGGGCCGACGCCCCGGATCTGACACGATGGTCCGGTGACCACGCCCCTCGATCGCACCGCACCGGTGGCGCGCTGATGGGCCGCCACGCGACCGCCGGCGAGGCCGGTGCTCCGGCTCCCGGGCGTCACGGTCTCTGGTGGGAACGCACCGCTCTCGCCGTGGTCGCCGCGGCGACGATCGCCGGGGTCCTGCGCTGGGCGGGCCTGACGTGGCTCAGCTCGATCCTCGCGGCCGGTGCCGTCGCAGTCGTCGTGGTGATCGCCGCGCTCGTCGCCGCGACGGTCCCGCCACCGCACCCGCACGCGCACGCCCTCGATCGCCGCCGCTCGTCCTCCCCCGGAGCGTCACCATCGGCCCCCCCGCGCCCGGAGCCTCCGGCACCGGATCCCCGCTCGTGGCCGGGCGGGCCGTAGGCTGACCTCGTGAGCCTGAGCAACCATTCCCCCAGCAGTGCGGACCGGATCGTCTGGATCGACTGCGAGATGACGGGGCTCGACCTCGGTGCCGACGCGCTCGTCGAGGTGGCCGCGGTGGTCACGGACTCCGAGCTCAACGTCCTCGGCGACGGCGTCGACGTCGTCATCGCGCCGCCCCAGGCAGCCGTGGAGCAGATGGGCGACTTCGTCCGCGACATGCACACGACGTCAGGTCTGCTCGACGCCCTCGCCGACGGCAGCACGCTCGCCGAGGCCGAGGCCGCGGTGCTCGACTACGTCCGATCCTGGGTTCCGGAACCCGGCAAGGCACCGCTCGCGGGCAACTCGGTCGGCACCGACAAGGCGTTCCTCGACCGCGACATGCCGGAGCTGATCGGGCACCTGCACTACCGGATCGTGGACGTCTCCTCGATCAAGGAGCTGGCCCGCCGCTGGTATCCGCGGGTCTACTTCGCCGCACCGCGGAAGAGCGGCGGGCACCGCGCCCTCGCGGACATCCTCGAGAGCATCGACGAGCTCCGGTACTACCGCGCCGCCCTGCTCGTCCCCGAGCCGGGTCCCGACTCCAAGGCGGCCAAGCTCATCGCCGAGCAGATCGTCGCGACGTCGGTCACCGCCTCCGGGACGGCGGCGGGTGGCGCACCGACAGTCACGGCCGCCACCGCGGACGGCGGGTCGACGGTGCCGATCGGTGACAGCACGCCGTCACCGGCTCGCTGACGGCGCCGGACGCCGCGCGCAGGAGCACGCCCTCGGCTCCGGTACACTTTTCGCTGGCCCGTCAACAGGCCATGGTGGCTATAGCTCAGTTGGTAGAGCACCTGGTTGTGGTCCAGGGGGTCGCGGGTTCAAGTCCCGTTAGCCACCCCGATCAGGACGCGTCCCGGCTCCGGCCGGGGCGCGTCCTGCTCTCTTGAGGCCTGCCGGCGCGACGCCTCAGGCTCCCACCCGGCGCGCGATCGCGTCCGCGAAACGATCGGTCGCACCCGGTGCGAGCGCCAGGAACATAGATGGCTCCGTGAGCTCCAGCTCGAGGACCACGGGGTTGCCGGCGTCGTCCGGGAGAAGGTCGACGCGCGCGTAGAGCAACGGGCCGTCGACGCCCGGGACAAGATCCGGCAGGACGGCGATGACGCGGTCCGCCACCTCGCGTTCCTTCGGGCCGGCCTCCCGGGCGGTCATGGTCTCGATGCGGTAGAGGTCTTCGTTCGCGCGGTACGGCCCTTCGAGGAGCGGCGCCTTGCGCACCGCGTGGCTGAACTCCCCGTCGATGTAGACCAGGCCCGTCTCACCCACGGTGTCGACCTGGGTGAGGTACCGCTGGATCATCACGTGACGACCGCTCTGCAGGATGTTCTTCGCATGGGTGATCGCGAGCGACCGGGACGGCGTCACGTCGGCCTGGTACCGCCCGGTGTCCCGCGAGCCGGCGCTGATGGTCGGTTTGATGACGAAGTCGCCGAACGCGGGGAACCGGGTGTGGATCGCGCGCGAGTCGAAGTTGCGCTCCGGGTCCAGCCAGATCGTCGGCACCGTGGGGATCCCCGCACCCTCGAGGTCGCGCTGGTACTGCTTGTCGACGTTCCAGGAGATGACGTCTGCCGGGTTGAGCAGCTGCGGGAGACTGCGCACCCACGCCACGAAGTCCCCCAGGTGCTCGGTGTAGTCCCAGGTGCTCCGGATCACGACGAGGTCGAACGCCGTCCAGTCGGTGCCCGGGGAGTTCCAGACGACCGGGACCGCCTCGACCCCACGCGCAGCCAGGGCGCCGACGAGCGGGGCGTCGTCCGCGTCGAGGTCGGGGAGGGCCGTGCAGGTCGCGAGCGCGATGCGGGGATTCGTCACCTCTGCAGACTACCGACCGGTGTCGACCGTGAGGTCGCCGTCGGACAGCCGGTGCAGCGCCGCGAGCAGGCCCGCGGCGGTGACGTGGCCCACGAGGGTGCCCGAACGTGTGACGTCGACGCGGTCGCGCCCTGCGGCGGCAAGGGCGGAGAGCGTCTCGTCGAGCGTCGCGCCGAGCTCGATCGAGCCGGCGACGGCCGGGTCCGTCTGCGCCGACCCCCGGGTGGGCGCCGTGCCCGGGCCGCCGTCCCCGAGCGGCCCGAGATCCTCGAGGCGCAACCGACCGAGGCCGAGGAGCCGGACGGCGCGACCCGTGCCGATGAAGGCCGCGACGGTCTCGTTGGCCGGGCGGGACAGCAACGTGACGGGGGCGTCGAGCTGTTCGACGACTCCGCCGGCGCTGAACACGGCGACACGATCTCCGAGGTGGACGGCCTCGTCGATGTCGTGGGTGACGAGCATCACCGCCGTCCCCAGGTCCTGCTGGATGCGGCGGAACTCGGTCTGCAACCGCCGTCGGCCCTCCGGGTCGACCGCGCCGAAGGGCTCGTCCATCAGCAGCACCGGCGGGTCGGTCGCGAGGGCCCTCGCGACCCCGACGCGTTGCCGCTCACCGCCCGACAGCTCGTGGGGGTAGCGCCGGGCATACGTCGACGGCTCCAGCCCGACGAGCTCGAGAAGCTCTCCCACCCGCTCGCGCGTGCGACGCCGGTCCCAGCCGAGCAGCTGCGGGACCGTCGCCACGTTCTGGCTCACGGTGCGGTGCGGGAATAGCCCGACGTGCTGGATGACGTAGCCGATCCTGCGACGAAGTGCCACCGGGTCGGCCGTCGCGACGTCCTCGCCCGTCAGGAGCACCCGACCGGACGTCGGCTCGATCAGGCGGTTCACCATGCGCAGCGTCGTCGACTTGCCGCAGCCGGACGGTCCGACGAGGGCGAGGAGCTCGTGCGGCCGCACCTCCAGGTCGAGGCTGCCCACCGCGACCGTGCCGTCGGGGTACTCCTTGCGGACGGCCTGGAACTCGATGACCGGTTCCGTCGCGCCCGAGGTCGTCATCCTCCGACGCTACCTGTCCGCGCCGACGGCGATCCAGCGGGCGTCGCCTCGCCGTCGGAGTCCGGGTACGGTCGCTCTGATGACCACCGACCCGCCCGCCAACCCGTGGTTGTCGTGGGCCTACGTGCAGGACAATGCTGCGGAGATCACGCGGTACCTCGTCCAGCACGCGTCGCTGACCGTGCAGGCCGTCCTCGTCGCGCTCCTCGTCGCCGTACCGCTCGCCGCGATCGCGCACCTACGGCCACGCCTTGCCGGGCTCGTTCTCGGCACCTCCGGCATCCTCTACACGATCCCCTCGCTCGCACTCTTCGCGATCGTCTACCCGTACCTGCGGGACCGCCGCACGACGGTCCTCACCGGCCTCGTCCTCTACGCGCTGCTGCTGATCATCCGGAACACGCTGGTCGGGCTGCAGGGGGTCGACCCGGACGTGCGGGACGCGGCCCGGGGTCTCGGATACGGGCGCTGGCGACTGCTGCTCACGGTCGAGCTCCCGAACGCGCTGCCGAGCGTCATGACCGGCCTCCGACTCGCATCCGCGAGCACGGTCGCCCTCGTCACCGTCGGTGTGGTGATCGGCTACGGGGGGCTCGGACAGCTGATGTTCCGCGGCTTCTCGAGCGGGTACCACGCCCAGATCATGACGGCGACGTTGCTCTGCCTCGTGCTGGC
>JAKBFW010000207.1 GCA_021833345.1 Pseudomonadota bacterium | reverse complement strand
GACGACGCGTGGTCGACGACGCGTGGTCGATGGCCGAGCACGGGCCCAGTGCGTCGTCCGGCAGACGGCCGTGAACCCGGTCGTCGCGCTCGAGCTGCTGGCTACCGGGGTGTGGTCGGGCTCCGGCGTGCTCGGCCTTGAGGCGTTCGATGCCGTGCCCTACCTCGACCTGCTCCGCGCCCCGGAGCCGGACGGCTGCGGCTCGCCGTGGTGCGTCGAGGAGCGTCGTCGGCCGCCGCCGCTGCTGCTGCACGATCGTGTGGCCGCTCGATCGAGGACGCCTGCTCGGCGCCTGCCCAGCCGGGTGACCTGCCACGAGAGGGGGTGCTCGTCGATCACCACCTCGACGCCGTCGGCCCGCGCGAACCGGCGCACGGCGTCCACAAGGTCGGCGCGGCCGGTGACGGCCGCGAGTGGGAGGCCGCCGGGAGTGAGCCGAGCCAGCTGCTCGCACACCGCGACGTACTCCTCGCACGGCCCGACCATGACGCAGGTGTGGGTGAAGTCCTGCGCCTGCCGGGCGACGGCGGCGACGACGAACGGGGCGGCGTTGCCCACATGCGTCGCGGCGATCCCCGCACGGAGGTCGATGAACGAGCTCCCGCCGACGTCCTGGACGGCGCCGCCGCCGGCACGCTCGACGTGCACCGGCAGGCTCGAGGAGACGCCGGCGGCCACGCTCGCCGCGCGACGTGCGGCGAGCGCGAGCGATCTCGGTCCGGGTATCGGGGTCACGAGCTGCCGGTGCTGCGGCAGGTCTGCGGGGATCAAGGAGGTCAGCGCGAATTCCTGGGTCACGCGGTGAATGTGGTGCGGAACACGCTGGTGGTGGAGGCGTGGGCGACGGTGTTCGTCGCCGAGTGCGAGCAGCGCGAGCATCGGCGTGGTGAGCGGTGCGTAGCTCGGGCGGCTCCCAGGTGCGTGCTTGGCCAATTCTCAGGGCGGCAGGGGAAGATGGGCGCAGGGACCGGAGACGCCGAGCCGATGGCTCGCGCGACCTGCCGGCACCGCGCACGGTCGGACGACGGGGCACGCGAGGAGCGGGAATGGCATACGCGATCGGCGTACTGGTGATGGTCGTGGGGCTGCTGCTCTCGATCGGTCTGCACGAGGTGGGTCACATGGTGCCCGCCAAGAAGTTCGGCGTGCGCGTGAGTCAGTACATGGTGGGTTTCGGTCCGACCCTCTGGTCACGGACGAAGGGCGAGACCGAGTACGGGGTCAAAGCGATCCCGCTCGGTGGCTACGTCCGGCTCATCGGCATGTACCCGCCCGCCGAGGCCGTCGGGAACCCCGAGGCGAAGGGCGCCGTCGGGCGGATGATCGCGCAGGCGCGGGAGGCGAGCGCGGAGGAGATCCGTCCCGGTGAGGACGGCCGAGCGTTCTACCGGCTCTCGACGCCGAAGAAGCTGATCGTGATGCTCGGCGGTCCCACGATGAACCTCGTGATCGCCGTCGTCCTGTTCACGATCGTGCTCGCCGGGTTCGGGCTCCCGGAGAGCTCGACGACTCTCGCCCAGGTGTCGCAGTGCGTCCTTCCCGCCGGCGCGCCGGCGCGGGCGTGCACCGCGACGGACCAGGCCGCGCCCGCTGCCCTTGCCGGGCTGCGGGCCGGAGACACCGTGGTGCGGTACGACGGCGTCGGCGTGACGTCATGGACCCAGCTCCAAGGTCTGATCCAGCACTCGGGGGGCCGCTCGGTGCCGGTCGTCGTCGAGCGCAACGGTCACCAGGTCACCACCACGCTCACCCCCATCGAGGCCCAGAGGCCCCAGATCGGCGCCGACGGCAGCGTGGTCAAGGCGGCGGACGGCACCACGGTGACGACCTCGGTGGGCTTCGCCGGCATCAGCCCGAGCACGGCTCTCGTCCCGCAGCCGCTCAGCACCGTTCCCGGGTTCGTCGGGAACGCGCTCGGGCAGACGTTCGCGGTCATCGGCACGCTGCCCGCGCGGGTCGTCGATGTGGCGCGTGCGGCGTTCGGCACGGCTCCGCGGGACACCACGAGCGTGATCGGCGTGGTCGGGATCGGCCGGTTCGCCGGTGAGATCGCATCGGACAACGTGAGCGGCTACGGCCTGGGGGCGCGCATCCGCGACATGCTCGGCCTGATCGCCGGTCTCAACCTCGCCCTGTTCGCCTTCAACATGATCCCGCTCCTGCCGCTCGACGGCGGCCACGTCCTGGGAGCGTTGTGGGAGGGCGGGCGGCGGCAGGTCGCGCGGCTGCGGGGGCTCCCTCGGCCTCGGCCGGTCGACATCGCCCGGATGACGCCGATCGCCTACGGCGTGTTCGTCCTGCTGGCCGGCATGGGGGTGCTGCTCATCTATGCGGACATCGTGCGTCCGGTGAACCTCTGACGCAGGCGCAGGTGGGCGGTGGCAGACGGGTGACCGTGGCGTGAGGAGATCGTGACGCCTGGTGGTCGGCAGCCGGTGCGCCCCGGTCCGGGGGGATAATGGAGCGTGTGAGCCCTTCCATCAGTCTCGGAATGCCGGAGGCCCCTGCCCCGGTGCTGTCACCGCGTCGCCCGACCCGCAAGATCAAGGTCGGCAAGGTCGAGGTCGGCGGCGACGCGCCCGTGAGCGTCCAGTCCATGTGCACGACCCCGACGACGGACGTCAACGCGACGCTGCAGCAGATCGCGGAGCTGACGGCGGCCGGCTGCGACATCGTACGGGTCGCCGTCCCCACCCAGGAGGACGCCGACGCGCTCCCGGCCATCGCGCGCAAGTCCCAGATCCCGGTGATCGCCGACATCCACTTCCAGCCGAAGTACGTGTTCGCGGCGATCGACGCCGGCTGCGCCGCGGTCCGGGTGAACCCGGGCAACATCCGGAAGTTCGACGACCAGATCAAGCAGATCGCCCAAGCGGCGACCGATGCCGGCGTCTCGATCCGCATCGGTGTCAACGCCGGGTCGCTCGACCCGCGTCTGCTTGCGAAGTACGGCAAGGCGACTCCCGAGGCGCTCGTCGAGTCCGCCGTCTGGGAGGCGTCGCTCTTCGAGGAGCACGACTTCCACGACTTCAAGATCTCGGTCAAGCACAACGATCCCGTCGTCATGGTGCGCGCGTACGAGCTGCTCTCGGAGCGCGGCGACTGGCCCCTGCATCTCGGTGTCACCGAGGCCGGTCCTGCGTTCCAGGGCACGATCAAGTCCGCGACCGCGTTCGGAGCGCTGCTGAGCAAGGGCATCGGCGACACGATCCGGGTCTCGTTGTCGGCGCCGCCGGTCGAGGAGGTCAAGGTCGGCATCCAGATCCTCCAGTCGCTGAACCTTCGCCCCCGGAAGCTCGAGATCGTCTCGTGCCCGTCGTGCGGTCGCGCACAGGTGGACGTGTACTCGCTCGCGGAGCGGGTCACCGCCGGTCTCGAGGGGCTCGAGGTCCCGCTCCGCGTCGCCGTCATGGGTTGTGTGGTCAACGGTCCGGGCGAGGCGCGGGAGGCCGACCTCGGCGTGGCGTCGGGGA
>JAKBFW010000053.1 GCA_021833345.1 Pseudomonadota bacterium | reverse complement strand
TGGTCGATGCCGGTCGTCGCCGCGATGACCGTCTGGCGGTGGCTGTTCGACTGGAACCGTGGCGTCGTGAACTGGGTCCTGACCTGGGGCGGGCTCGACTTCATCGGCCACAACTGGCTCGCGCAGCCACTGTCCTTCTTCTTCGTGGCGAGCACCGTGATCGTCTGGATGTCGGTGCCGTTCGTCGCCCTGTCGGTGTACGCCGGGCTGACCCAGGTGCCCGACGAGGTCATCGAGGCTGCGCAGATCGACGGCGCCAACGCGTGGCAGCGGTTCTGGGGCATCGTCGTCCCGATGGTGCGACCGGTGCTGATGATCGTCCTGCTGCTCCAGATCATCTGGGACCTGCGTGTGTTCGCCCAGATCAAGCTCCTGCAGGACGCCGGGTCGACGCCGAGCGAGACGAACCTGCTCGGTACCTACATCTTCCAGCTCGGCACCGGCTCGCAGGACTTCGGGATGGCCTCGGCCGTCTCGGTGTTCGTGCTGGCGCTCACGGTGGCCCTGAGCTGGTTCTACGTCCGCATCCTGCTGAAGGAGGACGCATGAGCGCCCCCGCAGTCACCGAGCCGTCCGTCCGCGAGGTCGCGCGAACCGCCTACCCCGGCGCGCGCCCGCGGCGTCCGCGACGCGTCGGTCGAGCCGTCCTGACGGGCGTCGCCGTCGTGGTCTCGCTGATCTGGGTCTTCCCCGTCTACTGGATGGTGAGCTCGTCGCTGCTGCCGAACATCCAGCTCCAGTCGAGCCGACCGACGTTCGTCCCGTTCGGCGGGTCCGTCGACAACTACCGCGCGGTCCTCACCGGTTCGGGCTTCCCGGCGGCGCTGCGGATGAGCCTCGCGGTCACCCTGCTGACGGTCGTCGTCGTGCTCGTCTTCGCGTTCCTCGCCGCCCTCGCGATCAGCCGGTTCCGGTTCCGTGGGCGCAAGGCGTTCGTGCTCACCGTCCTGCTGGTGCAGATGCTCCCGGCCGAGGGGCTGTTCATCGCCCAGTACAAGCTGATCGGCAGCCTCGACCTGCTCAACTCGGTGCTCGGGGTCTCGATCATCTACGTCGGCGCCGTCGTCCCGTTCACGATCTGGATGCTGCGCGGGTTCGTCGCCGGGGTCCCCGCCGAGCTCGAGGAGGCGGCGATGGTCGACGGTCTGAGCCGACCGCAGGCGTTCCTGCGGATCACGTTCCCGCTGCTCGCGCCCGGGCTGGTCGCGTCGGGGGTCTACGCGTTCCTGCAGGCGTGGAACGAGTTCACGGTCGCGCTGGTGATCCTGCAGTCCAACGACGCGAAGACGCTGCCGATCTGGCTCCGGAGCTTCCTGCAGGCCAGCGCGAGCCGCGACACCGACTGGGGGCAGGTGATGGCGGCGTCGACCCTCATCGCGGTACCCGTGATCGCGTTCTTCCTCGTGGTGCAGGGGCGCATGACGAGCGGCCTGATGTCCGGGGCGGTGAAGGGCTGACATGGACGGCGACCTGGAGCCTGGCCGGTGGGCCGTCGGGCTCGACATCGGCGGGACCAAGGTGCTCGGCGTGCTCGTCGATCTCGATGCGCGCGTCCCGGCGGCTCGACTCACCGCGCGGCTGCCGACCGTGATCGGCTGCGACGGCGTCGTCGGGTCCGCGTCGGCGGTCGTCGAGGCGCTCGCGGAGTCGGCGGGCCTCCCTGTCGGCCGCCTGCGTGCGGTCGGCGTGGGGGTCCCCGGGGTGGTGGATCCCGAGTCCGGTGACGTCTCCCACGCGGTGAACCTCGGGATCGCCGGCACCCTCCGCCTGGGCGCGCTGCTCTCCGAACGTCTGCAGGGTGTGCCCGTGCGGGTCGACAACGACCTCAACGTCGCGGCGCTCGGGGCCGCGCGCGTGCGGGCAGCACGGCTCGCCCTCGTCGGCGTCGCTCGCGAGGGTGGTCGGCGCCTCGGCGGGGGTGTGGACGACCGGGTGACGAGCCGCGTGCGCTCGGACGCGGATCTCGCGTACCTGTCGCTCGGCACCGGTGTCGCGGCCGGGCTGCTCCTGGACGGCACGGTGCGCCGGGGAGCCCGCGGAGCCGCCGGTGAGATCGGCCACGTACCCGTCGTGCCGGACGGGTTGGCCTGCCCGTGCGGCCAGCGGGGATGCCTCGAGCAGTACGCCTCGGGCGCCGCCCTCGACGTCGCGTGGCCGAGCCGCTCGGGTCGCCCGTCCCCGGTCGAGCTCTTTGCCGCGGCGGCGAGCGGCGACCCCGCCGCGGTGGCCGTCCGGGACGGGTTCGCGGCCGCGGTGGCATCCGCGGTGCGACTCCTGATCCTGACGTGCGACGTGGATCGCGTCGTGATCGGCGGTGGCGTCAGCGGGGTGGGCGCCCCGCTCCTGCGGGCAGTACGGGACGCGCTCGCCGAGCAGGCCGCGCGCTCACCGTTCCTCCGCTCGATGGCGATGGCCGATCGTGTCGAGCTCGCGCCCCAGGACGTCCCGGTCGCGGCGATCGGCGCCGCGCTGCTGTGCGCTGCAGTGAGCCGTGGCACACCCGCGGAGGATGTCGGCACCGGCGCCTAGACTCGTCGCCATGAGCGAGTCCACGCCGAGCAGCGCACCTGACGACCCGTACGGCTCCGACCCGACGGGTGGCACGTCGACGAGCGTGCTCGAGCGCACCGAGACGCGCGAGGAGGTCGAGCCGGGCGATCACGAGCGGTTCGCCCACTATGTTCGCAAGGAGAAGATCCTCGCGTCGGCCGTCTCGGGCTCGCCGGTGATCGCGCTCTGCGGGAAGGTCTGGGTGCCAGGACGGGACCCGAACAAGTTCCCCGTGTGCCCGGTGTGCAAGGAGATCTACGACGGTCTGCGCGGCCCGCAGGACGGCGGCCCCGGCGGCGACGCCGACGGCGGGAAGTGACCGCGCCGCAGAGCCAGCCCCGCAACGTCGCACCGACGCAGGCCGTCCAGTCGGCCTCGTCCTTCGCTGCCTCCCACCTCTCGCCGGCCTTCCCCGGCCGTGCGCCCTGGGGGACAGCGGGAAAGCTCCGGGCCTGGCAGGCGCACGCTCTCGACCTCTACCGCGAGCGGTCCCCGCGTGACTTCTTGGCGGTGGCGACACCGGGTGCCGGCAAGACGACGTTCGCGTTGCGGGTGGCGACCGAGCTGCTCGAGCGGGGCGTCGTCCGACGCGTCACCGTGGTCGCGCCGACCGAGCACCTCAAGCGCCAGTGGGCCGACGCGGGCGCCCGGGTCGGCGTGCGGCTCGACCCGAACTTCCGCAACGCCCAGGGACGGCACGGTGCGGGCTTCGACGGTGTGGCCGTGACGTACGCGCAGGTGGCGATGAAACCGGCGCTGCATGCGGCGCGCACGGCTGCCGCGCCGACGCTGGTGATCCTCGACGAGGTCCACCACGGTGGTGACGCGTTGTCCTGGGGGGACGGCATCCGGGAGGCCTTCGACGGTGCGACGCGACGGCTCTCGCTGACCGGGACGCCGTTCCGCTCGGACACCTCGCCGATCCCGTTCGTGACGTACGAGCGCGGCGGCGACGGCATCCGTCGCAGCCGCGCCGACTTCGCGTACAACTACGGGGACGCACTGCGCGACCACGTGGTCCGTCCGGTGATCTTCCTGTCGTACAGCGGTCAGATGCGCTGGCGCACGCGCGCCGGCGACGAGGTCAGCGCCCGCCTCGGCGAGGACCTCACCAAGGACATGACCGCCCAGGCCTGGCGAACGGCGCTGGACCCGAACGGCGAGTGGATCCCTGCCGTGCTGACGGCCGCCGATCGTCGGCTCTCCGAGGTCCGACGTCAGGTTCCGGACGCGGGCGCGATGATCATCGCGACCGACCAGACCGACGCACGGGCGTACGCCGGCCACCTGGCGCGGATCACCGGCGAGTCGCCGACCGTCGTCCTGTCCGACGACGACGGCGCGAGCGACAAGATCGACGCGTTCTCGTCCGGCGACTCACGTTGGCTCGTCGCGGTGCGCATGGTGTCCGAGGGCGTCGACGTGCCGCGGCTCGCCGTGGGGGTGTACGCGACCTCGACCTCGACGCCGTTGTTCTTCGCGCAGGCCGTGGGTCGGTTCGTGCGGGCGCGTCGACGCGGCGAGACGGCGTCGGTGTTCCTGCCGAGCGTCCCCCAGCTGCTCGGCCTCGCGAACACCCTCGAGCTGGAGCGGGACCATGCCCTGGACCGGCCGCTCAGCGCCCAGGAGTCGGGGGACCTGTACAACCCCGAGGACGCGATGATGGCGGCGGCGAACGCCGATCGCAGCGGACCGGACGCGGTCGGCCCCGACGGGATGGCAGGGGCTTTCGAGGCGCTCGAGGCACAGGCGACGTTCGACCGGGTGCTGTTCGACGGCGGCGAGTTCGGCACCGGCGCGGACGTCGGGTCCCTCGAGGAGGAGGAGTTCCTCGGGATCCCGGGTCTGCTCGACGCCGACCAGGTCGCCGTCCTGCTGCGCGAGCGCCAGGCGAACCAGCTGACCACGGGGTCGAAGGCCCGGGCGGCGGCCGAGCTCGCCGAGATGGACCATCGTCGGCAGGCCGATCTCCGCAAGGAGCTGTCGACCCTCGTCGGTGCGTGGTCCCGCCGCAGCGGCCAGCCGCACGGCTCGGTGCACGCGGACCTGCGCCGCCGGTGCGGCGGCCCCGAGGTGGCGCTCGCGACGCCCGACCAGCTGACCAGCCGGATCGCCCTGCTGCGCGACTGGTTCCTCGGCAAGCGGTAGGCCCGCGGCAACCAGGCGTCCGTCGGCTCAGATCGACAGCGTGACCGTCGGGATGGCCGCCTCGTCCGCCGACAGCCGGCGTGCTCCCCGCGGGAGCTCGGCACGAGACGTGCGGTGCCGCTCCACGGCGAGCGCGACCCCGGGCGCCCCGGTCCAGCGCGCGTCGGTCTCGCCTGCCGTCACGAGCGGCACGTGCAGGGGACGAAGGTCGCCGGCCTGCGGTCGCCACGCGCGGAGGGCGTCGTCGGGGCCACTGACGACGACCTCCTCGACGGCGCGGGCATGGTCGTCCAGTCGTCGCGCGGCCGACTTGCGCCCCCCGTGGCCCACCTTCCGGGGCGAGGCCTTGGCGACCGGGGCGAGCACACCGTCGGCGCCCTCGCGGGCGACCATCTTGTAGACCATGCCGCAGGTCGGCGCGCCGGACCCGGTGACGAGCGAGGTCCCCACGCCGTACGCGTCGACGGGAGCAGCGGCGAGCGCGGCGATCGCGTACTCGTCCAGGTCCGACGTCACGGTGATGCGGGTCCCGGTCGCGCCCAGCCGGTCGAGCTGCTCGCGCACCTCCACGGCGAGCGCGGCGAGGTCGCCCGAGTCGAGCCGCACGGCGCCCAGGCCCGTCCCACCGGCCTCGACGGCGCGCCGCACGCCGTCCGCGACATCGAACGTGTCGACGAGGAGCGTCGTGCCCGCACCGAGCGACGTGACCTGTGACCGGAATGCCGCGGGCTCGTCGTCGTGGAGCAGGGTGAACGCGTGGGCGGCGGTGCCGATCGTCGTCAAGCCGTACCGTCGGCCGGCCTCGAGGTTCGACGTCCCCGCGAACCCGGCGACCACGGCAGCACGCGCGGCGGCGACGGCGGCACCCTCGTGCGTGCGGCGCGCACCCATCTCCAGGCACGGTCGGTCGACCGCGGCGCTGGTCATCCGGGACGCGGCGGACGCGATCGCCGAGTCGTGGTTGAGGATCGACAGGACGACGGTCTCGAGGAGCACCGCCTCGGCGAAGGTGCCCTCGACCACCATGACCGGCGAACCCGGGAAGAACGCCTCGCCCTCCGCGTACCCGACGACGGACCCGGTGAACCGATAGCCGGCCAGGTAGGCGACGGTCGCCCGGTCGACGATGCGCGCGTCCACGAGCCACCCGAGATCGTCGTCGGAGAACCGGAACTCGGCGAGAGCCTCGAGGACACGCCCGGTCCCCGCGACGACCCCGTACCGGCGCCCCGGGGGCAGCCGTCGAGTGAAGACCTCGAAGAGGCACCGTCGTTGCGCGGTGCCGTCGGCGAGCGCGGCCTGCAGCATCGTGAGCTCGTAGCGGTCGGTGAGCAGGGCGGTTCCGGACATGTCGCCACCGTAGGCGCAGGTCGCGAGCGATGTACATCGGCGATCTGGCGCCACCGGGTCCCCGTCGTCCCGCCGCCTACAGTGGAGCCGTGCCCATCGAGATCGCGCCAGCGCACCACGAGCTCGCGGAGGCGTCCACGGCCTCGGCGTCGCCGTGGCTGACGATCGTCTGGAACGACCCCGTGAACCTGATGTCCTACGTGACCTACGTGTTCCAGACGTACTTCGGGTACTCGCAGACTCGCGCGGAGACGCTGATGCGCCAGGTGCACGAGGAGGGCAAGGCGGTCGTCTCCCACGGGAACCGCGAGAAGGTCGAGGTCGACGTCCAGGCGATGCACGGCTACGGCCTGTGGGCGACCATGCAGCGCGGGGACGAGTGATGCGGCCGTTCGCCGCCGTCGCGCACGGGTACCGGGCCGTCCTGGACCCCGTCGAACGCCAGGTGATCGCCTCGATCGTCGCGGAGGTCGTCGAGCTGCTCGGCGCCACGCTCGACACCGTTGTGCCGGATCCGGACGAGGCGGATCCGGACGGGTTCGATCGCGACGAGGCGGGTCAGCTCGCGCGCGCGGTGGCGCCGCCGAGCGCGACAGTGCCGGACGACACCGCGGTCCTCCGGCTGCTTCCGGACGCGTCGCGCGACGACCCCGCGGTGTCCGAGGAGTTCCGCCGGCTCACCGAGGGCGATCTGCGTGACGCCAAGGTTCGGCGTCTCGTGGCCTTCTGGCGGCTGCTGCAGGCCGGGGGTGGCGCCGCGGGTGATCGGCTGGACCTCGCGCGCGACGACGCGAGCGACCTGGCCGCGGCGCTGACCGACGTCCGGCTCGTGCTCGCGGACCGGCTCGGCCTCAGCGACGACGACCAGGTCGAGGCGTTGTACACCGAGCTCGAGCGGGACGAGCCCGACCGGCCGACGGACCCCGAGACCGTCGAGGACGCGCAGCGGCGTCGGTTCCTCGGGTCGGTCTACACGCTGCTGACCTACCTGCAGGAGTCGCTGCTCACGGCGATGCTCCGGGACCTTCCGCGGGACCGTCCGCGCGACCGGCCCGGCGTCGGAGGGTGACCGAGCACGGGCTCCCGGACGACTAGGCTCGGTCGCGTGAACGACGCGCCCATCGGGATCTTCGACTCCGGCGTCGGTGGGCTCACCGTCGCCCGCGCGATCCTCGACCAGCTGCCGCAGGAGTCGACCGTCTACATCGGGGACACGCTCAACACCCCCTACGGGCCCAAGCCGATCGCCGCGGTCCGCGCACATGCGCTGCAGGTGCTCGACGATCTCGTCGACGCGGGCGTCAAGCTGCTCGTGATCGCCTGCAACACGGCGTCGGCCGCCGTGCTTCGTGACGCGCGGGAGCGCTACACGCTCCGCTACGGCATGCCCGTCGTCGAGGTGATCCTGCCGGCCGCGCGGCGGGCCGTGCTGGCGACGCGGACGGGACGCATCGGCGTCATCGGCACGCGCGCGACGATCGACTCGCGCGCGTACGACGACGCGTTCGCGGTGGCCCCGGGTGTCGAGCTCACCACGCGGGCCTGCCCCCGGTTCGTCGAGTTCGTGGAGGCGGGCGTCACCTCGGGGCCGGAGCTGCTCGAGGCTGCGCACGAGTACCTCGACCCGGTGCGCGACGCGCACGTCGACACCCTCGTCCTGGGCTGCACGCACTACCCGCTGCTCACCGGCGTGATCTCGTACGTGATGGGCGAGGAGGTCACCCTGGTCTCGAGCGCCGAGGAGACCGCCAAGGACGTCTACCGCACGCTCGTCGCACACGGTCTGGAGCGCGACCCGGCCGCCGGCCCACCGACGCACCGGTTCCTCGCGACGGGTGACCCCGATGCGTTCCACACGCTCGCGCGACGGTTCCTCGGCCCCGAGGTCGGCACCGTCGAGCCGAGCGCGACGCTGCGGTGACGGGGGGACGGCGATGAGGCTGGTCGTGGTGGGCTGCTCGGGATCGTTCCCCGGTCCGGACGCCGCGGCGTCGAGCTATCTGCTCGAGGCCGAGCACGGGAGCGGGGCCGCGCGACGCACGTGGCGCCTGCTCGTCGAGCTCGGGAACGGTGCCCTCGGACCGCTCCAGCGTGCGTGCGACCCGTACAGCCTCGATGCTGCGGTCGTCACGCACCTGCACTCCGACCACGTCGCGGACCTCGTGGTGCTGAACGTGATGCGCCGCTACCGCCCCGAGGGTCCGTGTGCGCCGCTCGACCTGTACGGGCCCGACGGCACCGGGCGCCGGCTCGCCGAGATGGCCGGTACCGACCCGGCGACCGACATGGCCGACCAGTTCACGGTGCACCACTGGACGGATCACGGCACGGTGCAGGTCGGGCCCTTCGAGATCACGTCGATCCCGGTCCAGCACCCCGTGCCGGCGTTCGGGCTGCGGATCAGCGGCCCCGCCGAGGACGACCCCGACCGCCGGGTCGTCCTCGCGTACACCGGGGACACCGACACGTGCCCCGGCCTCACCGAGCTCAGCGCCGGGGTCGATCTGCTCCTGGCCGAGGCCGCGTTCGTCGAGGGTCGGGACGACGCGCTGCGCGGGGTGCACCTCACGGGACGTCGCGCGGGCGAGACGGCGGCCGAGGCGCGGGTCGGTCTCCTCGTCCTCACCCACATCGCCCCGTGGAACGATGCCCAGGTGACCCTGGCCGAGGCTCGTGGCGTCTTCATCGGGCCGATCGCGCTCGCTCGCCCGGGCGCGGTGCACGTTCTCTGACGCGGTGCGGACCCTCGCGACGCGGTGTTCGCGGCCCTCGAGGGGTCGCATAGGCTGACGCGCATGAGTCTGGACACCCCCTCCGCCGCGCCGTCCGTCCTGCGAGCCGACGGGCGCCGTCCCGACGAGCTGCGCCCCGTGCGGCTCACCCGGCGCTGGCTCGACGCAGGGGAAGGCAGCGTCCTGGTCGAGTTCGGCGGCACCAAAGTGCTGTGCGTCGCGTCGTTCACCGCGGGTGTGCCCCGCTGGAAGAAGGGCTCCGGCGAGGGGTGGGTCACGGCCGAGTACGCGATGCTTCCACGCGCGACGACGACGCGGTCGGACCGCGAGTCGGTCAAGGGACGGGTCGGCGGACGCACGCACGAGATCTCCCGGCTGATCGGGCGGTCCCTGCGGGCGATCATCGACGTGAAGGCGCTCGGCGAGAACACGTTGGTCCTGGACTGCGACGTGCTGCAGGCGGACGGCGGGACCCGGACGGCCGCGATCACCGGGGCGTACGTGGCCCTGGCCGACGCGATCGCGTGGGGTACGGCCCGGGGGGCCATCACGGGGTCGCGGCCGGCGCTCCTCGACTCGGTCTCCGCGGTGAGCGTCGGGATCATCGACGGCACGCCGATGCTGGACCTCCCGTACGTCGAGGACGTCAAGGCCGAGACCGACATGAACGTCGTCGTGACCGGCGCGGGCACGTTCGTCGAGGTGCAGGGCACCGCCGAGCACGCGCCGTTCGACCGCCGCCAGCTCGACTCGCTGCTCGACCTCGCGCTCGGCGGCGCCGCCGAGCTGGCGCGCCTGCAGGCCGCGGCGCTCGCGGGTCCCGCGCAGCCGTGGACCGAGCGCTGAGCGTGGTGGCCGGGGCGGTGCCGGGGACGGCCGCCCGGCTCGTCCTGGCGACCCACAACGCGCACAAGGTTCGAGAGCTGCGCGCGATCCTGGACGGCCGCGTCCCGGGTCTCGAGCCCGACGCGATCGTCGGCGCAGGTCAGCTCGGTGCGACCGAACCGGTCGAGGACGGTCTGACTTTCGCGGCGAACGCCCTGATCAAGGCGCGTGCGCTCGCCGCGTTCTCCGGGCTCCCGGCCGTGGCCGACGACTCGGGGCTGTGCGTCGACGTGCTCGGTGGGGCTCCCGGGATCTTCTCGGCGCGCTGGGCCGGCACGCACGGCGACGATGCCGCGAACCTCGCGCTGCTGCTCGGCCAGCTCGCCGACGTCGCACCGGAGCACCGCGGCGCGCGCTTCACGTGCGCTGCGGCGCTCGTCACACCGGACGGGTTCGAGCACGTCGAGGTCGGTCACCTGGTCGGGCGGCTCGCGATCGCGCCCCGCGGGACGAACGGGTTCGGCTACGACCCGGTCCTCGTCCCGGACGGGGACCTCCGGACGTGCGCCGAGCTCACCCCGCGGGAGAAGAACGCGATCTCGCACCGCGGCCAGGCGTTCCGCGCGCTCGCTCCGGCGATCGTCGCGGTGCTCTCGGGGCGGACCCCGGACCTCGCCTGAGCGTCGCGGTGGCGCCGACCCGTGCCTTCCGCCAGTGGTCCGGGCCGGTGGTCAGGACCCGAGCTCAGGCCGTCCGGTCAGTCCTGGTGGAGCGCGCCCGGATGCAGCGCCAGTCGCGCGATCACGCGCCACGCCGCGAGCATCGCCGCGAGCACCAGCGCGGCCACGAGCAGGAACGACGGCGCGAGCCCGCCTCCCGTGAGCCCTCGCAGCGCCATCCCGAGCCCCCACGTGCAGATCCACACGATGGCGCCCGTCGGCCACAGCCTGAGCTCGGCACGCCACGCGGAGGCGACGGTCCGGGCGGCGACGACCCAGCCGACGACGGTCCCGACAAGGAACGGCCACGCGGTCGAGAGCACCCCGACGGCACCGTCCCCGTGCGCGTGCGCCGATCGCCCGATCGCGGCGAAGAGGACGACGACGGCGAGGTCGGCGAGGACGGGCAGGAGTCGGCGGAGCACGGGCCCGACGGTACCCTGCCGTGTGGACACCTTCGCCGACGTGGTCACGTCCGGCCCCGTCCACCTCTCGGCGACGGACGTCGCGTTCGCCCATCCCGGTCGACCCGTCCTGAGCGGGGTGACCCTCCGCGTCGGTCTCGGGGACAGGCTCGGCGTCGTCGGTGAGAACGGCTCGGGGAAGACGACGCTGCTGCGGGTGCTCGTGGGTGAGCTGACCCCGTCCGCCGGCACGGTGCGGCGCCAGGGGACGGTCGCCAGCGTCGGCCAGGAACTGAACGTGCCCGCCGGCGCGACTGTCGGCACCCTCGTCGACCGGTCCCTGTCGCGGCTGCGGACCGTCGCCGCGGAGCTCGACCGGGTCAGCGGGGAGTTCGACCACGACCGCGGGAACCTCGCCGAGCTCTCCGAGGTGCTCGCGCGCGCCGAGCACCTCGCGGTCTGGGACGCCGACCACCGCGTCGAGGTCGCACTGTCCCGGCTGGCGGCTCCGGCGGACCGCGGGCGGTCGCTCGCGACGCTGTCGGTCGGGGAGCGCTACCGGGTGCGTCTCGCGTGCCGGCTCGCCGAACGCGCGGACGTCCTCGCCCTCGACGAGCCCACGAACCACCTCGACGACGCCGGGATCGACTTTCTCACGGCCGAGCTCCTGGGCTGGCGCGGTGCGGTCGTCGTCGTGACCCACGACCGCCAGCTGCTCGACGACGTCGTCACCGGGGTGCTCGACCTCGACCCGTCGGTGGACGGGCGGCCGGCGCTCTACGGCCAACCCGGCTACCTCTCCTACCGGTTCGCTAAGGATCAGGCGCTGCGGCGCTGGCGGGCGCGCTTCCGGGCCGAGACGCAGCGTCGGCTGGTGCTCGCCGAGCGTCTGGATGCCTCCTACGAGGGACTCTCGGACGAGTGGCGTCCCCCGAAGGGCAGCCAGACGAACCGGCGGGCGACCCGGGCCCGCACGCACGTCAAGGCCGCTGACCGGCTCATCGCCCGGCTCGAGGCCCAGGCCGTCGAGGTACCGCCGCCGCCCCGCGCGCTCGTGTTTCCCGACCTCCCGGCGATGGGCCCGGGCTGGGATCCCGACCAGGGCGTGATCGAGCTCCGCAGCCCTGCGGTCAGCGGTCGCCTCGACCTGCCTGGCACGCGACTGAGCATCCCGCCTGCGGGGCGGCTGCTCGTCACAGGGCCGAACGGGTCGGGGAAGTCGACCGTGCTGGGCGCCCTCACGGGGGCCGTCGCGCTCGATCGCGGCGCGCGGACGACGGCTCCGCACGTCCGGATCGGCGTGGTCGCCCAGGAGGGTCGTGGCGCGCCGGGCCAGGTGGCCGCCATGCGGCGCGTCGCGGGTCAGGAGCCGGGACGCGCGCCCTCCGGGTTCGACGCCTACGCGGACGAGGCGCTGCGGCTGCTCGACCAGGGTCTGCTCGACCCGGCGAGCGTCGTGCCGATCGCCTTCCTCGGCCTGCTCTCCGAGGAAGACCTCGACCGTCCGCTCGACGAGCTCTCCGTCGGTCAGCGCCGACGGTTCGACCTGGCGTGCGCCCTGCTCGCCGTCCCGCACGTGCTCGTTCTCGACGAGCCCACCAACCACCTGTCGATCGACCTGGTCGACGAGGTCACCCGGGCGCTCCGACTGACCTCCGCGGCCGTCGTCGTCGCGACGCACGACCGCCGGATGCGCGCGGACCTCGCCGACTGGCCGGAGCTCCGGCTCGAGGACGGGCGCGCGGTCTGACCGACGGCGTCGTTCAGGCCAGTCGTCCCACGAAGGCCATGGCCTGGCGGAGCAGGAGGCCCTGGCCGCCGTTCATCTCGACCTGCACCTGTTCGCTGGCGACCTGCTCCGGCGTGAGCCAGGCCAGGTCGATGGCGTCCTGCTGCGGCTCGCAGTCGCCGGACACCGGGACGACGTAGGCGAGCGACACGGCGTGCTGACGCGGGTCGTGGTACGGGGTCACACCCGGTGTGGGGAAGTACTCGGCGACGGTGAACGGCTGCGGGGACGGCGGGACCTGGGGCAGTGCCATCGGGCCGAGGTCCTTCTCGATGTGGCGCAGCAGGGCGTCGCGCACGCGCTCGTGGTACATCACGCGACCGGAGATGAGAGCGCGGGACATGACTCCCTCGGGCGTCACCCGCAGCAGCAGGCCGACGGCCACCACGTCGCCCGACTCGTCCACCCGGACGGGGATGGCGTCCACGTAGAGCAGCGGGAGCTGGGTGCGGGCACGGGCGAGGTCAGCGGCGGGGAGCCAGCCGGAGGGTCGCTCGGGTTCGGGGAAGTCGACGGTGCCGGTCACGAAGCCTTTCTACCGTGACGCGGCCCACCGGCGTGCCTCGACGCGCACCGGGTGGGAATACTGGGCCGCACGCGGGCGCTGTAGGCGTCGGCCGAGAACGAACCGGAAGGACAACAGATGAGCACCACACAGCTGACTGCAGACACGATCCAGAAGACCATCGAGGACAACGAGATCGTCCTGGTGGACTTCTGGGCCGAATGGTGCGGTCCGTGCAAGCGGTTCGGACCCGTCTTCGAGACGTCCTCGCAGACCCACCCCGAGATCGTGCACGCGAAGGTCGACACCGAGGCCGAGCAGGGTCTCGCGGCGGAGCTCGGCATCACGTCGATCCCGACCCTGATGGCGTTCCGGGACGGGATCCTCGTCTTCAACCAGGCGGGCGCTCTCCCGGGACCGGCGCTCGAGCAGGTCGTGACCGCCGTGAAGGGCCTGGACATGGACGACGTCCGCGCCCAGATCGCCGCTGCGGGCAGCTGACCCGCCCGGACCCGACGACCGCGGCCGACCAGCCCACCGAGCCGGTCGGCCGCGGTCGATACGTCCACGGTCGACCGGCGCCGCGGATCGTGCGCACGGCGGGACGTTCCACGAGACCCGTGCTCGGTCGTGCGGGAGACGGGAGTCGAACCCGCACGCCCTCTCGGGCACCAGGACCTAAACCTGGCGTGGCTGCCATTTCACCACTCCCGCAGCGCCGGCCGTGACTTGGCCGTCGCCATCCGGACCGGCTCGACGTGTGCCGCCGAGCCGGCAGGCTCAGTCGATACCGAGGTCGCGACGTAGCTTCGCGACGTGCCCGGTCGCCTTGACGTTGTACTGCGCGAGCTCGACGACCCCGGCCGGGTCGACGACGACCGTGGACCGGATCACCCCGGTGACGGTCTTGCCGTACAGCGACTTCTCGCCGTACGCGCCCCAGGCCGTGAGGACCGACCGGTCCGGGTCGGACGCGAGCGGGAACGTCAGGGCGTCGCGCTCGGCGAACGTCGCAAGCGTGCCGACCGGGTCGGGCGAGATGCCCACGACGGCGTACCCGGCACCCTGCAGCGACGCGAGCGAGTCGCGGAAGTCGCAGGCCTGGGTCGTGCAGCCGGGCGTCATCGCGGCAGGGTAGAAGTACACGACCACGTGGCGGCCGCGCAGCGCGGACAGCGTGATCGAGCCGCCGTCCGCCGTCGGGAGGGTGAAGTCGGGCGCGGTGTCGCCGACCGCGAGTCGAGAGGTCATAGGAGGAGCCTAACGAGCACGTACAGTCGTCGCGTGAACGACGCCCACCCCACTGCGGAACGGCCGCCGGCAGGCACACCGGAGCGCGCGGTGCCGGTGCTCCCGATCCGCATGCTGCACGACAGGCTCTTGGTCGAGCTCGACGCGGAGTCGTCCGAACGGCGGTCGGCCGCCGGGATCGTCATCCCGGCCACTGCCGTGGTCGGCAAGCGGCTGGCCTGGGCGCGCATCGTCGCCGTCGGCCAGCAGGTGCGCCAGGTGTCGCTCGGCGACACGGTGCTGTTCGACCCGGAGGACCGCTCCGAGGTGGAGCTCTCGGGCACGACGTACCTGCTGCTGCGGGAGAAGGACGTGCACGCGGTCGCCCGACCCGACCCGACGCGCGAGGGAACCGGCCTCTACCTCTGAGCGTTGAACAGGTGGTGCGGCGCACCATCCGCGTGCTGGGGAAGGACTGCACCATCCGTGTGATTCTCGTGAGAGTTCCCCGACAGAGGTTGCGCCCCGCGGCCGGCGGGTGGTCGAGTGTCCCGAGACGAAGGAGAGGTGGACGGCATGACCCACGATGCGAGGGCTGACACGAGTGCCGCGGAGCGGTCCGCCGACGCTGCCGCGGACTCCGAGACCGTGATGGGCCTGCTCGCCGAGCACGTCCCGCTCGCGCTGCTCGCTGACCTGGCGGCACCCGACGGTCCGGTGTCCCAGGAGATCCTCGAGTCGGAAGGCCTGCCCGCCGACGCGTGGTGGGAGGCGGCCGACGAGGTGTCGTCCGCCCACGGCGGGAGCGACTGACCCCGGTTCGTGCTTTCGGGCAGGGCGGTGGTAACGTTCTGCACCGCGCGCCATTAGCTCAATTGGCAGAGCAGCTGACTCTTAATCAGCGGGTTCGGGGTTCGAGTCCCTGATGGCGCACCACGAAGAGAAGCCCCCTGACCTGCGGGTCAGGGGGCTTCTTCATGTCCGGTGCCGCTCGACGTCGCGAGCGCCGGGGACGTGGCTCGGCGACAGCCGGTCGACCGGGTGACCCTCGCCGTCAGGTCACGACGCCGTCGCTGCGGCGTCCAGCGCGACGTCCAGGTCGTGCAGGATCTGCTGGCAGTCGGCGACGTCCCACGGTGTCCCCGAGAGCTCGAACTCGAACAGGACCGGTCGGCCCGAGCGCTGTGCGATCGTCCGGCAGGCCATCTGGTAGTGCCGCCCGAAGTTGCGGTTGCCGCTGCCCATCACGCCGACCATCCGACGCCGGTTGTTCTCGGAGGCCAGGAACCGTCGCACCCCCTCCGGGATCGTGTCGTTGCTGTCGTTCCCGGTCTTGTACGACGGCGTCAGGAGCACCCACGGCCCGTCGACCTCGGACAGCCGGTGCTCGCGCTCGGCGAGGTTGAACGCCGGGCGGGCGAGACGCTCCGCGAACGTCCGGACCAGCCCGCTGGAGCTGGAGTAGTAGTAGATCGGTGTGAGTCTCATGGTCCGCACACCCAAGCAGGGCGACGGCCGTCGCGCACCAGGACGAAGGTCCCAGGCGCTCCCGTCTGCGTCCGGAGCGTCGAGCAACGACGATGGGACGGTCGAACCCACGCGCTGAGGGGCGGAGCACCAGGAGCGAGCACGCCGAGCGCTCCGAGCACGTCGTTGACGTCGTCGTCGTGGGAGCCGGAGCGGTCGGTGGCCGGCTGCTGCGACCGGACGGTCGCCACCGACGGCGGTGTGATCGCCGCGGCCTCAGGCGGCGTGAAGCGACCGCACCGCTCGTGGCGTGAGGACCCGCTGTCCGACGGCAAGGACCCCCTCCACGACGAGGCAGAGTGCCGCGACCAGCGCGCCACCGGCGATCACCTGGCCGTACTGCTGGGTGCCGAACCCCTCGACGACGATGCGCCCCAGGCCGCCCCCGCCGACGAGCGCCGCGAGCGGGATCGTCGCGACCACCTGGACCGCCGCCGTCCGGAGCCCCGCCGCGATCATCGGACCGGCCAGTGGGACCTCGACCTGCACCAGGATCCGCCGTCCGGACATCCCCATCCCGCGGGCCGCGTCCCGGACGTCGACGTCGACCCCACGGATGCCGGAGTAGGCGGTCGCAAGGACGACCGGCAGGGCGAAGACCGCGGCGGCGAGCACGGTCGGCCGGTCGCCGAACCCGATGCCCGTCGACGCGAAGATGGTCAGCAGGGCGAACGTCGGCAGCGCGCGGGAGACGTTCGTCGTCATCAGCGTCGCGGTGCCCACGCGGGCCGCGCGTCCGCTGTGGCCGAGCCCGATGCCGATCGGGAGCGCGACGGCGGCCGCCAGCAGGACGGCCAGCAACGACATCGTCAGGTGCTCGACGGTCAGAGCGACGACGCCGTCCGGCCCCGACCAGTTGAGCGGGTCGTTGAGCCACGCGAATGCGAGGGTCAGGTAGGTCATGGGGCGAGCGTCGATCGCGACCACGGCGTCAGCAGACGTCCGATCAGGGCCAGCGCGACGTCCAGCACGAGAGCCAGCACGAGGCAGAGCAACGTCGCCGTCATGATCTGGGCGTGGTACCCGCTCGAGAAGCCGCGGAACATCAGCTGTCCGAGCCCCCCGTAGCCGATCACCACACCGACGGTGACGAGGGCGACCG
>JAKBFW010000052.1 GCA_021833345.1 Pseudomonadota bacterium | reverse complement strand
GGTCCGCTCCTGCGGGGCATCGTCGACCGGCTCGACGAGGCACCGGACGGGTCGCTGCGCGTCGTCGACTACAAGACCGGCAAGTCACCGCGGCAGGGGTACGAGGGTTCGGCGCTCTTCCAGATGCGCTTCTACGGTCTGGTGATCTGGCGGACCCGCGGAGTCGTCCCGCGCATGCTCCAGCTCGTCTACCTCGGCGACGGGACGATAGTCCGCCACGAGCCGCGGGAGGCCGAGCTCGACGCCGTCGAGACGCGGATCCGCGCCACCTGGGAGCAGATCACGATGGTGGCCATCTCCGGCGACTGGCAGCCGCGCACCTCTGCCCTGTGCGGCTGGTGCGCGCACAAGGCTCGGTGTCCGGCCTTCGGCGGCCTCGCCCCGGGGATCCCCGACGGGGCCGTCGAGCTGGCGCTGGGCGTGGTGCCGCGGGCATGAGTCACCCGGGGTGAGGTGCCCCGCGGGCGCGTGACCCGGGCGCCGTCACTCGCCGAGCAGATCCACGACCTCGCCCGCGGCAACCCGGCCGAGCAGGTCGAGATCCAGGTCCGCGAGGCTGCTGATCCTGCTGAGATCCGGCCGGCGCTCGATCGGCACCATCACCCGGACGCCGATCGTCCGCGCGCCGGAGGCGAGCGCCGAGGCCACTCCGGTGGGTGAGTCCTCGACGGCGACGCACTGCGTGACGTCGACACCGATCGCGGCTGCCGCTCGCAGGTACGGTTCGGGATCCGGTTTGCCGCGCCCCACCTCGTCGCCGCACACCACGGCCGCGAAGGCGTTCGGCGGCGCACCGGACACGACGGCGTCCGCGAGTCGCCGAAAGGACATCGTGACCAGCGCAGACGGAACCCCAGCGGCGACGAGGTCGCCCAGGAGCCGGTAGGCGCCGACCTGCCACGGGACCCGGCCGAGCACCTGGGACCTGACCCGCTCGACGAGGAGATCGATGATCTCGTCGACGCCGAGATCGACCCCAGCGGCCCGCAGGACCCGCGCCGAGACATCGAGCGCGTTCCCGACGAGGCCGATGCCGTCCTCGTGGGTCCACCTACCTCCATAGGCTTCGACCAGCTCGGTCTCGGCCGCCATCCAGTACGGCTCGGAGTCGATGAGCGTCCCGTCCATGTCCCACAGGACCGCTGCCGGCCGCGCAGGAGCGGCGCCACCATGCGCCCCACGAGGCGTGTCGGCACGGCTCGTGGGCTGGGTCATCGGACGATCGTAGGCGGGCGTGTGGGGCTATCGACGCCACACCCGACCGGCGAGATGTCGCGCGGTTCCAGGTCCGCCGCGGTCCGACGACCTAGGCTGGGCGGATGAGCGAGCAGAACAAGTGGCTGGCCCGCGTGGACCCCGAGGGCCCGGTGCTGCTGGCCGCGTTCGAGGGCTGGAACGACGCCGGGAGCGCCGCGAGCCAGGCGCTCGCGCATCTCCACGAGGTGTGGGAGGCCGAGCAGGTCGACGAGCTTGACGCCGAGGAGTACCACGACTTCCAGGTCAACAGGCCGACCGTCGGCATCGACGCCGACGGCTCCCGTCACATCACGTGGCCCAGCACGTCCATCGCGGTCGCCCGCGCGCCCCAGACCGGCCGGACCGTCGTGCTCGTCCACGGCATCGAGCCCTCGATGCGATGGCGCCGGTACTGCGCCGAGATCCTGGACCTCGCGACCGGTCTGGGCGTCACGACAGTCGTGACCATCGGCGCCCTGCTCGCAGACGTCCCGCACTCACGACCGATCCCGGTCACCACGACCAGCGACGACCCCACGATCCAGCGCGCACTCGAGATCGACGCCAACTCCTACGAGGGACCGACCGGGATCGTCGGCGTCCTGCACCAGGCGGCGGCCGACCGAGGCCTCCGCTCGATCTCGCTGTGGGCGGCCGTTCCCCACTACGTCGCGCACCCCCCGTCGCCCAAGGCCGCGATGGCGATCCTGACGACGATCGAGGGGCTGCTGGGCGAGCCGATCCCCCTCGGCCACCTGCCGGAGGACGCCTCGGCATGGCAGCTGGGCGTCGACGAGCTCGCGAGCGAGGACACCGAGATCGCCGAGTACGTCCACCAGCTCGAAGAGGCGAAGGACACCGCCGAGCTCCCCGAGGCCTCGGGTGAGGCGATCGCACAGGAGTTCGAGCGGTACCTACGACGACGAGACAAGGGCGCCGGGGCCTGATCGGCGCCTGGGCGCCTGGTTCAGAACCGGATCCCGAGGAGCGCATCGACCGCACGCGCGACGACACCGGGGGCTCCCGCGTCCCACGTCCCGATGCGGTCGACGGTCTCGACGGAGTCGCACCAGGCATCGACCGCGCGCAACGCGCGCGGCGCGTCCAGGTCGTCCGCGACCGCGGCCCGGATCTCGCCGAGGGTCCCGGAGGCCTCAGGTCCGCCGTTGCCGGACATCGCGTCGCGCCACCGGGCGAGCCGGACCACGCCTGCCGCGACGTCGTCCGCGGTCCACTCCCAGTCCTCCCGGTAGTGGTGCGCGAGGATCGCGAGCCGGACCGCCATCGGGTCGACGCCCGCCGCGCGCAACCGCGAGACGAGCTCGAGGTTGCCCCGCGACTTGCTCATCTTGTGGCCATCGAGAGCGACCATCCCGGCGTGCACGTGGGCATGGGCGCAACCCGCCGCGCCGGTCCCTGTCGCGGACGCGAGGGATCGCACGTGCGACGCGCTCATCTCGTGGTGCGGGAAGAGCAGGTCGGTTCCCCCTCCCTGGACGTCGAACGAGACCCCGAGGGCGTCCCGCGCGATCACGGCGCACTCGATGTGCCAGCCGGGGCGGCCGGTCCCGAGGCTCCCCCCGTCCCACGCCGGTTCACCAACCCGTTCGCGACGCCACAGCACCGGATCGAGCGGATCACGCTTGCCGGGCGCGTCGGGGTCGCCGCCACGCTCGGCGAAGAGCGCCAGCATCTGCGATCGGTCGAGCCGCGACACCGTCCCGAACAGCCCGTCGGCCGACAGATCGGCGTAGACGTCACCGAGGTAGCCGCACGTGCCGCCTGCCTCCGGGTCGCGAAGCGGGACGCGGTAGGCCGTGCCGTCCGCAAGCATCTGCTCGACCGCCGCGACGACCCGCGGGATGCTCTCGACGGCGCCGTCCCACACGTCCGGAGGCACGACCCCGAGGGATGTCATGTCCTCGCGGAACAACGCGGTCTGCTCCAGCGCGAGCGTGCGCCAGTCGACGCCGGTGTCCGCCGCGCGCTCCAGCAGCGGGTCGTCGACGTCGGTCACGTTCGAGACGTAGGTGACGGTCTTGCCGGCGTCCCGCCATGCCCGAAGCAGCAGGTCGAACGCGAGGTACGTCGCCGCGTGCCCGATGTGCGTGGCGTCGTACGGCGTGATGCCGCAGACGTACATCCCCGCGTCACGCCCGGGCGCCGCCTCGACGAGGGCACCGGTGGTGGAGTCGTGGACCCTGATCGTGCCGCCGTGACCAGGAAGGGCAGGAATCTCCGGTGAGGGCCAGGTGCGCACCTCGGAAGCCTAACGCCAGACGGTCGTTCGACCGCCGGAACGGCCGGCCACCGGACCCGGCCTCCGCCGGACCGTCATGAGGAGGTGGACGTCTGCCGGTACCTTGTGCGGCATGGAACTTCGCCAGCTCGGACGCAGTGGCTTGCGGGTGTCCCGTCTCGGGTTGGGCACGATGACCTGGAGCCGTGACACCGACGCGCACGAGGCCGGCGAGCAGCTCAAGGACTTCGTCGACGCGGGCGGCACCCTGCTCGACACCGCGGCGTCGTACGCGAACGGCGCCTCGGAGGAGCTGATCGGCCAGCTCCTCGACACGGTGGTACCGCGCGACGAGGTCGTGCTGTGCACCAAGGCGGGCGTGCGCCGGACCGCGACAGGCGGCGTCGTGGACGCCTCCCGCGGCGCCCTGCTGTCGTCCCTCGACTCGTCGCTCGCTCGGCTGCGGACCGACACGGTCGACCTGTGGCTCGTCCAGACACCGGACCCCCGTACCCCGCTCGAGGAGACGGTCTCGGCGCTGCGGTTGGCACTGAGGAGCGGGCGCGCCCGGTACGTCGGGCTCTCGAACCACCCCGGGTGGCAGACCGCGAGAGTGGCGACGCTCCTCGGCGACGAGATCGGGCTCACCGCCGTCGAGGTCGAGTACTCGCTCCTGCAGCGCGGGGTCGAGCGCGAGGTGCTCCCGGCTGCCACATCTCTCGGGATCGGTGTGCTCGCCTGGTCGCCCCTCGGGCGGGGCGTCCTCACCGGGAAGTACCGGCGGACGATACCCGCCGACTCCCGCGCGGCGTCAGCCCATCTCGCCGGCTTCGTCGAGCCCTACCTCGGGGGGCTGTCGGCACAGGTCGTCGACGCGGTCTGCACGGCAGCCGACGGTCTCGGTCGTAGCCCGCTCGAGGTCGCACTCGCGTGGTTGACGGACCAGGTGCCGGTGGCCTCGGCGCTCATCGGCGCGCGCACGCCCGCGCAGCTGCGCGCCTCTCTCGCGTCCCTCGACCTGATCCTGCCGCCGGAGATCCGGCTCGCCCTGGACGAGGTCAGCGCACCGGCGCTCGGGTATCCCGAGCGCCGCTGAGCGGCTACCGAGCCCTGGCGCCCGGCCCGCCGCGGTGACTCAGCCCTCGGTGCGGTCGAGGGCACCGCGCAGCACGTGGTCACGGTCGTCTGCGGCGACCTCGAAGTCGACGTCGAGCTCGTCGTCCGCGTCGTCGTCCTGATCGTCGTCCAGGTCGTCGTCGTCCTCGTCGCCGTCGTCCTCGGCGAGGTAGAACGGCATCGCCTCGCCGTGGACCGTCCCGAGCGCGTCGTCGTACACCTCGAACGCGTCCGCGAGCACGTCGTACGCGTCGTCCACCGCCGGGTCGTCCTCGCCGCGCCGGCTCTCGATCGCGTGGTAGTGGGCCTCGAGGGCGGCAAGTAGGCGGTCCAGTGCGGCGCGCGGGTCGACGGTCATGACCTGACCGTATCTCCGTGACAGGCACAATGACACTGCGTATGGTCCTTCGGTGACGCCGGGCGAGCGGAGGGGATGGATGGGCGACACGATGACCCGCCGGTCGGACGGCGAGTGGGGGGCTCAGGGGCGGGAGTACGAGTACCGGGTCCTCACGTTCTCACGGTCGACCTCTCGCGGGGACGCGTGCCGGGTGCTGACCGACGAGGCCGAGTACGGACGATGGGAGCTCGCCCGCACACGGCTCTACGCCGGCGGCGTGAGCAAGGTCTGGCTCCGTCGGAAGATCATCAGGGTCCGGAGCACGCTCGACCTCCTCGGGCCCTGACCGGCCCTGACCGCGGACCTTCGGCCCGGGACAGTCAGCAGGTCGTGAGCAGCCGATCGAGCACCCGCGTGCCGAAGACGAGCGCGTCGACGGGAACGCGCTCGTCCACACCGTGGAACATCGCCGGAAAGTCCAGGTCCGGCGGAAGCCGTAGCGGGGCGAATCCGTAGCCCGCGATGCCGAGCCGCGACAGCGACTTGTTGTCGGTCCCTGCGGAGAGCGCGTACGGGAGCACGGCTGCTCCCGGGTCCTCGTGCCGGAGCGCCGCCACCATCGCGTCGACCAGGTCCCCGTCGAAGGGCACCTCCAGCCCGATGTCGCGGTGGATGTCCTCGACCCGGACGCCCGGACCGGCGAGCTCTCGGAGAGTGCGCATGGCCTCCGCCTCGCCGCCGGGGACGAACCGCGCGTCGAGAGCCCCCTCGGCACGGCCGGGGATCACGTTGGCCTTGTAGCCGGCGCTGAGCTGCGTCGGGTTCGCGGTGTTGCGCACGGTCGCACCGACGAACCGCCCCGCCGGTCCGAGCGCGTCGACCAGGCGATCGACGCTGTCGGGATCCTCCGGGTCGAACCGGAGACCGGTGAGGTCGGCAACACCGTTCAGGAGCTCGCGAACCGTCGGCGACAACGCCAACGGCCAGTCGTGCTCGCCGATCCGTGCCATCGCACCCGCGAGCCGGGTCACCGCGTTGTCCTGGTTGACCTGGCTCCCGTGGCCGGCCGTGCCCTCGGCGACGAGCCGGAGCCAGGCGAGGCCCTTCTCCGCGGTCTGCAGCAGATACGCGCGGCGACCCGCGACCTCGACCGAGAAGCCGCCGACCTCGCTGATCGCCTCGGTCGCGCCCGCGAAGAGCTCGGGACGGTGGTCGACCGACCACCGGGCGCCCATCACGCCACCGGCCTCCTCGTCCGCGAACATCGCGACGACGACGTCACGCGCCGGACGCCGTCCCTCGCGTGCCATCTGGCGCACGACGGCCAGGATCATCGCGTCCATGTCCTTCATGTCGACGGCGCCGCGCCCCCAGACCAGGCCGTCGCGTTCCTCGCCCGAGAACGGGTCGACCGTCCAGTCCGCGGCCTGCGCGGGGACGACGTCGAGGTGACCGTGGAGCACGAGCGCGGGGCGGGCGGTGTCGGCCCCCGGTAGTCGCAGCACGACGTTGGCGCGTCCTCGGGCGGACTCGTACAGCTCGGGGTCGAGGCCGACCTCGGTCAGGAGGCCCATCACGTGCTCGGCGGCTGCGCGCTCCCCCGGTCCCGAACCGTCCCCGTAGTTGGACGTGTCGAAGCGGATCAGCTCCTGGCAGATGCGCGCGACCTCGTCCTGCGCCGTGGGAGCGACGACGGGCTCGTCGCGGCCGTCGGAGGTCACCGGGTCGGCACCAGGGGGCATGGCCTCACGGTAGCAACTCCGCGTCCGGCGCCCCCGGGACGGACAGTCCCAGCCGGTCGAGGAGCGGACCGATGTCCGGGTCACGTCCGTGCAGCTCGCGGAAGGCGCGCCTCGGGTCGACCGACCCGCCCCGCGACAGGACGGACCGCCGGAACGCCTCACCGGTCTCGCGGGTGCGGCCTCCGTTCCGGCGGAACCACGCGGCGGTGTCGGCGTCGAGGACCTCGGCCCACAGGTACGAGTAGTACGCCGCGGCGTACCCCCCGGCGAACACGTGGGTGAAGTACGTGGAGCGGTATCGGGGTGGGACGTTCGCAAGTGCGACACCGGCGCGGGAGAGCGCCTGCTCCTCGAAGCGAGCCACGTCGTCGGGAGCCGAGGGCACCTCGTCCGGTCCGAGCCGGTGCCACGCCTGGTCCAGGTGGACGGCGGCGAGGTGCTCGGTGGCCGTGAACCCGGCATCGTGCACCCGGGAGGACACCAGAGCGTCGACCATCGCGTCCGGCATCGGTTCACCGGTGACGTGGTGCACGGCGTAGGAGCGCAGCAGCGCAGGGTCCCGGACCCACATCTCGTTCACCTGCGACGGGAACTCCACGACGTCACGGGGCACGTTCGTCCCCGCCTGGGACGGGTACCGCACGTCGGACAGCAGGGCGTGCAGCGCGTGACCGAACTCGTGGAACAGCGTCTCGACCTCGTCGATCGTCAGCAACGTCGGCTCGCCGTCGCGAGGCCGTGCGATGTTGAGGGTGTTGATCACCACCGGGCGGGTGCCGAGCAGGTGGCTCTGGTCCACGAGGCTGTCCATCCACGCACCCCCACGCTTGGCGTCGCGGGCGTAGAGGTCGGCGAGGAAGAGACCGACCTCGCGCCCCTCCGCGGAGCGGACCTCGTAGATGCGCACGTCCGGGTGGTAGCCGGCGAGGTCGGTGCGGCGCTGGAACGTCAACCCGTACAGGTCGCCCGCCGCACGGAACACACCGTCGTGCAGCACCCGGTCGAGCTCGAGGTAGGGCCGGAGCCGGGAGTCGTCGACCGCGAACCTCGCGGACCGGTCGCGCTCCGCGTAGTACGTCCAGTCCCACGCCTCGAAGGTCGCGGTCGGGACGTCAGCAGCCAGAGCAGCCGCCCGGACCGTCGCGTCGACGCGTGCGGTGTCGACGGCTCGGGCCGTGAGGCTCGCGAGCAGCTTCTGGATGGCCTCGACCGAGCCCGCGGTCCCCTCGTCGGCCACGTAGGCGGCGTAGTGCGGGAACCCGAGAAGTCGGGCACGCTCGGCGCGCGCCCGCACGAGCGCGAGCAGCGTCGGCCGCGTGTCGTGGCCACCGGTCGGGGCGGGCGCGCCCGGAGCGCCCGAGCCGCGCGAGACCGACGCGCGGTGCACGCGCTCCCGAAGAGGCCTGTGCTCGAGGAGAGCGAGGATCGGCTGCTGCGTCGGCAGGCGCAGGTCGAGCAGGTACGCCCCGCCGTGCCCGCGCTGCTCTGCCGCCCGAGCAGCCGAGTCGATCAGATCCGCCGGAAGCCCGGTGAGCTCGGCGCGATCGTGGACCAGCACGGCACCCGCGTTGCCCGCCGCGAGGACCTCGCGCCCGAACGTCGCCTCCAGCACCGAGATCTCCTGGTTCAGGGCACGGAGACGGTCCTGCGCGTCCGGGGCCAACCGAGCGCCAGCGCGTGTCGCGTCCCGACGACGTGTGTGCAGCAGCCAGGCTGCGTCCGGAGCGAGCTCGACGGTGCCGTCGTCCACTGCGCTCTGGAGCGCGTCGAGCCGGCCGAGCAGTCGGAGGTCCAGCCCGATCGCGTCCTCGTGCGCGGCGAGCAGCGGCGCGACCTCCTCCTCGATCGCGTCCAGCCCAGCGGTCGCGTCGGCTCCGTGCCGGGTGAAGAACACGGTCGCCGTGCGCCGCAGGAGCTCTCCGGAGCGCTCGATCGCATCCAGGGTGTTCTCGGCCGTCGGAGCAGCCGGATCGGCGACGATCGCCTCGATCTCGGTGCGCTCCTGCGCCATCCCTGCGTCGAACGCTGGGCGGAAGTGCTCCTCGCGCACCGCGCCGAAGTCCGGAAGTCCGTAGGGAAGGGCCGACGCGGCCGCGAAGGGGTTCTGCGGGTCGAGTCCCGTGTCGCTCACGCTGCCATCATGCCCGCAGGCCGAGACGGTCGACCGTCAGCGAACGGCGCCGGAGCTGCCGCGTTCGGCGAACCTGCTGTGCCGACGCCCGTACGTGAGGTAGATCACGAGACCGATCGCCATCCAGACGAGAAACCTCAGCCAGGTCTCCACCGGCAGGTTGAGCATCAACCAGCCGCACGCCAGCACGCCGAGCACGGGGACGACCGGGACCCCCGGGGTACGGAACGCGCGCGGCAGGTCGGGCCGGGTGCGACGTAGCACCAGCACCCCGAGGCACACGACGACGAACGCGAACAGCGTCCCGATGCTGACGAGCTTGGACAGCGCGTCGAGAGGGACGAATCCCGCCAGCGCCGCCACCGCGACGGCAATCACCGCGATGTTGAGCCACGGGGTGCCGAAGCGGGGGTGCACGCGCGCGAGACCGCTCGGCAGGAGTCGGTCACGCGACATCGCGAACAGCACGCGCGACTGCCCGAGGATGAGCACGAGGATCACCGAGGTGATGCCGGCGACCGCACCGAGCGAGATCACCGTCGACGCCCAGGTCACCCCCACCTTGTTGAAGGCCTCGGCGAGCGGCGCGGCGGTGTTGAGCTGGCCGTACGGCACCATCCCGGTGATCACGGCGGACACCGCCATGTAGAGCACGGTGCAGATCGCGAGCGAGCCCAGGATCCCGCGCGGCAGGTCACGTTGCGGCGAGATGGTCTCCTCGGCGGTGGTCGCGACGATGTCGAACCCGATGTACGCGAAGAACACGACCGAGGCCGCCGCGACGATCCCGAACCACCCGAACGACGTCGGCTCGAGCCCGAGGAACGCCTGCACGATCGGCTCGCTGAGAGTGCTGCCGGGAGCACCGCCGGCCGCACCCGGCTGGTTCGCCGGGATGAACGGGTGGTAGTTCGCGGTCCGCACGTAGGCAAGACCGACCACGATCACCAGGAGAACGACACCGATCTTGATCGCGACGAGGATGCCGGTGAGCCGGCTCGACGTCTTCGACCCGCGGATGAGGACAGCCGCGAGCACCAGGACGACGACGATCGCCGCGATGTCGGGACGTGCGTGGTCGCCCGCGAGCCAGCTCGGCAGGTCGAGAAGCGACTGGAGGTACGCGGACCACCCGCGCGCCACGACGGCCGCTCCGAGCATGAGCTCAAGAAGCAGGTCCCAGCCGATGATCCAGGCGACCACCTCACCGAGGGTCGCGTAGGCGAAGGTGTACGCGCTGCCCGCGACCGGGACCGTGGACGCGAGCTCGGCGTAGCACAACGCGGCGAACGCGCACGTGATCCCGGCGAGCAGGAACGACAGGACGACGGCCGGCCCGGCATTCACCGCCGCCTGCTGCCCGGTGAGGACGAAGATGCCGGTGCCGATCGTGACGCCGACGCCGAAGACCGTGAGGTCGAACGCGCTGAGGGTCTTCTTGAGCGAGTGCCCTGGCTCATCGGTCTCGCGGATCGACTGCTCGACGCTCTTGACCCGGTGCCCCGCTGCCATCTCAGGCCCTCCTCCGTGCTCTCGACCGGTCCGCGACCGGCTCGCCGCCCGCCCGCGACCAGACATGCCGGGCTGACGATAGCGGACGCCAAGCGGGGCCGGACCGCCAGAGGTCCGGCCCCGCTGAGCGTCCTGAGGTGACCGTGATCACACGGTCAGGGTGACACGGACGATCACGAGCTCAGGCCAACACGACCGAGACGGGGACGTAGTCGTAGCCGTGCGCCGCTGCGACAGCCTCGTTGTGCAGGGATCCGGCGTGCGTCGTCAGGCCGCCGGCCAGCGAGACGTCCGCCCGGAGCGCGGTCTCCCAGCCGAGGTCGGCCAGAGCCGTCAGGTACGGGAGCGTGGCATTCGTCAGCGCCCAGGTCGAGGTGACCGGCACGGCGCCGGGCATGTTCGCGACGCAGTAGAAGACCGAGCCGTGCACGCGGAACGTCGGATCGGCGTGCGTCGTCGGGTGCGTCGACTCGAAGCAGCCGCCCTGGTCCACCGCGATGTCCACGAGCACCGACCCGGGCTTCATCCGCGCGACGAGGGTGTCCGGCACCAGGGTCGGCGCCTTGGCCCCGGGCACGAGGACCGCGCCGATGACCAGGTCGGCCTCGAGGAGCGCCTGCTCGATCGCGTACGCGCTCGACGCGATCGTGCGTACGCGCCCACCGAACGCCGCGTCGAGCTCACGCAGCCGCGGGATGCTGACGTCGAGCACGGTGACCTCGGCCCGCATGCCGACGGCGACCTCGATCGCGTGGCGGCCCGCGACACCACCGCCCAGGACCACCACCGTCGCCGGGGTGACACCGGGGACGCCGCCGAGGATCACACCACGACCGCCCTCGTTCTTCATGAGGTGGTAGGCGCCCACCTGGACCGCGAGCCTGCCGGCGACCTCGCTCATCGGCGCGAGCAGCGGAAGGGCATGGTCGGGCGTCTGCACGGTCTCGTAGGCGATCCCGGTCGTGCCGGCGTCGAGGAGCGCATCGGTGCATGCCTTGTCGGCTGCCAGGTGAAGGTAGGTGAACAGCACGAGATCCTTGCGGAGCAACGCGTACTCCGCCGCGATCGGCTCCTTGACCTTGCACAGCAGCTCGGCGCTGCCCCAGACCTCCTCGGCGCTCGCACCGAGCGTGGCGCCGGCGGCGACGTACTCCTCGTCGGCGATGGACGAACCCTGGCCGGCGCCGCGCTGCACCATGACCGTGTGACCCGCGGCGACAAGCTGGTGCACGCCGGCAGGGGTGATGGCGACGCGGTACTCGTTGTTCTTGATCTCGGTCGGGATGCCGATCTTCATGGCGGGGCTCCTCGTGGCGGGCTCGCGCGGACCCTCACCGGCCGCGGTCGATCCCAGTGTGATGTACCTGACGGCAGCAGTGTGAAGATCATGTGTTTCGGTTCCATGAACGCGGTTGAATATTCGGTACAGTGCGGTCATGGCCGCACATGATTCAGTCTCGACCCGCAACTCGTCGACGGCCTCGCAGGAAGTTCGGACCGTCGCCCTGGACGAGGTCGACCGACGAATCCTGCACCTGCTCCAGCAAGACGCACGGATGCCCAACAACGCGCTCGCGGCCGCCGTCGGCATCGCGCCCTCGACGTGCCTGGCGCGGGTCCGCACGCTGCGGGCTGCGGGAGTGATCCGAGGGTTCCACGCCGAGGTCGACCCTGCCGCGTTGGGTCGCGGGCTTCAGGCGATGGTGGCGGTCCGCATGCAGTCGGGCGCCCGCAACCGGCTCAGCATGTTTGCGCAGCGGCTGGCAGCCCGGCCCGAGGTGCTCGACCTGTACTTCGTCGCCGGCGCCGACGACTTCCTCGTCCACGTCGCCGTCGAGGACAGCGACGCCCTTCGCGAGTTCGTCCTCGAGCAGCTGAGCGCCTTCCCCGAGGTCGCCCTGACCGAGACGAGCCTGATCTTCGAGCACATCCGGACCTCCAGCGCGCGGTCCCGCTGACGACCGGACGTGGTCGACCCGAACGCAACAGCGGCTCGCACCGTCGAGGTGCGAGCCGCCATCCGCCCGTGGCCAGCATCTGTCGCGCCACCGTCCACCGCACCCGTTTGTCATGCTCACGCGCGGCTTGATCCGTCCCCGGCCTTGCTTGGGGGCTGTCAGTGACGAGCCACCCGATCCGTGTCCGTCCACCCCTCACCAGGGGCGCGTCCTCCACGATCGAGCCGGTCCATTCGCGGCGGGATGCTGGCACCACCGCGCAGACCGAGAACTGCACATCCGCCGGCCACCGGTGACGGTGGCGTCGACCTGTGAGGCCGGGGCGGATCGGTCGTACCGGTTACCCGGCACGCCCTACAGTCTGAGGTGTACAGCACTGCGGGTCCACGGATTATTCCGGGACGGCCCGGCCGCCGTCGCGCGCACACGTCGCCGCTGGTCAACGGCACCCCGACCGGCAGTCACCCGGCGTCACGGAGGAGAGCACGCATGCCTGAGCGGACCATCGTCATCACCGGTGCCAGCGACGGGATCGGCGCAGCCGCGGCGCGCGCGCTCGCGGCGCGCGGCGACCAGGTCGTCGTCGTCGGCCGGTCGCCCCAGAAGACGGCAGCGGTCGCCGCCGAGGTCGGCGCCGAGTCCTACGTCGCCGACTTCGCCCGGCTCGACGAGGTGCGGGAGCTCGCCTCCGCGCTCCTCGCGCGGTACCCGCACATCGACGTCCTTGCCAACAATGCCGGTGGGATCATGGGCGACCGCACGGAGACGGTCGACGGCCACGAGAAGACCTTCCAGGTCAACCACCTCGGACCGTTCCTGCTGACCTCGCTGCTGATCGACAGGCTCGTGGCGAGTCGTGCCCGCGTGATCACCACGTCGAGCGTCGCGAACCGCTACTTCGGTCACCTCGAGCTCGACGACCTCGACGCGCGCGCGAGCTACAAGCCGAACAAGGCGTACGGGGACGCCAAGCTCGCGAACATCCTCTTCACGCGCGAGCTGCACCGGCGGTACCCCCCCCCCGCCGGCGTCAGCGCGGCGGCATTCCACCCGGGCGGGGTCGCCACCAACTTCGCCGCCGAGTCGACCAGCCCGATGCGGATCGTCTACACGTCCGCGCTCAGGCGCGCGCTGATCTCGCCGGAGAAGGGCGCCGACACCCTCGTGTGGCTCGCCACGACCGAACCAGGTACGCAGTGGGTCTCGGGCGAGTACTACGAGAAGCGCAGGATCGCGAAGGCGAATGCTCAGGCAGCCGACGCCGGCCTCGCGCGCGAGCTCTGGGAGCGCAGCGCCGCGATGGTCGCTCTGGCCGACTGAAGGATCGCGGACGCCCGCGGCGTGCCGCTCAGCACCGCGACCTACGGTCGGCCCGGCTCCGACATCGCGGCCGGGACACCCCCGTCCTCGGCCGGGTGATCTGCGACGTCTGCCCTCATGATGACGGTCGTCGTCGCGCCGGGGATCGACGGAGCCGGCGCGGGCCAGGCACTGACGCACCTGCTCCGGACGCGGTGGATGAGCAACCTGACCGGCTCGCACTCGCGGTGACATGACCAGTCGCGTCGACGGGGCCCTCCTGCTGCGCACCGGAGGCCCCGTCGACGTGGACACCTGACGATCAACGGGCCACCGGTGACCCAACTGTCGCCACGGCTTCTACGTGATTCCCATGATGCCACGCCCAGGCAAAGACGGCATCAGATCTTCATCATGAAATCATCCGAAGCGCGAGATGCCCGGATTTGCCTGTGGGGACGTTCGCAGCGCGGGTGCGCCGTGCGGACTCTCGGCCGACGACGGGCGACGACGTCACGTTCGCGGTGACCGGAGCACGGCGGTGGAGATGGCGTCCGCAGCATCGTCGACCTCTCGGCTGGTCGACCAACGCCCCAGCGACAGACGCACGGCGGAGAGCGCCTCCTGCCGCGGGAGGCCCATCGCCGTGAGCACCGGTGACGGATCGTCGTGCCCGGCATGGCATGCCGAACCCGCCGATGCCGCAACCTCGGGCAGGTCGGCGAGGAGGGCGAGGGCCGACACGTCGTCGATGCCGAGGTTGAGGGTGTTGGGCAGCCGTTCTGTGGGGTGCCCATGGAGGTGCACGCGACCGGGAAGTCGCTCCCGGAGCTGTTGCTCGAGCAGGTCGCGCAAGGCCGCGAGCCGCGCGGTCGTACCGTCGACGAGAGCCTGCCCGGCAAGGTCCGCGGCTCGACCGAGCCCGACGGCGTAGGCGACGTTCTCGGTGCCGGCGCGCAGACCGTGCTCCTGCCCACCGCCGCCCACGATGGGGAGCAGATGCACGCCCGTGCGCACGTACAGCGCGGCGACGCCCTTCGGGGCGTACATCTTGTGCCCGACGACGGTGAGCAGGTCCACACCGAGGTCGTCGACGTCGACGGTGATCTTGCCGACCGACTGCGCGGCGTCGGTGTGCAGGAGGATCCCGTGCGCCCGGGTGACGGCCGCGATGTCGGCGATCGCCTGGGTGGTCCCCGTCTCGTTGTTCGCGTGCATGATCGACACCAGGACGGTGTCCGGGGTGATGGCCGACTCGACGGCTCCGGGGTCCACGCGACCGGAGCCGTCCACGGGCAGGTAGGTGACGGCGACGTCGCGCAGCAACTCAAGGTCGCGGCAGGCGGCCAGCACGGCCGGATGCTCGGTGACCTGTGTGACGACGTGCGGGTGGTCGGTTCCGGCCGCGCGAGCGCCGAGCACTGCGCCGCGGATGGCCAGGGCGTCGGCCTCCGAGCCGGAGCCGGTGAAGACGATCTCCGAAGCAGCCGCACCGATGAGTGCGGCGACGGCAGAACGGGCCTGGTCCATGGCGCCGTGCGCCGATCTGCCGAAGACATGACTGCTGGACGGGTTGCCGAAATCGACGGTCAGGTACGGCGTCATCGCCGCGAAGACCTGCGGGTCGATCGGCGTGGTGGCGTTGTAGTCCAGGTAGATCGGACGGTCGAGCAACCCCGGATGCTGCTCGCTCATGCGAAGCGACCCCCGATCCGGTCCGTGCCTAGAAGACCAGAACCTTGTCGGCCGCCAGCGTACGGTCGGCCAGCTCGTCCATGGTGGAACGGCGCGAGCCCTCGATCAGCATGGGTTCCTGGATGCCGCGGGCGTCCATGCAGGTACCGCAGCACAAGATCTCACCGTCGTTGCGAGCCACCGTGCCGAGCATGCGGTCGAGCTTGTAGTAGCCGTCTGCGGTCTTCTGCCCGCTCATGGCGGCCGTGACGCCGTCGCCCATGAGGAACACGGTGAGCTCGACCCCCTCGCGCTTGGACAGGGAACCGGCCAGCCGTACCGCGTTGAACGTGGAGTCCAAGCCGTAGGCGGAGCCGTTGATGATCATCAGGACGTTCATGGACGTGCCTCTCTTCGGGGTCGGTGATCAGGTCCGCAGCGGGTCTGGGTCTGCGGTGCGACGCTGGACGACGTCGGCCGGCGCCGCGAGGTCGGGTCCGGCCCTCGTCGCCGACGATCCCGTACCCACTTCACGATCCCGTACCCAATTCAAGCCATTGCTTGAATAATCGAACAGTAGCAGCGCGAGACCGCTCATCGCGTACTGTTCAACAGATCAGTTGAGGAGGTGGCGTGGAGCCACGTCAGTTCAAGGACGAGGTGTTCGGGCACTTCGCCCGCATCGGCGCGGCCCTCGGGCACGCGAAGCGCGTGGAGATCGTCGACGTCCTGTCGCAGGGCGAGCGCTCCGTGGAGTCCCTGGCCCAGCAGATCTCCTCGACCAGCGCCAACACCTCGCGGCACCTGCAGATCCTCGCCTCGGCGGGACTGGTCGCCCGACGTGTGGAAGGCACGTCCCGGGTGTATCGCCTCGCCGACCCGGCAGTCGAAGCCGGATATCGCGCCCTCGTCCTCCTTGCCGAGCAGCACATCGCCGATGTCAAGGCCGTGGCGGACGACTTCTTCCGGGCAGCCGACGGCACCCGGCCGGTCACGTTCACCGAGTTCGACGAGATGTCCCGCGCAGGGCGGGTCGTGCTGGTCGACGTCCGACCTCCCAGCGAGTTCGCCGCAGGTCACGTCGAGGGTGCCGTCAACATTCCCGTCGCGGACCTTGCCGCACGCATGGTCGAGCTTCCGGCAGACGCCGACGTCGTCGCCTACTGCCGCGGCCCGTACTGCGTCATGGCCGCGACCGCCGTCACCCGCCTTCGAGCGTCCGGCCACCACGCCGTCCGCCTGGAGGGCGGCTACCCGCAGTGGCGCGACGCCGGACGCGGCGTCGCGCGCTAGCCTGCCGCCGCGTCGGACAACTCCGCGCGCCGATGCCATTGCGGCATCCCGCTGAAGCACGGGGCGAGTCGACACGGGTCGAACGGTGGGCGCGTCAGAACGGCGGCGGTCGGCGCGCTGGCCAGTCGTCGGTCGTCGGTCGTCGGTCGTCGCCTCATGGTGGCGGTGCTCGCGGTCTCCGCTCAGGGAGCCGGGACGCCCGCACCCGTCCGGGTCCAACCGGCGACCGTTGTCGCGACGCCCGTCAGAACGGCGAATCTCGCGCCTTCGAGCGTCGTCGTGCCTGCCTCCGGGTGGTCGAACCGGATCCGCAGCCCGGCCCGGACCCGCGCGTCGTGCCGCGCCGGAGCCGGCTGAACACCTCGCTGACGGGAGACGGCTCGCCCACGAGCGCGACCAGAGGGGGGTCGGCGATGTCACCACGAGCGGGGTCCCTGACCCGGCGGCCACTCGCGGCAACGTTCCCGACCAGTCGGGGTACCGCTCACGCTCGGGGCAGTCCAGAAGGACGTCGCGCAGCCGGCCGTGACGTCGGCGGTGGGTATGATTCCAGTCCCGGGGGGAACCCTTCACGTTCACATCACAGTGCTCCCGGCAATCCTTCAGGCAGCCGTGATGCCATGGACAGA
>JAKBFW010000206.1:2280-3618 GCA_021833345.1 Pseudomonadota bacterium | reverse complement strand
GAACGCGAGCAACGCAGCGACGGTCCGGCTCTTGGCGCTGACCCGGCAGGCTGTGGCTCGGACATGGACGAGCCCCCTGTCTGTGAACGTGCAGTGGGAGGACGAGCGGACGCAATCTACGACATAAGTCCTGGTTGCGGGGGGACGCCCGGGGGCATCGGGTCGGACTTCCGGGTCCGTGTGAGCCGTGCGATGGTGGTCATGGCCCGTCCTCCTCGTCATCCCTCGCGCGACCGCTCCATCTCCCGCATCGACCTGCTCCCGAGGGGCCTGAACGGACGCACGAGGGGCACCGGTGAGCCTCTTCTGGTACGTCGTGGCCGGGCCTCTCGGGTGATCACCGAACCAGGGCCGCCCCGTCTTCGGACCGCGTGATCGAATGGGTGCTTGTGCGCGTCGATCTGAGTCCCCTGATGCTCCTGGCGATCGGCCTGGTCGTGTACGGGGTCGCGCGCCGGTGGCGAGAGCGTCGACTCGAAGCACGTGCTCACGGCGTCGCGCCGGCCGAGCGCATCGCTGCTCTGGGGTCAGCCGCGTCGGCGGATCAGCCTGCGGCGTCGGCGGTCGAGGTCGGCGAGACCTCGGGGCTGTCGACGCGGCCATGGTGGCGGGGCTCGGTCGGGCTCGTGCCGATCACCGTCGGCCTCCTGATGATCGTCGGGCACGGTGCGGTCGAGCGCGCCTTCGGCGCTGTCGTTGCAGCCGCGGCGTCGCTGTTCCTCCCCACTCACTGACCGGAACCGCCGGCACTGCCGGCCCCGGCGACGGCAGGTCGACTCGCGCGCCGGATCGACCCGTGCCGTCGGTCGCTCGCCGGTAGCGTTCGTGACGGGGTGGAGCGGTGCGCGTGGCCCCGGGCCCGGGCCCGGTCGGACCATGACGTGCATCGTCGCGGGGCAGGGGGATTCGATGTCTGCAGCAGGGTGGGGCCGTGAGCTCGCGCGGCCGGACGGCCGACGATGACGATCACCCTCGAGGGCGATCGGGTCGCGCCGCCCTCGTGGCACGCGCTGTCGAGCCGGTGGGGCGCGCGGCTGTGGCGTGTGGTCGCGTGGCTGGGTGGGACGTGGGTGGGGGCGCGGGTGCGGCGGCATCCGTCGTCGGCGATCGGGTTCGGCGCGTTCGTCGTGTACGCGGCGACGTCGTTGGTGCGGTTCGCGCGGATGTACGCGGGTATCGATCTGGCGATCTTCACCCAGGCGGTGCAGCAGTACGCGCAGGGGCATCTGCCGTGGTCCTACCTCAAAGCGGCGGGGGCTTTCGACCTGCTCGGGGACCATTTCTCCCCGGTGGTGGCGCTCGTGGCCCCGTTCTACCGGCTGTGGCCCGATGCGCGGG
>JAKBFW010000206.1:0-2180 GCA_021833345.1 Pseudomonadota bacterium | reverse complement strand
CCTGGTGGCTCCCGCTGGGGGGTGTCGTCCGCAGCACCGTGCAGCCGTGCGTGGCGTGCCTGGCGAAGGGCACAGCCCTTGCGAGGATCCCGGACCATGTCTCGGTCGCCGCCGACGACACCCTCGCGGCCTACCTCGTCGACCGCGATTACGTCCACGAGCTCAAACCCGGCCTGCTCGACACCACGGGCCGCTCGCTCTACCCGACGTACGTCGCGATCGACGGACGCGGCGAGTTCAACCCGGTGACCGACAAGAACCTCGTCGGATGGCGCGCGCAGCTCGAGCCCGAGCGCACGGGTTCGGCCTACGAAGTCCTCGACGCGTACTTCTTCATCGACCCTGGCGACGGTGCCAACCACGACGTGATGATCCTCACGACGCCCTACCCCTCGAGCCCACGCTGATCCGGGTTCCGTGTCACCGCCGGCACGGCGTTCATGGCTGCCGGGTCGGTGGCGAGACCCCTGACACGCTCAGGGCGGAGCCCGCTGACCCCGGCGTCGCCGTCGAGCCCGCGCTGATCCGCGTCGGTCACGACGCCGCAGGCGCGTGGCGATCGAGGAACTGGTACACCTCGGTCGTGTCGACGCCGGGGAAGGCGCCCGTCGGCAGCGCTGCGAGGGTGCTCGCGTGCGGTCGCGCGCTCGGCCACGACTTGTCCGCCCAGCGGGTCGCCAGCTCGGTCGGTGGTTGACGACAGCACGACGCGTCCGGGCAGCGGGAGACCGTGCGCACGGTCGTCTCGCGCCCGCGGAACCAGCGCACGTGGCCGAACGGCACCCCGACGCTCACCGAGAACTCCCCCTCCGAGGACCCCTGCACGCGCGACGTGCACCAGAACGTCCCGGTCGGCGTGTCCGTGAGCTGGTAGTACGGGCTGAACCGGTCGGCGACCCCGAACACCATCCGCGCGGTCCAGTGCTTGCAGACCGGCTGGCCCTCGATCGCGCCCAACGGGTCGGACGGGAAGCGCACGCCGTCGTTCTCGTAGGCCTTGTGCAAGGTCCCGCTCTCGTGGACCTTCATGAAGTGCACGGGAAGGCCGAGGTGTCGCGTCGCGAGGTTGGTGAACCGGTGCGCGGCGGTCTCGTACGGAACCGCGAAGGCGTCTCGCAGGTCCTCGATCGAGAGCCGTCGCTCGGCCTTGGCCTCGAGCAGGAACGCCGTCGTGCCCTCCTCCGGCAGCAGCAGGGCCGCGGCCAGGTAGTTGGTCTCGACACGTTGCCGCAGGAAGTCGCCGTAGTCCGTCGGCTCGGTGTGGCCGAGGACGTGGCTCGCGATCGCCTGGAGCAGCGGTGACCGCGGGTCGCTCGATGCGGAGATTCGGTGCGGCAGGTAGATGCGGCCGTTCGCCAGATCGGTGACCGACCGGGTCGAGTGCGGGAGGTCGTGCACGTAGTGCAGCGAGAAGCCGAGGTGCGCGGCGATGTCCGCGGTGCCCCGCTGCGACAGGGGACCACCCGGGTGGTTGGTGGCCGCGAGCAGCCGGCGCGCGTGCTCCTCGAGGTCCGGGAAGTAGTTGTCCTGGGCGCGCATGGTCCGGCGGAGCTCGGCGTTCGCGCGGCGCGCCTCCTCGGGGGTGGCCGCGGTCTCGGTGAGGAGTCGCTGCACCTCGGCCTGGAGCCGGACGAGCGCGTCGAGGGCGTCGGTCGGCAACGACTTGCCGACCTTGAGGGTGGGGATGCCGAGAGACGCGAAGAGCGGTCCGCGTTGCGCGCGCTCGAGCTCGACCTCGAGGGCGGCGCGGCGACTGGGCGGCTCGGTCGACAGGAGATCGGCGAGCGAGACGTCCAGCGTCGCGGCGACCTGGGTGAGCAGGGACAGCGACGGCTCGCGGTGACCGTTCTCGAGCACGGAGACCTGGGATGCAGCGCGGCCGATCGCGGAGCCCAGCTCGTCGAGGGTCATCCCCCGCGCGGTCCTCAGGTGCCGGATGCGGCGACCGAGCACGAGCGTGTCGAGGGGCGGGGGCGACGTCGTCGGGGCCATGAGCCACGGTCGCATCCGCGATGGCTTTCGTCCAGTAGAAATTTCGCACTTCTTCTGCCAGATCTCGAGGAGAAGAGGGGTTGACCTTCCCCCACAGTGGTCCCACGGCACGCAACGACGCGACATCCCGGAGGACATCGTGAGCACCCAGACCGCACCCCGTGCGACCACAACGACCCAGCCGCGCA
>JAKBFW010000205.1 GCA_021833345.1 Pseudomonadota bacterium | reverse complement strand
CCCGCGGCGATGCTCGAGGAGTCAGCGTCCGCTCCGAAAGGCGTCCCACCATGTCCGCTCTTGCCGGCCTGTGCTATCGCAGGCGATTCGTCGTCCTCGGAGGGTGGATCGCCCTCCTGGTGGGGTTGGCCGCTGCCGCCCTGTCCTGGGGTACCTCGTTCTCGACGTCGACCACGCTCCCCGCCAGCGAGTCGGCCACCGCGTACTCCCTGCTCGCCGAGGCGGGCCTCGGTGGCCAGACCGCCGGGACCGCGACCCAGACCGGCGAGATCGTGTGGCGGACGACGGGGGTCGGGATCGCCGACCCGACCGTCGAGGGCGAGGCGACGACGATGCTCGCCGCCGTCCGCGCCCTCCCGGGCGTCGAAGCCGTCGTCAGCCCGTACACGTCCGCCGGGTCGCGGCAGGTCAACCCGTCGCAGCGCACGGCGTACGCGAGCGTCGTCGTGGGCCCGACCGCCGACCTCGCCCGGATCCGCGCGACGGTCGACACGCTCGCGAGCCCGTCCGTGCAGGTCGCCGCCGGCGGGCAGGCCTTCACGACGTTGCCCGCCGCCTCGCACGGCATGGAAGGGATCGGTCTCCTCGCGGCCCTGGTCGTGCTGATGCTCCTGTTCCGGGCGCCGTGGGCCGCCGCCCTCCCGATCCTGACCGGCGTCACGGGGGTTGCGACGTCGCTGCTCGTCGTGATGCTCGGGTCGCACGTCGTGTCCCTCGCCGACACGTCTCTCACGATGGGTGCGCTGATCGGCCTCGGCGTCGGTATCGACTACGCGCTCTTCATCGTGAACCGCTACCGCGACGCCCTCGTCGCCGGCTCCTCGATCCCGGACGCGATCCGGATCGCTCTGAGCACGTCCGGCCGCGCCGTGGTCTTCGCCGGGGTGACGGTCGTCATCGCGCTGCTCGGGATGGTCGTCGTGAACCTGGGCGTCCTCACCGGCATGTCGCAGGCCGCGGCCGTCACCGTCCTCTTCACCGTCGCCGCGGCGTTGACGCTCCTGCCGGCGCTCCTCGGGATCCTGGGGCACCGGGTGCTGTCTCGTCGCCAGCGTGGCGCGCGTCGGGCAGCCGAGGTCGGCCCGGTGGTGGCCGCGCGCACCGCGTCCGTGGCGTCCCGGTGGGCCGTGCACGTGCAGCGGGCGCCGATCCGGTTCGGTGCGCTGGCGCTGCTCGTGCTCGTGCTGCTCGGATCACCCGTGGCGAGCATGCGGGTCGGCACCGCCGACGCCAGCAGCGACCCGGTCGGGTCGGCCGGGCGGACCTACTACGACCTGATGTCACCGGCCTTCGGCCAGGGGGTCGACGCTCCGCTCGTCCTCGTGGCACGCACCCCGGACACCGCCTCCAGGCAGGCGTTCACCACCCTCGTGACCGGGTTGTCCGCGGTGCGGGGCGTCGCGGCCGTCGTCCCCGTGCCCGCCCGGGCGGGCCAGACGATCGCCGTCGCGACCGTCGTCCCCACGACGAGCGCGCAGACGGCAGCCACGGCGGACCTCGTCACGTCGCTGCGCAGCACCGTCATCCCCGCCGCCGAGTCGGGCACAGGTCTCCGGGTGTATGTCGGCGGGACGACCGCGACCAGCATCGACCTCTCTCAGGCGCTGATGGGGAGGTTGCCGCTGTACCTGGGCCTGATCGCCTTGGTCGGTTTCCTGCTGCTGGCGATGGCGTTCCGCAGCGTCCTCGTCCCGCTCGTGGGTGCCCTGAGCAACGTCGCGACGATCGTCGTCGGGCTCGGCGCGATCACCGCGATCTTCCAGCTCGGCTGGGGGAGCGAGCTGCTCGGGGTCGGTTCGGGCGCACCGGTCATGTACATCGTCCCCGTGCTCATCGTGGGGGTGATGTTCGGTCTCTCGATGGACTACCAGGTCTTCCTGGTGAGCAGGATGCACGAGGAGTGGACCCGCACGCGGGACAACGCCCGCGCCATCCGGGTCGGGGTCGGCGAGACCGGGCGGGTGATCGCCGCTGCCGCGCTCATCATGACGTGCGTCTTCGCGTCGTTCAGCTTCAGCGGCGAGCGGATCGTGGCCGCGATCGGCATCGGGATGGCGGTCTCCGTCCTCGTCGACGCGTTCGTTGTCCGGATGACCCTCGTGCCTGCTCTGATGAAGATCATCGGTGCGCGCAACTGGGACTACCCTCGCTGGGCCGAGCGTCTCACCCCGCACCTCTCCGTAGACGGTCCGGGGGAGGACGACCCGGAGGAAGACGATCGTGCGCACGAGGACGACGACCGGCGGGAGCTCGCACCGGCGACGGAGAGCCGTCAACCCTGACGGCGCAGACGGCGCTGCCGACCCTGCGTCATCGAGGACCAGCACCACCGGAGGGGTCGTGACGACGGGCGAGGACAGGGCGGCGAGGCGACTGGCGGAGCGCGTCGGGGGAGCTCTCCCGCTGGGAGGTGGCGCGCGTCCCACCCGGAGAGAGGCCGCGGCCACGCTCGGTGTGCTCGTCGTCATGCTTGCGACCGCATCGTTGCGGACCGGTGCGTTCGCCGTCCCGGACGCGACGCTGCTGGCGTTCAGCATCGCCGCGTGGGTGCCGTTGCTCGTACGGACGTCCCGGCCGCTCGTGGCCCTGGCCGGGACGGTCCTGCTCGAGTCGCTGCACCTGGCCCTGCTGCCGATCGTCGCGCCGGTGGCTGCGACCACCGTGATGGGGTCGTACCAGCCGGTGCCGCTGGCCACGGCCGTGGCGGCGTTCACGGTCGCGTCGCGCGCCCCGCGGTCGGTCCGGTGGGGACCCGGAGTCGCATCCGGAGGGCTCCTCCTGCTGGTGAGCGTCGTGGCGCACCCGTTGTCGCTGCTGTGGACGGACCTGGTGATCGTCGAGCTGGTCGTCATGGGGACGGCCGTCGGCGCGCTGGTGGCGAACCGCCACGAGCGGATCGCGCGCGACGCACGCGACCGCGACGACGCGATGGCACGCGCGGTGCTCGACGAGCGGCTGCGCATCGCGCGCGAGCTGCACGACGTCCTGGCCCACAACCTCACGCTGGTCAACGCGCAGGCGGCGGTGGCCGACTACCTCGTGCGCACCGATCCGCACGCCGCGGCGGAGGCGTTGCACGGCCTGACGCAGCACACGCGGCGGGCCCTCGACGAGCTGCGCGCGACGGTCGGGCTGCTGCGCGAGGAGGGCGACGGCGTCGGGCGCGTCGTTGCCGACGGCGACCCCGCCCTGACTCCAGCGCCCCGGCTCGACCGTCTCGACGAGCTGCTGGACGGGTTCCGCGCGGCCGGCACGGACGTCCGGCTCACGGTCGCGGGCCCCCGGGGTGAGCTCTCCTCGCGTGGCGATCTCGCCGCCTTCCGCATCGTCCAGGAGGCGCTGACCAACGCGACCAAGCATGCCGCGGGCGTGCCGGTCCAGGTCCACCTCGACTGGACGGTCGAGGAGCTCCGGATCCGGGTGTCCAACGACAGGGCTGCAGGAGTCGCGGCAGGTCAGCAGGGCTCCGGGGCCGGGCGTGCGACCGGGCACGGGACCGGGCACGGGAGCGGCCACGGGCTCATCGGCATGCGCGAGAGGGCGCTCGCGGCCGGCGGTAGCCTTCAGGTCACCCGTACCGGCGACGGGTTCGCGGTGAGCGCGACGCTCCCCGCGGAGCCTGGGCCCGGACCCGACGACG
>JAKBFW010000204.1 GCA_021833345.1 Pseudomonadota bacterium | reverse complement strand
ACTCGCCGGACGCGCCGCGCGATCGGCCGCGTCCAACCGATGCAGGTTCGCGGCACCGGAGAGGAACGGGTAGAAGGCGGGACCCTCGACCATCGCCCCGACATACGGCAGCACGTCACGCTGATCGCGCGGCATCGATCGGCCAAGAACCGACACGGTCCCGCTCGAAGCGGACGCGAGCCCTAGCATCACGCGGATGGTCGTGGTCTTCCCGGACCCGTTCGGACCGAGGAACCCGTACACGGCCCCTCGCGGAACCGCGAGGTCGATGCCGTCGACGGCGGCCTGGCGGCCGAACTTCTTGGTCAGACCGCGCGTCTCGATCGCGAGGGTCGCAGACGGCAGCGCCGTCGTCACCGGCCGGCCGCCACGGCCTCGAGCCGATCGATCGGAACAGCGCCGACGAGCGCCGTGCCGTCGGGTGCGAGCAGCACGCTGACGAGCGAGGTCGTCAACGCCCGACCGCCCGTCACGGCGTGTGTCAGCTCGCCGAGCATGGGCGACGTGGTGATCGCGCTCGGCAACGTGCCGGATTGGAGTCGGACGACGGTCGACCAACCGGTGCCGCTGATCGTCGGTGCCGACGCGGAGCTTCCGGCCGCGGTCCCTGCGGGCGAGGGTGATCCTGTCGTGCCGGCCCGGTCGGGGAGGATCTGCTGATGAATGGCGGCACCGGCCGGGGGCGTGAAGTCGAAGAGCGCCGCCGGAGGTGTCGCGAACGACAACGCCGTGAACCCGACAGTGAAAGCCGGCTTCGTCGCACCGCGCGCCAGGACCTCGACCCGCAGTGGCAGACCGGTCTCGGAGTCGACGGCGATCGACACCGAACCGATCAACGTGTCCTCGGCACGCGGTGTCAGGACGAGGTCGTATGCCGTCCGACCGGCGACCCGCGTGTCACCCCCCACGGTGACCTGCGTCGATGGGTCGACCGCGGTGAGGAATCGACCGGCGATGTCCACCGGGGTCGGCACCTCCCCCGGCACCGTGACGTGCCTGCCGGCCGACGAGGCCGGGATCGACAGATGCGTGACCGTGCCGTCGGACGAGTCGTAGGTCCACACGTCCGATCCGTGGCGCACCACGTCTCGCTCAGCCAGCTGCTCGAGCACCTGCACCCGGACGTTCGACGGGCCGTCAAGATAGACGCGCGCCGTGTGCGAACCGGTGAGCAGATCAAGTGTGGCCCCGGCGCCGGACGCACCCACCTGGACGCCCGCCGGCAGCGCCGGGAGACCGAGCGCGGACGACTGCTCGACGGTCCCGGAGAGAGCGTTGACGGTGCAGTCGGCGACCATCACCAGCACCTGCGCCGGGGACTTGTTCGGGAGATCGACGGCCGCTCCGGCCGTTGCCGCTCCGATCAGGCCGCTGACACCCACCAGGACCGGAACGACGGCAGCGGGAACCCAGCTCATCCAGCGACGCGCCATGTCAACCTTCCTCGTACCCACAACCCCATGGAGCGACGGTACGTCTGCTCGAGGCGGACCGCACGCATCGCGCGGTGAAGAGATCGTGCATGAGCGCGCGCGACCCGTGCCGGTTCCGTGACGGACCGCCCGAGGCCGTCCGGGTCGTCACGGCAGGAGGGCGCCGGCGTGGTCCGGGACATAGTTCTGGTCGCCCCGGGGCGGCCGGACGTAGCCCGTCGACGGCGGGCGCGGCGGCAGCTCGATCGGCAGCCGCTGCACCTCCCGGTAGTCCACGGTCGAGAGCAGGTGGTTGATCATGTTGAGACGAGCCCGGCGCTTGTCGTCACTCTCGACGACCCACCACGGCGCCTCGGGGATGTCGGTGTGGACCATCATCTGGTCCTTCGCCCGCGAGTACTCCTCCCACCGGGTGATGGATTCGAGATCCATGGGCGAGAGCTTCCACCGTCGCATCGGATCACCCAGCCGGGACCGGAACCGCGCCTCCTGCTCGGCATCGCTCACCGAGAACCAGTACTTGCGCAGCAGGACACCGTCCTCGACGAGCATCCGCTCGAAGATCGGGCACTGGTGCAGGAACCGGTGATACTCGTCGTTCGTCGCGAAGCCCATCACGCGTTCGACACCGGCGCGGTTGTACCAGGAACGGTCGAACAGGACGATCTCCCCCGCAGCCGGAAGCTGTGCGACGTACCGCTGGAAGTACCACTGGGTACGCTCGCGGTCGCTGGGCGCAGGGAGCGCCGCGATGCGGGCGACACGCGGGTTGAGGTACTGCGTCACGCGCTTGATCGTGCTGCCCTTCCCAGCCGCGTCACGGCCCTCGAAGATCACCACGACGCGCTGGCCTGTCGACCGCACCCACTCCTGCAGGGTGACGAGCTCGGCCTGGAGCCGGAACAGCTCCGCCTCGTAGACCCGTGCGGGGATCCGCTCGAGCACCGTCGTCTTCGGCGCCGTCGGGTGCGCGATCGCCTTGGGGACCTTCGGGCTCTTCGCCATGCTTCGCATGCTACGACCGTGGTGCGCCGGGGGTCAGGCTTCCGTGCCGTCGGCTGGTGTTGCGTAGCCGTGCGGTCGAGCTGGCGAGGCAGCCGTGCGTTCTCCTCCTCTCCCCCGCCGCGATACGGAGACTGGTGCTTGCCGTGCGGCTGGGGTCCCAGGAGACTCTGGCCATGGCATCGCCGTGGCAGAAGGGCCTCGCAGCGCAGCGGATCGAGGTCGCCTGGACGTGGGCGTCCCCGTCGTTCGAGCACTGCCTGACGCCGCGGGAGCGTGACCGGTACCTCCGCCTTCGTCGACAGGCGGACAGGAACGCGTTCGCGACGGGTCGGGCTTTGCTGCGCCTCGTCGTCGGTGCACGGATGGATGTCGAACCGCACGAGGTCGTCGTGCGCACAACCTGCGTCCGCTGCGGGTCCACGAGCCACGGCGCTCCGACCGTCGACCCGGTCGATGGGGCCCGCGCCGCGCCCCACGTCAGCGTGACCCACGCCGCAGGTCTCGTCATGGTCGCCGCCACCGACGCCGGGCCTGTCGGCATCGACTGCGAACCCCTCGCCAGCGCGCTCGTCCCCGGGTTCGCCGACGTCGCGCTGGCGCCGCAAGAACAGGCCACGCTGGCGGGCGCGCCCCCCGGCGCTCTGCTGCGGACCTGGGTGCGGAAGGAGGCGCTCCTCAAAGCGACGGGCCAGGGCCTGACGACCGACCCGCGCGAGGTCCTTCTCAGCCCGTGGTGGGGGCCGCCCCAGGTGCTCTCCACCCCGAGCGGCATTGCCTCCACGGGGTGGCGGCTGACGGACGTCGACCCCGTCCCCGGCTTCGCGGGAGCCGTCGCATCGGCCTCACCCTGGTCCGGCGCGCTGGAGCTCACCCTCGGACGGGTCGACCTCGGGCGCTCCGACGTCAGGGCGGCTCTGGCAGGGCAGGCAACGCAGGGCGCATGAGCCACGCGTCGAACAGCGGGCCGAGGTCGCGATGCGCACGCCGCTCGGCGCAGTCGACGAACATCGCGGTCGTGGCAGACCCGTGCCGGTAGGTGCTCGTCCAGGCGCGCAGGGTGGCGAAGAAGATGTCGTCGCCGACCGTCCGCCGCAATGCGTGCAGCGTCAGCGCCCCTCGCTGGTAGACCCGGTCGTCGAACATGAGGTCCGGTCCCGGGTCGCCGACGAGAAGGTCCTGAGCCAGTTCGTCGAGCATCGCCCAA
>JAKBFW010000203.1 GCA_021833345.1 Pseudomonadota bacterium | reverse complement strand
ACCGTGAGCTCATCCGCCGCGCGGCCCACCGCCACGGGGTGACGAACGTCAGAGTCTTCGGGTCGGTCGCACGCGGGCAAGACGGGCCCGACTCCGACATCGACCTGCTGGTCGACTTCGACGTGCGCGCCAAGGGCTTGTTCCCGCTGGCCGCGTTGCAGGACGAGCTCGAGGAGATGCTGGGGGAGCGGGTCGACGTCGCCCCGCAGGACGCCCTGGCGCCCAAGGTCGCCGAGAGCGCTCTGGCTGAGGCGGTGCCGTTATGAGCCGCACGGACACCGAGCGGCTCCGCGACATCCTGGAGTGCGTCGAGGGGATCGGCCGCGCCGAAGCGACGGCGCGGCGCTACCCGGACGATCTCGACGTCGCGCAGGTAGCCCTCGACGCCGTGCAGCGCCACGTATTCACGATCGGCGAAGCGGTCAAGGCCTTGTCGGTGGACCTGCGAGAACGTCATCCCGATGTCCCCTGGTCCGACATCGCCCGCATGCGCGACCTCATCGGCCATCACTACTACAAGCTCGATCCCCAGATCGTTCGCGCGACCATCGGCGAGCCCGTCGAGCAGTTGCGAGCAGCATGCGAGGCCATCCTTGCGGAGCCGGCCACGCGAGACGAACCCGAACCGTAGGCGCTCGAGGTCGACCTCGGGATCTGCGAGGAGGTCGTCCGCGGCAAGTGTGCTGCGGTGGTGCCATCCGACTGGCAACGCAGCAGGGTCGGGCGATCGCGTCATCCCGCGTGCGGGGATGACCGACGTGCCGACGGGGCCGCGACCGCGTCGCTGGCCGTTCGTCAGAGGTCTCGCCCCTGCTGTTCGTGGCGGCACCGGTCGACGAAGTTGTTGAGACATTCAAGCGGGATGCGTCGGAGCCGGCCGATGTGGACAGATTCGATGGCACCGCTGGCCATCAGCTCGTAGAGCATGCTTCGCCCGATCGACAACCGCTGGGCGGCCTCGGGGATCGTGAGCATGACCTGGCGCGGTTCCTGGATCTGGGTGGTCTGGCTCATGGGGCTTCTCCTTCTGGTGGGATCGGGCTCTGTCGGGATTCAGAGGCTCAGTGCGGGACCGTCGTGGGATGGTGCGGGTGAGCCGGACAGGTGGCTGAGGGTGGGGCGTCGAGGTTCCGCCGGCGGGCCAGGCGTTCGGCCGGGTGGCACGGGTGCCGTCTGGTCGGGGTGGAAGGTGTCCCAGGTTTCCGTGGCGGTGGGTTCGGCGTGGGAGGTGGCGAGGATCTGGTCGAGGACCTCGCGGCATGACGCCGGTGCTCGGGTCTGGAGGCATTCGGGGTCAGGTTCGTCGGTGACGACGTAGGTGTGGTTGAGGTGTCGTCCGCGGGTCATGGCGACGTAGAGGTCTTCGCGGGCCAAGCCGGGTGCGGCGATGGTGTGGGTCTCATCGACGGTGATGCCCTGGGTGCGCGCGGTGGAGGTGGCGTAGCCGAGCTCGACGTGATCGGCGACGTAGGCGGCAGGCAGGTGCACGGTGGCGCGGTCGTCGGGCCGGTCGGGGGTCGAGGCCGGTCGGGCGCGCACGGACCCGTCGGGCAGGACTCCGGTGATCTCCCACAGGGCGCCGTTGCGGACGAACCCGTCGGTGGTGCGCAGGCGCCGGTGATTGAGGCGCGTGACGACGCGGTCCCCGGCTCCGGCGGTCAGCCCGTCGTGCAGAAGGACGCCGTCGCGGCTGACGGTCCCGGACAAGACGCCGTCAGCGTGGGCCCGGGCGTTCAGCTCGCGGACGGTGCGGTTGTCGGCGGCCTGCAGGACCGCGACGCGCCCCTCGTCTCGGGCGGTGGTCACGGCGTCCAGGGCGGCGTCGAGCATGTCGTCGTGGGCCCCGGAGGTGAACGCACCATGCGCCTGGTACGTGTCGAGGGCGGCCGGGTGGGCGCGGCGCAGTTCGAGGCTGGCGCGGGCCTCCCACGGGTGGGTGAACCGCCACAGGGACGTGAGCTCGGCGGTGGGGCCGCGGCGGGCGAGCAGACCGAACGCCCCGCCGGCGTCGACCGCCCCGCGCTGCAGGTCGTCCCCGACCAGGACGACCTTGGCGCCCGCGTCGCGGGCCTGGTCGGTGATGGTCGCCAGGGTGCGGGTATCGGCCAGGGACGCCTCGTCGATGATCACGAGCTGGCCGAACCCGAACCGCCACCGGTCCTGCTCGATGCGCAACGCCCACTGGGCCTGGTTAGCGGCCTCACGCTGCTGGTACGTCGGGGCCGTCAGCCTGACCGGTTCCAGGGCGTCGTAACGGGCCCGGCGGGCTCGGGCGCCGGCGCCGGTGGTCTCGTAGAGCCACTTGGCGGTCGTCTCGCACGGCGCACCGATCGACCCAGCGAGGGTGTGCGCGGCGGTGGCCGAGGGGGCGAGCCCGACCACGGGCCCGACCCACCCGGACCAGAACCCCGTGAGCGCCGCCAGGGCGGTGGTCTTCCCCGACCCGGCGGGTCCGACCAGGGCGTCCAGCAGGTGCCCAGAGTCGATGATCGCCTCGACCGCGGCGCGCTGGTCGGGGGCCAGGCCGGCCAGGTGCCGCTCGGCGCGGAGTTCGCCCGCGCCGCGCCGGATCCTGTTGTCGTGGACGTTCGTCTCGGTCGCATCGATGAGGGTCTTCTCGGCGGCTAGCAGCTCGGTGGTGGTGTACAGGTTCTCCCCGGTGCGCCGGGTGGCGGGGTCGCGGGTGTCGTCCAGGTGCACGCACAACCCCGCCGCGTCGGTGGTGACGGCGTTGATCAGCGCCAACCGTTCAGTGGGTGATGCCATCCGCAGGAGCTTGGAGGCGCGCAGGGCTTCGGTGCCAAGGTTCCACGTCGTGAACACCGACCGCCTCGTCGACGCGGCTGCGACAGTTTCGGTGGCGAGGGCGTCGCGGACCTCGGGACCCACGTCGTGCGCGTGCAGCGCCCGACCATAGGTCCCCTGCAGGGCCCGGGCCGCGAGGTCGTGCGGTTCGAGACCGGTCAGGGCCCGGGCCCGGTTCGCCCAGTCCTCGAACAGGTCGGTCAGGCGGTGGATGGTCTTGGGTGGTCGGGTCGCCCGCGCCAGGTGCTGGCGGGCCTTGGTGGTCTCCACCCGGGACGGGGACCGGCCGTGATCGGCGGCGAACTGGGTGGCCCAGTCCTGCTCGGCGCAGTGGATCTGGTCCGCCCGGGTGGAGAAGGCCGCGAGCAAGTCGTCGCTGATGCCGTCGACCTCGAAGGCGGGGTTGCGCCGCTGGCCGCGTTCGCGCATGCCCCACGACACAGGCAGGCGGCGGGCGAGCTCGTCGGCAACCAGCACGTCATACAGCTCGGAGACCGTCACCACCGCGGAATGCACCGTCTTGCCGTCCAGGGCCCGCCAGCCCCCGTCGGGACCCTGGACCTTGTTGGCCAGCACGACGTGGGTGTGCAGGTTCGGATCGGTCGTGCGGGTGTCCCAGTGCTCAAACGCGGCCGCGATCATCCCCTTGGCGTGGACCTGGCGGCACCCGGCCGCCCCGACCCTCGTGCGCACCACCTTGGCCTCGATGAACTCCAGCGCACTGGCCACCGCGGCCCGGTGGGCGCCGTGCACCTGGGCGCGGGTCTCGTCATCGCCCAGGGCCCACAGGACCGACACGGACTTCGGGGCCGTGAACGTCAGGTCATACCCGACCACCGCAT
>JAKBFW010000051.1 GCA_021833345.1 Pseudomonadota bacterium | reverse complement strand
TAGACCGCCGGGATGCCGAGGGCCGCCAGCTCGCTGACCGTGGCGGCACCGGCGCGACACACGACGAGATCGGCCAGGGCGTAGGCACGCTCCATCTCCTCGAGGTACTCGCGGACCTGGTAGCTTCCGCCGACCGATGGCGACGTCGCGGTGCCGGCACCGAGATCGGCCACGACCTGGTCGGCCTTGCCACGCCCGGCAAGGTGCAGGACCTGGACCCCGGCGGCACGGAGATCGGCGCCGAACGACGCCATCACGCGGTTGAGCCGCTGCGCGCCCAGAGAACCACCAGTGACGAGCAGGGTCACCCGGTCCGGGTCGAGATCCAACGCTGCCGCGGCTGCGACCCGCGTCGCCGGACGATCCGCCGTCGCCTCGACGAGGGCGACCACCTCTGCGCGGAGCGGCATGCCGACCACCTGGGCACGCGGCAACCGGGTGCCCGCGAACGTGACGGTGACCGACCGCGCCCACCGTGCGCCGAGGCGGTTCGCGAGCCCGGGGCGCGCGTTCGCCTCGTGGACCACGACGGGAATCCCGCGACGGCGAGCCGCCAGGTACGCGGGTGTCGCGACGTAGCCGCCGAAGCCGATCACGACCTGCGCACCGGCACGGTCGATCGCGTCGCCGGCAGCGCGCACCGCCGCCGCCAGGCGACCGGGAAGCCGGAACCAGTCGACGGTCGGCCGTCGTGGCAGCGGGACCCGCGGGACGAAGGCGAGCGGGAGACCGCGCGCCGGGACCAGCGTCGCCTCGAGGCCCTGCGCCGTCCCGAGAACGGTCAGGACCATCGCGGGATCCCGCCGACGCAGCTCGTCCGCCACAGCGAGGAGCGGATTGACGTGACCGGCGGTGCCGCCGCCGGCGAGCAGCACCGAGCGAACGCGTCGACCGTTCTCGGCGGGCCGCGACGCGATGCGCTCCCGCGTCATCGAACCGGCCCGTCGAGGACCAGGCCGTGCGGTGCGCTCATCGCCGGCCCGCCCGTGCCCCGGCCCGTCGCGCGGCGCTGAGCACGCCGAGAGAGCGCCTGAGGGCGCCCGAGCGCGCCGCGAGCGCCTCGCTCGCACCAGGCTCGCTCCTCGCGAACGCGATCACGACCCCCAGCGCCGCCATCGTCGTGATCAGGGCCGATCCGCCCGAGGACACCAGCGGCAACGGCAGCCCGATCACCGGAGCGAACCCGATCACGACCGCGATGTTCAGCAGGGCCTGCCCGATCACCCAGCTCATGATGGCGCCGGTCGTGATCTTGACGAAGGGGTCCGGATGGCGCCGGATGATCCGGGCCATCGCCACGCCCAGCAGGGCGAACAGCACGAGCACGAGGAGCGTGCCGATCAGGCCGAGCTCCTCGCCGAGGATCGCGAAGATGAAGTCGCTGCGGCGCTCGGGGAGATAGCCCCACTTCTCGCGGCTCCCGCCCAGACCGAGGCCGCCGATCCCCCCGGTCGCGAGTCCCCAGATCCCGTGCTTGGTCTGGTAGCACGCGCCCTGGTCGTCGCACGTGCTGCTCAGCCACGACGAGATGCGCGACGTCCGGTTCGTGCTGAGCATCGTCAGTGCTGCGACGACTCCACCGGCGAGACCCCCGGCGACGGCGAAGACCCGCAACGGCACCCCGGCCACGAGCATCGCACCGGCTACCAGGAGGAACAGGATCAGCGCCGTTCCCAGGTCGTGGCCGATCAGCACGAGCCCGATCATGATCCCTGCGACGGGAACCACCGGGATCAACGCGTGCTTCCACTCGTGCAGGATCGGTCGCTTGCGCGCCAGCACGGCGCCGAGCCAGATCGCCAGCGCGAGCTTCACGAGCTCGGACGGCTGGGCGGTGAAGCCGCCGATGTGGATCCAGTTCTGGTTGCCCAGGACCGAGAGCCCTACCCCGGGGACGAACACCGCCAGCTGGAGCACCGCCGAGCCGGCGAGCGCCACCCAGGCGACGGCCTCGAAGAACCTGATGGGCAGCCGCGAGGCGACGAGCAGCAGCGGAACGCCGATCATCGCGAACTGCGCCTGGGTGAGGACGTCGGCATACGGAGACCTGTCAGCGGAGATCGCGTCGACGCTCGAGCTCGACAGGACCATCACGAGACCGATGACGAGGAGCAGGGTCGTCGTGCCCGTGAGGACGTAGTAGCTCGTCACCGCGCTGTTCCACTGGCCGAGGAGCCGGCCACGGTCGCGCAGCACCGGAGCATCGAGCGTCACTGCCGCCGCACCACCCGTCACGCGTCCGACACGAGGCGCGGGATCCGTGTGGTGCGCCGCGGTCGCGGGCGTCCCGGCCGCGCGAGCCCCCGGGGTTGTCGGGCGCGGCACGTCAGCGCCCGGGCGCCGTCAGGTCACGCGCGGCCGCCGCGAAGCTCTCGCCTCGCTCGGCATACGAGCGGAACTGGTCCATCGAGGCGCACGCCGGCGCGAGCAGCACGGTGTCGCCCGGCCGCGCCAGCTGCTCGGCCCGACGGACCGCGCGAATCATCACGGTTCCAGTGTCGCCGGGATCGGTGGCGACCACGGGAACCTCGGGCGCGTGTCGCCCGAGCGCGTCACGGAGCGGCACCTGGTCGACACCGATCAGCACCACGGCCCTGAGACGGTCGCGCACGGTTCGGACGAGCTCGTCGAACGTCGCACCCTTGGCGAGGCCTCCCGCGATCCACACGACCGTGCCCGGGGCGAAGCCGGCGAGGGAAGCGGCGGCGGCGTGCGCGTTGGTGGCCTTCGAGTCGTCGACGTACGCGACGTCGCCGACCCGAGCCACGGTCTGGATGCGGTGCGCTCCGGGTTCGTACGCACGCAGGCCCGTTCGGACGGCGGACGGTGTGGCGCCGTGCGCGAGGGCGAGCGCCGCGGACGCCAGGGCATCGCTCACCACGTGGGCGGGGACGGTGCCGTCGGGCCCAGCGAGCCGGGCCAGGTCGGCGACCGTGGCGAGCTCGGAAGCATGGGTGCGCCGGTCTGGCGTGAACCCACGGTCGACGAGCACGCCGTCCACGACGCCGACGAACCCGAGGCCCGGCGCACCGACGGTGAACCCGACCGCGACCGCCCCGTCGGCCACCTCCGCGTCCCGGACGAGGCGCTCGGTGACCGGGTCCGCCGCGTTGTAGATGCATGCGCGCACGGCGTTCGCGAACACCCGACCCTTCGCGTCCTCGTACGCCTCCCGTGACCCGTGCCAGTCCAGATGGTCGTCGGCGACGTTCAGCACGGCCGCGGCCTCCGCGGCCATCGAGTGCGTGAAGTGCAGCTGAAAGCTCGAAAGCTCGACCACGAGGACGTCGAGGTCCGGGTCTGTCGCGGCGAGCACGACGGGCGTACCGACGTTCCCGACGGCGCTCGCGTGCTCTCCGGCCGCCAGCAAGATCTGCTCGAGCATGCCGACCGTGGTCGTCTTGCCGTTCGTCCCGGTGACCGCGAGCCACGGTGCCGGGCCCCGTTCGGCGCCGTCTGTCGATCGCCGTGGCACCCGCAGCTGCCACGCCAGCTCGACCTCGCTCCACACCGGTATGCCCCGCTCGGAGGCCTGCACGAGGAGCGGGTCGGTCGGTCGCCAGCCCGGCGACACGACGACGAGGTCGGCATCGTCGAGACTCCCGGCTGCGACGAGGGAAGCGGCATCGACGTGGTCGGCGGCCGGATCCCGCGCGTCGACCGTCACCACCCGCGCGCCACGCTCGACGAGCACCGTCCGGGCAGCGCGACCAGACACCCCGAGGCCGGCGACCACGACGGTCATCACCGCGACGGGTCGGCCGAGCAGCTCAGGGTCTCCCAGTGCGCCCACGGTCAGCTGGCCACCCACTCGGCGTAGAAGACCCCGACCCCCAGCGCGACGAAGAGTCCCGCGATGATCCAGAACCGGATGACGATCGTCACCTCGCCCCACCCTGAGAGCTCGAAGTGGTGGTGGAGCGGAGCCATCTTGAAGACCCGGCGCCGGGTGAGCTTGAAGAACCCGATCTGGATGACGTCCGAGAGCACGATGATGACGAACAGCCCGCCGATGATCGCAGCGAGGATCTCGGTCCGCGAGAGGATCGAGAGCCCCGCGAGCGCGCCGCCGAGGGCGAGGGCGCCGGTGTCCCCCATGAAGATCTTCGCCGGCGAGGCGTTCCACCACAGGAAACCGAAGCAGGCGCCGGTGATCGCGGACGCGACGACCGCGAGCCCGATCGGGTCGCGCACCTCGTAGCAGCTGGGACCCGCCGTGAGCACCGACTGGCACCGCTGGTTGAACTGCCAGATCCCGATGATCACGTACGAGCCGAAGACGAGCAGTGAGGCACCGGTCGCCAACCCGTCCAGGCCATCGGTCAGGTTGACGGCGTTCGACCACGCGGTGATCAGGAAGTTCGCCCAGATCACGAAGAGGATCAACCCGATCGTCGCACCCGCGAACCTGAGGTCGAGGTTGGTGTCCCGGATGAAGGAGACCCGCATCGAGGCCGGGGTGCGGAAGTTGCGGTTCGGGAACTGGACGGCCAGCACCGCGAAGATCACGCCCACGAGCCCCTGCCCCGCGATCTTCCACCGGGCGCGCAGTCCGAGGCTGCGTTGGCGCGAGATCTTGACGAAGTCGTCGAGGAACCCCACCACGCCGAGACCGGTCATCAGGAACAGCACCAGGACGGCCGAGACGTTCGGCATCTGTCCCGTGGCCACGACGGCCGTGCTCCACCCGATGAGCGTCGCGAGGATGATGACGACGCCGCCCATGGTCGGGGTGCCGCGCTTGGTGAAGTGGCCGGTGGGACCGTCCTGCCGGATGAACTGCCCGTACTGCTTGCGCACGAGGAAGCGGATGAAGACCGGGGTGCCGAGCAGGGACACGACGAGAGAGATGGCTCCGGCCATCAGCACGGCCTTCACGCGCGGTCCTCGGCGCCGGCGAGCCCGTCCGCGAGCCGCCACAACCCTGCGCCGTGGGACGACTTCACGAGAACGACGTCCCCGGGCCGCAGCTCGGCGCGCAGCAGGGCGCCGGCGGCCGCCACGTCCTCGACACGACGCACCTCCCCGCCCGCTGGGCCCCCGCGTCCTGCCCCGTCGGCGATCGCCCCGGCACCGGCACCGACCACCACCGCGAGCCCGATGCCCAGGTCGACGAGGAGGCGGCCGATCGCGTCGTGCTCGTCACCCGACCCTGCCCCGAGCTCGAGCATCTCGCCGAGGACGGCGACGCTGCGCCGGTCACGGCCCGCGATCGTGGCGAGCGCCTTCAGGGCCGCCCGCATCGAGTCCGGGTTGGCGTTGTACGAGTCGTCGAGGACCGTGACACCGTCGGCGCGGTCGACGACGTGCATCCGGTGCGCGCTGAGCGCCTCGGCCGCGCCGAGCCGTGCCGCCACGTCCTGGAGCGCCACCCCGAGCTCGAGGGCGACTGCCGCTGCCGCGAGCGCGTTCGTGACGTGGTGGTCCCCGACGAGCCGCAGCCGGACCGGTGCCGTCGCCGAGTTCGTCGTGAGGAGGAACGACGCGCGGCCGGCACGGTCGACCCGCACGTCGCGCGCCTGGACGTCGGCCGTCGGCGACGTGCCGAAGGTGATCACCCGACCAGGTGCGACCCCGGCCATCTCGGCGACGCGCGGGTCGTCGGCGTTGAGCACCGCCACCCCCTGCGGCGTGAGTGCACGGACGATCTCGGCCTTGGTCCGCGCGACCGCGTCGATCCCGCCGAAGCCGGCCAGGTGCGCATGCCCGACGGCCAGCACGACCGCGACGTCCGGTCGAGCGATGCGCGTCAGCTCGGCGATGTGGCCCACCCCGCTCGCGCCCATCTCCAGGACCAGGTACCGCGTGGCCTCGTCGGCACGCAGCACCGTCAGGGGGAGGCCGATCGGGTTGTTGAACGACTCGGCGGCAGCCACGGTCGGGGCATCCGCCGAGAGGAGCTGGGACAGAAGGTCCTTCGTCGTGGTCTTCCCGACCGAACCGGTCACGCCGACGACCACCGGCGCGGCGGCCTCCCTGCCGTCGGCGTCCGCAACCCGCCCTCGCAGCCGCGTGAGGACTCCCCGCGCCAGCGCACCGAGCGCACCGGCGACCTCGGTGACGACGACGCACGGCAGCGCACCCGAGGCGCCGTCGAGGACGCGCTCCGTGAGGACGAGCCGGGCACCGGCGTCGACCGCCGCCGCGGCGTAGTCGTGCCCGTCCAGGTGCTCGCCCCGCAGTGCCACGAACACGGCACCGGGCTCGGCGAGCCGCGAGTCGATCACGACCGGCCCGGCGACGGGAACGTCCTGGTCGACGGGGCCGACGAGCGCACCGTCGACGAGTGCCGCCAGCTCGGCGGCCGTGAGCGCGATCACGCGAGGCGCCCCGGCCGCTCATGGCGCACGGTGGCGCGCAGCGCTTCTTGGTCGGAGAACGCATGGGTGACACCGCCGATCTCCTGGGTCACCTCGTGCCCCTTCCCGGCCACCACGATCGTGTCGTCCTCCTGCGCGAGACGCAGGGCGAGACTGATGGCCTCGGTGCGATCTGCGACCTCGTCGACCCGCACGGCGCGCGAACCAGGTGCTCGGGCCCCCGCGACGATCTCACCTCGGATCGCGGCCGGGGCCTCGGACCGCGGGTTGTCGTCCGTGACGATCACGATGTCGGCATGACGGCCGGCCGCCTCCCCCATCAGGACCCGCTTGCCCCGGTCACGGTCGCCACCGGCACCGAACACCACGATCACGCGCCCGGGCGTCACCGGCCGGACCGCATCCAGGACGAGACCCAACGCGTCCGGCGTGTGCGCGTAGTCGACCAGTGCGAGCGGACGACCATCCCCGCGCTCGAGCACGCGCTCCATCCGCCCGGGCACCCCCGGCGACGCGGCGATCGCGCGGATCGCGTCATCCAGCGGAACACCGGCACGGTGCGCGAGGACGACCGCGAGCACGGTGTTCGAGACGTTGATCGAGCCCGGGAGCGGGCTCGTCACGCGGTGGACCGCGCCCTCCGGGGACCGGAGCTCGACGACGGTGCCGACGCCGTCCGACGCCGTCACCGCTCGCGCGACGGACCAGTCACCGGAGTGGTCACCGGGGTGCGTCGACACGGTCTCGACGTCGATCGTGGCCTCGTCCGCGAGGCGACGCCCCCACGCGTCGTCGACGACCACGACGCCGCGGCGCGCGTGCGCCGGAGTGAACAGCCGGGCCTTGGCACGGAAGTACTCCTCCATGCCGCCGTGGAAGTCGAGGTGGTCCCGCTGCAGGTTCGTGAAGCCGGCGACGTCGAGCACGAGCCCGTTGACCCGACCGAGCGCAAGAGCATGGGACGAGACCTCCATCGTCACGGCCGTCACCCCGAGCTCGCACGCGCGAGCGAGCGCCGCGTGCAACGCGGGCGCCTCCACCGTGGTCCGCACGCTCCGGGTGGACCGGTCGCCGAGGCGGGTCTCGACCGTGCCGAGCAGCGCGGTCGATCGATGCGCCGCACGGAGGGCGGCGTCGACGAGGTAGGTCGTGGTGGTCTTGCCGTTCGTGCCGGTGACCCCGACTGTGACCAGGCGCGACCCCGGCGAGTCGTGCACCGATGCTGCGACCGACCCCGCGAGGGCGCGCGGATCGGCCGTCACGAGAACGGGCAGACCAGATCGCCCCAACGGACCCGACGCGATCTGGGCGACGCCGGCCGCGTCCGTGAGCACCGCGACAGCGCCGGCCGCGACCGCGTCGCCGACGAACGTCGCCCCGTGCACACGCCGCCCGGGCACGGCGATGAAGAGGTCGCCCTCCTGCACGTCAGCGCTGTCCATCGTCGCGCCCCTGACCTCGACGGACGCCCACCCCGTGATCGCGTCATCCGTGCGGTCCTGCGTCGTCGGAAGGGCGACCTCGAGACGGTCGAACGACGCGACTACATCCGCCAGCCGGTGCGCCGCGGGGGCCGCAGGACGCAGCCGTGCCTGCGGTGAACTCATGCGCCGAACCTACCATCCGGCCCCATCCCGACAGCCGTCCGGACCGTGCCAGCGGACGCTCGACGACCCGTCACCACTCGGAGGCGTACGGGTTCGCCGTGGCGCCGCTCGGCGCGATGCCGAGCTCCTGGAGCGCATATGAGGCGACCTCGGAGAACACCGGCGCGGCGACCGTGCCGCCGTACTCCGACGTCCGCGGGTGGAACACGATCACGCTCACCGCGAGCCGCGGCTTGTCCGCGGGAACGATCCCGATGAACGACGCGGTCATGTTGGTCAGGCCGCCGGAGGCGTCCGCGCCCTGGGACGTGCCCGTCTTGCCGGCCACCTGGTACCCGGAGATCTGCGCGGCGGTGCCGGTGCCGGTGTCGACGACGCTCTCGAGCATCGTGAGGACCTGGCTCGCGGTCTTCTGGGACACGACCCGCGTCTGGGTGGGGACCACTGCGTGGTAGGTGCCATCCGCGTCGGTGACGCCCTTGACCAGGTGCGGCGCGACATGGACACCGCCGTTGCCGATCGTGGCGAACACCCCGGTGTCCTGGATCGCGTTGACGGCGACACCCTGCCCGAAGAGGACGTTGTACTCGGTCCGACCGTCCCACTGGTCCGCAGGGTGCAGGATCCCGGCGGTCTCCCCGGGGAGCCCGACGCCGGTCGCGGTGCCGAACCCGAACTTCTTCAGGTAGTCGTACCGGGTCTGCTTCGGGAGCTGGCTGCCGATCATCACCGCGCCGATGTTCGACGACTTGGCGAGGATCCCCGTCATGGTGAGGTGCTCGATCCCGTGGACCTCGGCGTCGTGGACCAGGCCGGCCTTGCCGAGATCGAGCTGGCCGGGGACCGAGTACTGGCTGAGCGGCGTGCCGATGCCCTGCTCGATCGCCGCGGACATCGTGATCACCTTGGCGGTCGACCCGGGCTCGAACGAGTTCGAGACCGCACGCGAGCCGCGCGAGGACGCGGGCGTCGCACCGGGGTCGTTCGGGTTGACCGACCCGGAGTCCACGAGCGCGAGGATGTCACCGTTCGTGACGTCGTAGACGACCGCGGCCGCGCCGTCCGCCTGGGTCGCCGTGACCATGGCGTCGACGGCGGTCTGCGCCTTGTACTGGAGGTCGCGAAGGATCGTCAGCTGGACCGAGGCGCCCGGCTTCGCGGGCGTCGTCTTGTCGTAGCCGCCCGGGATCTTCACGTACCCCATGCCCCGCTCGTAGGTCTCCGAACCCGCGGTGCCCGTGAGCTCGGAGTTGAGCGCGTACTCGATCCCTGCCTGCCCCTTGCCGTCCGCACCCACGAACCCGAGGACGTTCCCGCCGACGGCACCACCCGGGTACACGCGCTCGGTCGTCCGTTCCGCGTTGATGCCCGGGATGGCGAGCTCCATGATCGCGTTGCGCACCTCGGGGAGCACGTCCTTCTTGAGGATCACGTACCGCCGGTCGCCGACGAGGGTCGCGCCGAGCTCGGCCGGATCCAGCTCGAGCAACGGTGCCAGGGCCGCGGCGGCGCCGGCCGGACCACGCTGGCTCGGACCTGACGCCGAGGTGGGATCCCAGGAGGCGATGAGCGTCTGGTCCGCGGTGATCGTGTAGCGCTCGACCGACACCGCGAGGGCGACGCCGTTGGCATCCGTGATCTCGCCGCGGTCCGCCGGCAGCGTCGTCGTGGTCAGGCGGTCGTCCAGGGCGACCTGGGCGATCGCCGGACCCTTGATCGCCTGGACGTACACGAGACGACCGCCGAACACCGCGATCACACCGAGGACGATCACGGTCAGGATCGCCTGCCGCCGCTCGGGGGCTCCCACCCTCGCCCGACGCCTCGCCTCGGTCCGCGCCGCCTTCGCGGCAGGGTCGAGCGGGCGTCGCACGTCGCCGCGAGCCGCGGTGCCACGAGACGAGGCCTCGCGCGCCGCAGTCCTGCGCGCCGCTGTCGAGCTGTTCGTGGCGCCGCGTTCGGAGGCCGGACGTCGCGCGCCTCGAGGTGCCGCACCCTCCGGGCGTCGCGCCCGCCCCGTCGAGTCAGGTCGACCCGTCCGTGCGGGCCGGATCGGGTCACGCGGTTCCTGGCCGTGCCCCTCGATCGGCGGCGCCATCAGTGCGCCGCCATCGGGGTGCCGAGGACGGCGCCGTCCGAGAGCCGGAGGAACGCGAGACCGGGCGCGGGCACCATGCCCAGCGCTTGTGCCGCGGCGGCGAGCTCCGCCGGCGACGCCTTCGCGTCGAGCGCGGTCGACAGACCCTGCTCGTCGCGCGCAAGCGAGGCGAGCTGACGGGTCAGGTCGTGCGCCTCGTAGGCGCCCCGCGCCATGCTCGTGTTGAGAAGAAGCGCCCCGAGCAGAGCGGCAGCCAGGATCGAGATGCAGAGCAGGACGAACGGCACGCGCGTGCGCTCGTGGATCGGCGCTCCCACGATCCGGAGCCGTGGGCGCGGAGCCGGGGTGGCCCGCTGCGGTACCGGGCGCGGGGCTGGCGCGAACTGCGGAAGCGCGCTCACGACGACGTCCCCTTTCGGTGGGTGTCAGCGGGTCGGTGCAGTCGGAGGTGGTCAGGTGTCGGCCGTAGCCGTTCGGCAGCGCGGAGACGCACCGACTGCGATCGAGGGTTGCGAGCGATCTCGGCCTCGTCCGCCTCCTCGGCGCCGCGCGTGACGAGGCGGAGGAACGGTCGGTGCGTGTCCGGCTCGACCGGAAGGTCGACCGGTGCGCTCGACACCGCGCCCACCGCGAGGGCCCTCTTGACGAGCCGGTCCTCGAGCGAGTGATATGCCTCCACGACGATCCGTCCACCGACCGCGAGGGCCTCGATCGACGCGGGGAGCGCGCGCTCGAGGGTCTCGAGCTCGCGGTTGACCTCGATCCGCAGCGCCTGGAACGTCCGCTTCGCCGGGTGACCGCCGGTCTTGCGCGTCGCAGCCGGGATGCTCGCCTGCAGGATCGCGACGAGCTCGCCCGTGCGCTCGAGCGGACGGCGGTCGCGCGCCGCGACGATGTTGCGAGCGATGCGCTGGGCGAACCTCTCCTCGCCGTACTCCCGCAGGACGCGGGTGAGCTCACGTTCGTCATAGCTGTTCAGGACGTCGGCGGCCGTCGTCCCGCCGGACGGGTCCATGCGCATGTCGAGCGGCGCGTCCTGGGAGTACGAGAAGCCGCGCGCGACCTCGTCGAGCTGGAGCGAGGAGACCCCGAGGTCCATCAGGACGGCCTCGACCTGGGCGACGCCGAGACGGCCCAGGACGGTCAGGACGTCGTCGTAGACCGCGTGCACCGCCGTGAAGCGGTCACCGAACCGGGCGAGCCGTCGCCCGGCGAGGTCGAGCGCCTCGGGGTCACGGTCGAGCCCGATCACGACGACGTCCGGGAAAGCCTCGAGCACCGCCTCGGCGTGCCCGCCCATGCCGAGAGTCGAGTCGACCATCACCGCGCCCGGCACCCGCAGAGCCGGAGCGAGCAGCTCGACGCAGCGGGCCAGCATCACGGGGGTGTGGCGGGCGGCCGCCTCGGCGGGCTGGTCGACCATCGGTCCTCCTCCGTGGATCTCGTCGTGCTGCGGGTCCTACGTGCCCTGATGGCTCTCGCGTGCCGGATGTGGTGGTCGGGCGGCCCCTCCGCCGTCCGACCAGGTCCCCCACCGGCCCTCTGACGCCGGGGAAGTGCGTCAGAACGGACGGGAGGAGACCTCACCGGAGGGCGTGACGGGGTCACGGGAACATGCGGCTGCCCACCTCCTCGGCGGTCGTCGCATAGCCCTCTTCCTGCTCGGCCAGGTAGGCCTCCCACGACGGGAGGTCCCAGAGCTCGACGCGAGCGCCCATCCCGATCACGGCGACGTCGCGGTCCAGACCCGCGTAGGCGCGCAGGGGCGCCGGGATCGAGATGCGGCCCTGCCTGTCCGGAAGCTCGTCGCTCGCGCCGGACAGGAAGACGCGCTGGTAGTCACGCGCCTGCTTCGAGGTCACCGGCGCCTGCCGGATCTCCTCGTGCATGCGGCGGAACTCGTCGAGCGGGAGCAGGAACAAGCACCGCTCCTGACCTCGCGTGATGACCAGTCCGGGCGCGAGGTGCGCGCGGAACTTGGCCGGAAGGATCAGCCGGCCCTTGTCGTCGAGACGCGGCGTGTGCGTCCCCATGAACGGGAGGCCGGAGCCGAGTGCGCCGAGGGACGACTCGATGCTCATCCGCGCACCTCCCCCCACCGACTCCCCGGCCCTCCCGGTTGCTCCACGGTACTCCACTTTCCTCCACCGTCAACGAACGGCTCTGCGATCTTCTGCGCCCATCCGGGTGAAATCCCAGGTCAGCGGCGGTGGTGCAAAGTGGAGGGATCCGCAGCCCCGTCAGGCGTCCGGCATGGGCGACGTCGCGCTGACCTGCGCCAAGACGCGTGTGGTCGTGCTCCCGGGGCCGGCCGGCGTCCCACCGACCGTGCGGGAGACGCGGAAGGTCCGCGTGAGGGAGGAAAGTGGAGGGCACGAGGACGGCGAGCGGGTGTCCCGCGCGACGGTGGCACCGACCGCTCCCGGTTCGGCGGATGAGCCTCTACGCTCGGAGCAGTCGGAACAGAGGAGTCCCGTTGCTGCAACCCATGCCCACCACCGACGAGCTGGACGAGCTCGTCGAGGTGACCGGCCGGATCTCGGCAGGTGTCGAGACCGTGCTGTCCGGACGACCCGACCTCGTTCGCCTGACCGTCGCCGTCCTCCTCGCGGAGGGCCATCTCCTCCTCGAGGACGTCCCCGGCGTCGGGAAGACGACCCTCGCCAAGGCTCTCGCGCGAACCATCGACTGCACGGTCGGTCGGATCCAGTTCACCCCGGACCTGCTCCCCAGCGACCTCACCGGCGTGACGATCTACCGATCCGAGTCCCACGAGTTCGAGTTCCGGCCCGGGCCGGTCTTCTCCCACATCGTGATCGGCGACGAGATCAACCGCGCCTCACCCAAGACGCAGTCGGCGCTCCTGGAGTCGATGCAGGAGGCCCATACGACCGTCGACGGGACGACCTACGCGCTCCCGCGCCCGTTCCTGGTGATCGCCACCCAGAACCCGATCGAGATGGAGGGGACGTACCCGCTCCCCGAGGCGCAGCGTGACCGGTTCATGGCCCGGCTCGCCATCGGGTACCCGGGCACCCAGGCCGAGCTCGAGATGCTCGACCGGCAGGAGACCACCGACCCGCTCGATCATCTCCACCCGGTCACCGACGCCGCGACGGTCCTGCGCCTCATCACCGTCGCACGCAACCTGTACGCCGCACCCGCGGTCAAGCGCTACGTGGTCGCCCTCGTCGAAGCGACCCGGCAGGACGACGGGCTCCGTCTCGGCGCATCACCACGAGCGTCGATCCAGCTCCTGCGGGCGGCCAAGTCGCTCGCGGCGATCCGCGGTCGCGACCACGTCCTGCCGGACGACGTCCAGACGCTCGCCGAACCTGTCCTCGCCCATCGCCTCCTGCCGAGCACCCAGGCGCGCCTGGCTGGCCGCTCACCCGTCGACACCGTCCGGGACCTCGTCGCACGCGTCCCGCTCCCGGCGTACACCCCGGGTTCGCTCGACGCGGTGCGTGCCCGTCGGGCCACCGGCTGATGGATCTGCGGCCCACCACGCGCGGCTGGGCCCTGGCAGTCGCCGGTGTGCTGACGGCGGTCGTCGCGGTCGCGCTCGGGTCACAGGACCTGGCCCGTGCCGGTGCGCTGCTGGTCGTCCTCGTCGCGGTCTCCGCCGTCGCCGCCACGATCGAGCACCTCCGCGCGCATCGGAATCTTCAGGTGCGCCGCACGATCGTCCCGCAGACCCTGAGCGTCGGGCTCCCGGGACGGGTCACGGTGCACATCACGCCGGCACCGGGCCACCGCGCGCAGCTGGGCAGGCTCCAGCTCCGCGAACGCGCGGCGGTCGAGCTGTCGGACGGCCACCCGCTCCGTGCGTCCGTCACGCGTCGGCCGCGCGAGGTCACACTCGTCTACGACGTCCAGGCCGTCCGCCGGGGTCGATGGCCGATCGGCCCGGTCACCGCGACGGTCGGGGACCCGTTCGGCCTCTTCACCCGGTCGCAGACGCTCGGTCGCGCCGTCGACCTCGCCGTGTGGCCGCACGTGGTCGATCTCGAGATCCCCAGCGGCGGGCTGAGCAGCGACCCGGACACGGCTGCCCGCGGCGCACGCACGCCCTCCGCGGACGACGCCGCCCTCCGGGTGTACCGACCCGGAGACGACCTGCGTCGCGTGCACTGGGCGTCGAGCGCGAAGCGCGGGACGATGCTGGTCCGCAACGACGAACGGTCGGGAAAGCGACCGGTGACCGTCCTCGTCGACCTGCCCGGCGACGACGTGGGGGTCGAGTGGTCGATCTCTCTCGCCGCGTCCGTCGCGCTGGCGATGCTGCGCGCCGGGCACCCGGTCCGGTTCCTCCCCACCGGGGTGGCGAGCTCCACCGCGCCCCGATCGACGCAGGTCCACGCCCACCCGCCACGGAACGACGCCGCCGTGGCGACCTTGCTCGACGCGACGATCGACCTCACCGGACCGATCACCGGCGAGCGTGCCGAGGCGCAGCTCCTCGACGCGGCCGAGACCCTCGCGACGCACGACCCGTCGGAGACGGTCGTCGCCGTGGTCGGGCCGATGTCGCCGCAGGCATGCTCCGCCCTCGCCGCCGCCGTCGGCCCCGGTCGCGGCTGGGCCGTCGTCCGGACCCCTGATGCGGATGACGAGGAGCTGCGCCGCGCGCGAGACAGCCAGACGGCACTGCTGCACGCAGGGTGGTGGACCTCCCTCGCGTCGCCGACCGATGACCTCACCTCGACATGGGACGCCCTCGTGAGGACTCACCCGTGATCGTGCCGTCGAGCCTGACTCGAGCCGTCGCGGTGCGGATCGCGTGCGTCGCGATGGTCGCCGGGGGCCTGGGCACCCTGACAGCAGCGGTCGAGCCGGGCCGCTGGCTCGTCGTGTCCTTCCTGGCCCTGACCGCCGCCGCGGGCGTCGTCGGCCTGCTGCGCCGCGGATCCCGGAATGCGGCGATCCCCACCGTCGTCGGGTTCGCGCTCGGCGCGCTCGGTCTGGCCCTGGGGTACGGCGGTCCGGGTGGGACGTTCTCGATGGTGCTCGACGGCCGGACCATCGGGCACCTGGTCGAGGCGGCCCACGAGGCCGCGTCCCAGGCGAACGGGTCCTTCCCCCCGATGGCCTCGTCCACGCCGATGGAGATGCTCCTGGTTGCCGGCAGCCTGGTCGTGTACCTCCTGCTCGACGCCGTCGCGGTCGGTCTGCGGGCACCGGCGTGGTCCGGCCTCGTCGCGGTCGCCCTCTGGGTCCCCACGACCGCGCTCGGCCTGCCGGCACCGTGGTGGGGATTCGTCCTCTCGGCCGTCGGCTACCTGATGCTGCTCGCGGCAAGCACCACGCCCGTGACGAACGGATCGAACACCCTCGCGGAACGGGCGCGGATGACCTCGCTCACCGCCCGGTACATCGCCGCCGTCGCCGCAGCGACCCTGCTGGTCGCACCGGCGCTCGCGTACCTGCCGACCTGGGCGAGCGTGACGCTCCCGACGTGGGGCAACGACGCCGGCGGCGCGGTACGCATCAGCTCGGACCTCGACCTCCGGGCCGATCTCGGCTCCCGATCAGGTCAGGTCATCCTCACCTACACCACGGCCTCGCCCGACATCGGACCGCTCCGGGTCTTCACGATGACGACCTTCGACGGCCGTTCGTGGAGCGATCCCGGAACCCCGGCATCCGACCTTGTTCCCGTCGTCTCGGGTGGCCGGCTCGCGCCCATCGGTGCGGACGCGCCGACTCCTCCCGGCGTCGGCGTCCAGGTCACGATCGGACGTCTGCAGGACGTCCACCTGCCGATCACGATCGCTCCGCGCGAGGTGACGATCGCCGGGTCATGGTCCTACGACGCCACTCGCGACGAGGTGCTCGGTCGGCAGCCCACCTCGGCAGGCATGTCGTACTCGATGTCGGCGAGCCTCCCGACCTGGACCGCTGCCCAGCTCGCCGCTGCGGGACGGCTCGCCGACGTGCCAGTCGAGTCGCTCGCGGTCCCGCAGACGAGCAAGACGTCCGCCGTGCGCCTGGTCGCCCAGAAGGTCACCGCCGGGGCGACGACGCCGTACGAGCAGGCCGTCGCGCTGCAGAACTACTTCCGCGACTCGCGCAACTTCACCTACGACACCACCGTCGCGCCGGTCGTCTCGGACGACGCCGTCTGGGACTTCCTCCAGGGGAAACGCGGGTACTGCGTCCACTTCGCCACCGCGATGACGGTGATGGCACGCATGCTCGGCATCCCCGCGCGCATCGCGGTCGGCTTCCTCCCGGGCCAGGCGAACGGCACCACCTACACCGTCACCGGCAGGCAGACGCACGCCTGGCCGGAGCTGTACTTCGCCGGGGCAGGGTGGGTCCGGTTCGAACCGACACCGGCCGTCCAGACCGGCCTCGCGCCGGCCTGGACGTCACCTGCGACGGCATCAGGGCCGACACCCTCAGCCTCTGCCACGAGCGAGAGCTCGCACCCGGCGAGCTCGTCGATCCCCACCATCGCGCCGACGGCCGGCGCTGCGGGCACGACGGGATCGACCGGCTCCTGGGCACCGGGCTGGCCGTGGGGCGGAGGGGCGGCAGCGGCGGTCGTCGTCGGGACCGTGCTGGGCTTCCTCGGTCTGCGCCGGCGTCGTCGCAGCGCGACCCTCGGCCCCGAAGAGGCCTGGGCGACCCTCAGGCGGCAGATCTCCGGCTGGGGCGTGCAGTGGACCGACGCGAGCACGCCACGCGCCGTGGTCGCCGCCGTGACTCGACGCATGCACGACGCAGGGGCGGACCTCACCCAGGGCGAGCATGCCGCCCTGCACGATCTTGCGGCGGCCGTGGAAGACCTTCGCTACGCGCCGGCTCCGTCCGAGCCCACGCCCATCGAACTCCGACGACAGGTGACCATGGTCACCGCCGCGGTCGCGCGTGCGGTCAGCGGTCGCCCTGCTCGCGACGGCGATCCCAACGCTCTTCCAAGCGGGTCATGAACGAGCGGTTCCGCGATGTCGACCGTCCGGTCGGCTTCACTCCGCGAACCTTGCCGTTCTCGACGACTCCCCGCGGACCGGAACGACGGGGCCCGGCCAAGGCGAACGTCACCGCGGCGAACATCACGACGAACCCCAGCACGCCGAGCCACCAGGCCGGGCGAGAGACACCGACCACGAGCAGAAACATCCCGAGCACGGCGCCGACGCCCGCGAGCACGTAGCGGCTGACACCCCGGCTCCGCCGGGTCGTCAACGTGTTGGCGAGCCGCGGGTCATCAGATGAGAGCTGCCGCTCCATCTGCTCCAGTACCCGCTGCTCGTACTCGGAGAGAGGCATTCCTACCCCCGTCACTCCCATACTGGGACTCTTCACGATCAGGATAGATCGAGCACGGGACTGATGGTAGTCGGAAGTTCTGAGCGTCCCGCCGTCACGACCGAACCTGGGGCGATGGCGCCTCGGCCGAATCGGCTCCGCACGAGATCCACCACGTGGTCCGCGCCTCGACCGGCCTCGTGGTGGTCGCCCACGACCCGGTCCAAGGCCTCCTCCAACGTCGGTTGGCTCATCCG
>JAKBFW010000202.1 GCA_021833345.1 Pseudomonadota bacterium | reverse complement strand
GGAGCAAGCGCTCCCAGACGACCGTCAGCGCGAACGCCCACCCCAGCGCGAGAAGGAGTCGTCCGAGCGCACCGGAGAGGTCGCCCGCGGCGGCCGCTCCCGGCGCCGCCCAGGTGAGCGCGAGCGGCGACCACCCGAGGACACGGCTCAGCGCGGGCACGCCCTCGAGGGCGGCGCTCATGCCGAGCGAGCCGACGACCCCCACCAGGAGCGCCACCGACGCGAGCACGACGATCAGCGCGGCCGCGGCGAGCCGTCGACCCCGGCGCGTGCCGAGCAGGCGGGTCGCCGCCAGCGTCGCGACGCGCGCCGACAGCACGCACGTCACCCACGACAGCGGGGCGCCGAGCGCCGCCACGACCGTGACCTGAGGGCCCGCCCCTGCCCACGCGACCACGCTCAGGACGCACACGGCACCGGCGAACACCGCAGGCACGCTGATCACGCTCGCGACACCGAGCGCCGGGAGCAGCCGGCGCACCGGGACCGCGAACGTCGCGAACCTCACCGGGTCGAGGGAGTCGTCCGTCCCGAACACGAGGACCGGGATGACGACCCACCCGACCACGAGGAGCGTGCCGACGACGACGAGGACCTCGGGGCGCGCCGCGGCACCGGGCCCCGCGAGCCACCACGCGCCGGCGAGCAACGAGGGCACGGTCCCGAGCGCCCACAGGATGCCGAGGAGCAGCACGACCAGCCGCCACGGGTCCCGGCGCAGCGAGTGCCGCAGCAGCGTCAGCTTGAGGCGGACGACGGTCGCAACCACGACAGCTCCAGCTCGGGCCCGCACCCGCCGAGAAGTCCCAGGAACCGGGTCTCGAGGTCCTGACCGGCCCGGACGTCGTCGAGGGTCCCGACGGCGAGCACCCGTCCGCCCGCGATCACCGCGACGTGGTCGCACATCCTCTCGACGAGGGCCATGACGTGGCTCGAGAGCACGACGGTCCCGCCCGCCTCCACGAACCGGGCCAGGATGGTCCGGATCGCCCCGGCGGAGACCGGGTCGACCGCCTCGAACGGCTCGTCCAGGACGAGGAGCCGCGGCGCGTGCACGAGCGCGCACGCGAGCGCCACCTTCTTGGTCATGCCCGCCGAGTAGTCGGCGACGAGAACGCCGGGAGCCGTCGCGAGGTCGAGCGCCGCGAGCAGGTCGTCCCGTCGTCCCCGAACCACCTCAGGGTCCATCCCCCGCAGCAGACCGGCGTAGGAGATCAGCTCCGCGCCGGTCAGCCGGTCGAAGGTGCGCAGCCCGTCCGGCAGCACGCCGATGAGCCGCTTGGCACGGTCGGGCTGCGTCCACAGGTCGACGCCGTGGACCCGGACGGACCCCGCGTCCGGGACGAGGAGCCCCGTCACCATGGAGAGGGTCGTGGTCTTGCCCGCGCCGTTCGGACCGACGAGACCGAACATCGAGCCCGCCGGGATGTCGAGGTCGAGCCCGTCGACGGCGACCGTGCTGCCGAAAGCCTTGCGCAGCCCGCGCACCTCGAGCGCGCCTGCTCCGGTCGAGGTCCCCACCGGCGCAGCGTACCCAGGTGCGAGCCCCGGCGGACCGAGGTCCGCTCCCGTCGTGGCCGCGGGGGCAATACGGTGGTCCCGAACGACAGCCGCGAGAAGGAGCACCGTGCCCACCACACCGATCGACGCCACGACCACCGCCGCCTGGGCGGCCCTCACGACCCATCGGGACGCGCTCGAACCGGACCTGCGGTCCTGGTTCGCGACCGACCCCGAGCGTGCCGCGCGCCTGTCCCGCACGGTCGGAGACCTGCACGTCGACCTGTCGAAGAACCTCATCTCCGACGAGACCCTCGCGCTGCTCGTCGACCTGGCCAAGGCCGTCGGGCTCGACGAGCGCATCGACGCGATGTTCTCGGGCAGCCACATCAACGTGACCGAGGACCGTGCGGTGCTGCACACGGCCCTCCGTCGCCCCCGCGGCTCGACTCCGGCGTTGGTGGTGGACCGGCAGCAGGTCGACGTCGACGTCCAGACCGAGCTCGCCAAGGTCGCCGCGTTCGCCGAGAAGGTCCGGTCCGGCGAGTGGACCGGCGTCACCGGCGCACGGGTCGCGACCGTCGTCAACATCGGCATCGGCGGCTCCGACCTCGGGCCTGTGATGGCGTACGAGGCGCTCAAGCCCTACGTCGCGGACGGTCTCGAGGTGCGGTTCGTCTCCAACATCGACCCGACCGACGTCGCCCAGACCTGCCAGGGACTCGACCCGGCGACGACGCTGTTCATCGTCGCGTCGAAGACGTTCGGCACGTTGGAGACCCTCACGAACGCCCGTCTCGCACGCGCCTGGCTCTGGGACGGGCTCCTCGCGTCCGGGGCGATCGAGGACTCGGACGAGGCGCGCACGCACGCCGTCTCGCGCCATTTCGTCGCCGTGTCCACGGCTCTTGCGAAGGTCGAGGCGTTCGGGATCGACCCGCAGAACGCGTTCGGTTTCTGGGACTGGGTCGGCGGCCGCTACTCGGTGGACTCCGCGATCGGGACCTCGCTCGCGATCGCGATCGGTCCAGACGCGTTCCGCGCGTTCCTCGACGGGTTCCACGTCGTCGACGAGCACCTGCGGACCACCCCGTTCGCCGAGAACGTCCCCGTGCTGATGGGCCTGCTGAACGTCTGGTACGTGAACTTCCTGGACGCTCACACCCACGCGGTGCTGCCGTACGCGCAGTCGCTGCACCGGTTCGCCGCGTACCTGCAGCAGCTCACGATGGAGTCGAACGGCAAGTCGGTCCGCTGGGACGGCAGCCCGGTCACCAGCCAGACGGGTGAGATCTTCTGGGGCGAGCCCGGCACCAACGGGCAGCACGCCTTCTACCAGCTCATCCACCAGGGCACCCGCCTGATCCCCGCCGACTTCATCGCGGTCGCGACGCCCTCGCACCCGCTCCACGACGTCGATGCACCCGGCGGCGACGCCGACGTCCACGAGCTGTTCCTCGCCAACTTCTTCGCCCAGACGAAGGCCCTCGCCTTCGGCAAGACCGCGGACGAGGTCCGCGCGGAGGGCACCCCCGAGGAGATCGTGCCGGCCCGGGTGTTCAGCGGGAACCGCCCCACCACGTCCATCATGGCGCCGGCGCTCACCCCGTCCGTCCTCGGTCAGCTCATCGCTCTGTACGAGCACATCACGTTCGTCCAGGGGACCGTGTGGGGTATCGACAGCTTCGACCAGTGGGGGGTCGAGCTCGGCAAGAAGCTCGCGATGGAGATCGCTCCGGCGGTCGCGGGCGACGAGTCGGTCCTGTCCGCGCAGGACTCGTCGACGCGCGGACTGATCGAGTACTACCTGCAGCACCGCGTGCGCTGACGGACGCCGCGGCGAGACCGCACCGGGCCCCGCAGGAGCAGACCTGCGGGGCCCGGTGCGCCCGGCCGACGTCGACGTCGCGGTCAGTCGGCCGGCCCGGCGATCAGCGTCACGGTCGCCGTCCGGCTCGCTCCGGTGGTGCCGGAGATCCAGGTCACCGTCACCTGGGCTCCTGGTGCGTACCCGGAGAGCAGCTGGCTGAGGGCATCGGCCGAACCGACGGCGACGCCGCCGAGCGCCGTGATCGTGTCCCCCGCGGCGAGCCCGGCCTGCTGCGCCGGGGTGCCGTCGGCCACGCCGTCGAGGAACGCGCCGGCCACGGCTGCGGTCGCG
>JAKBFW010000201.1 GCA_021833345.1 Pseudomonadota bacterium | reverse complement strand
CAGCACTTCGCGCGCGAGGACCGACACCGCACGGCGGTCCGGCTTGCCCGGACCCCGGAGCGGGAGCGCGCCGACGACGACGACGCCGCGCGGCGCGGACGGCGCACCGAGCCGCTCGGCCGCCGCAGCCCGGACCGTCGCGAGCGTCGGCGCCGCGGCACCCGGCCGCAGCACCAGCACGGCCGTCACCACCTGCCCCCACTCGTCGTCGGGCAGCCCGACGACGCACACCTCGGCGACGCCGTCGACGTCGGCGAGCACGTGCTCGACCGCGCCGGGCGAGACGTTGACCCCTCCGGTGATGATCACGTCGTCGACGCGCCCGGACACCCGAAGGCGACCCGCGTCGTCGACCTCCCCGAGGTCGGAGGTCCGCAGCCATCGCTCGCCGTGCCGGGTGACGAACGCCTCGGCGTCGAGGTCCGGACGGCCGAGGTACCCGGTGGCGAGCACCGGGCCGCCGAGCAGGATCCGACCCTCGGCGTCGAGATCGACGCGGACGCGGTCCAGCGGGCGGCCGTCGTACACGCAGCCGCCGCACGTCTCGGTCATCCCGTAGGTCGTGACGGCCAGGACCCCGGCCTCGCGTGCACGGTCGAGCAGTGCCGTCGTCGTCGCGGCGCCGCCGAGGAGGACGGCGTCGAAGGACCGGAGCGCGCGCGCGCCGTCGGGGTCGTCGAGCAGTCGGACGAGCTGGGTGGGCACGAGCGAGGTGTGGCGCCGTTCACCGGTCATCGTTGCGGCCGTCGCGGCGAACGACGCGGCACGGAACCCGCCCGCGAGATCCATCACGGCCGGAACGGTGCCGGCGAGCACGGAGCGGACGACGACCTGCACGCCGGCCACGTGCACCGGCGGCAGCGCGAGCAGCCACTGGGTGCGCCCGTCGGCCGTCGCGCCGAGGGCATGGGCCGTTGCCTCCGCGGAGGCGCGCAGCGCCCGCGACCCGAGCATGACCGCGCGACTCGCACCGGTCGAGCCGGAGGTGTGGAGCACGACGGCGACGTCGTCGGGCACCTCGGCGCCCGTGACCGGTGCGGCACGTCCGGCGAGATCCGTCGGGGCGATCGCGGGTCCGTCCCCCGAGAGTGCCGCGTCGAGGAGGGGGAGCAGGTCGAGCGCCCGGCTCGCCGACACCGGCGCGGGGATCAGTGGGCGACTCACCGGTCCAGCCTAGGTCGCGACGTAGAGTGGCGGTGACGCCCCTGCCGCCCGGCCGCACCCACAAGGAGTCTGCCCGTGCCCTTCCTCGCGACCCGCGCAGCCCGCACGTCTCGCCGCGGGGCGGCCGCGTTGCTCACGGTCGGTGTGGTCGTCGCCCTCGCCGCGTGCGGTTCGAGCCCGACGGCCCCGTCGACGGCGAACCTGACGATCGGCCCGTCGATCGCGCCCGACAAGAGCGCGCCGCCGACGCCCTCCGTGCCCCCGACCTGGCCGTTGACCGGGGTGGCGTCGGCCGACGTCGTGACCCGGCCGGCGCTCACGGTGAAGATCGAGAACTCGATCGAGGCGCGACCTCAGACCGGCCTCGACCAGGCGGACATGGTCTGGGAGGAGGTCGTGGAGGGGGGTATCACCCGGTTCGCTGCCGTCTACCAGTCGGTCGTGCCCGACAAGGTCGGTCCCGTCCGGTCGGTGCGGCCCATGGACGCCGGCATCAGCGCGCCGATGCACGGCCTGCTTGCCTTCTCGGGCGGGGTCGCCACCTTCGTCAACGCGATCAAGGCTGCCGGCGTCCAGCTCATCAGCATGGATCTCGGGTCCAAGGGCTTTGAGCGAATCAACACCCGTCGGGCCCCGCACAATGTGCTGGGGACGCCGTCGGTGTTCTGGTCTCTCGCTGACGCGAACCACTCCGCGTCACCGGCGCCACAGTTCGGGTTCGCGTCGACCGCACAGCAGGCGTCCGCGGCCGCGTCGGGCACCCCCGCCTCGACGATCGACATCCGGATGTCCGGTGTCGAGCACCCCATCTGGTCCTGGGCGGCGGACAAGAATGCGTTCCTGAGATCGGAGGGCTCGACACCCGATGTGACCTCAGCGGGCGTGCGGATCGCGGCCGTGAACATCGTCGTGCTGCGAGTCAGGATGGATGCTTCGGTGGGCGTGGACCCGGCGGGCAACCCCATACCCGAGACGGTCATGATCGACAGTGGTGACGCCGTCGTGTTCAGCGGTGGCAAGCAGATCGCCGCGAAGTGGTCCAAGGGGTCAGTAGCGCAGCCAGTGGTGCTCACCAGTGCGAGTGGTGCGCCGGTCCTCCTTGCACCTGGGAACACCTGGATCGAGCTCGTGCCGCGCACCTCGGCGTCGGTCAGCGCGTCCTGACCGGCTCCTGCCTCCGGTCGCACCGTCGTCTGGTCACCCTGCAGCATGACGTCCGAGGCTCCGGCGCCACGCTGAGGGATGACGGCGGTGGTGCGGAGCTCAGCCCACGGGTCGATCCGCCACGTTGCCCTCACGCGCGAGCCTGAGTGCATGTCCACGATCACGCACCACCCGGATCACGACCCGATCGAGCACGATCTCCGCGAGGCCGTGCCCCTCGCGCTCGCCCTGGTCATCCTGCTGGGCCTGGTCGTCGGCCTGGCGTGGGGAGCGAGCCAGCTCGTGAGCGTGCTGGGCTGGCTGGTCCCCGCCCGCTGACCGGTCGATCAGAACGCGTACGGGAAGCCGGACCAGTCGGGGTCGCGGTGCTCGAGGAAGGCGTCCCGCCCCTCGACGGCCTCGTCGGTCATGTAGGCGAGCCGGGTCGCCTCTCCGGCGAAGACCTGCTGACCGGCGAGGCCGTCGTCCGCCAGGTTGAAGGCGAACTTGAGCATCCGGATCGCCTGCGGTGACTTGGTCGCGATGATCCGGGCGTACTCGAGAGCGGCGTCCTCGAGCCGGTCGTGATCGACGACGTCGTTCACCGCACCCCAGGTGAGGGCCTGCTCGGCCGAGTACTCCCGGGCCAGGAAGAAGATCTCCCGGGCGCGCTTCTGGCCGACCTGACGGGCGAGGTACGCGGAGCCGTAGCCCGCGTCGAAGGACCCGACGTTCGCATCGGTCTGCATGAACCGCGCGTGCTGCCGGCTCGCGATCGTCAGGTCCGCGACGACGTGCAGCGAGTGCCCGCCGCCTGCGGCCCAACCCCCGACGACCGCGACCACGACCTTCGGCATCGTGCGGATCAGTCGCTGCACCTCGAGGATGTGCAGCCGGCCGGCCCGCGCCGGGTCGACGTGGTCCGCGGTCTCCGCCCCGGTGGAGTCCGTGTAGCGGTAGCCGTCGCGTCCGCGGATCCGCTGGTCGCCGCCCGAGCAGAACGCCCAGCCGCCGTCCTTGGGGCTCGGCCCGTTGCCGGTCAGCAGCACGGTGCCGACGTCGGAGGTCATCCGCGCGTGGTCGAGGACCCGGTACAGCTCGTCCACCGTGTGCGGTCGGAACGCGTTGCGCACCTCGGGCCGGTCGAAGGCGACGCGGACGACGGGAAGGTCGCGCTCGTCGCCCGTCCGGTCGACGCCGCGGTGGTACGTGAGGTCCGTGAGGTCCTCGAAGCCGACGACGCTGCGCCAGCGGGTCGGGTCGAACGTCTGGGACACCGGGGAGGGGAGGTCGCTCACGCCGTCCACACTAGCCAGCGGGCGCGGCGCCGGTCCGCCCCGGGACCGCTTAGCCT
>JAKBFW010000200.1 GCA_021833345.1 Pseudomonadota bacterium | reverse complement strand
CGAGCTCGATCGGGGTGCTCCGAGAGAGCGTGCGGCCGACCGTGCACACCTGGTCGACCGCACGTCGGACCACGGTGAGCAGGCGCGCGCGCTGAGCCTCGTCGAGGCTCGACATGTCGACCACGAGGTCTTCGGTCAGCGCCGGGTAGTACTCGTTCTCGCGGTCGGCCTGGCCGCTCACGCGCACCGTCACGGGCACGTCGGCGCCGAGCCGTCGGGACAGGGCGTTGTCCGCGCTCATCCCGGTGCAGCCGGCGAGGGCGATCTTGAGCAGCTCTCCCGGTGTGAACACCGCACCGGCCTCGGCGGGGCCGATCAGCACCTCCGCGCCGCGTGAGCTGCGGCCGGTGTACGTGCGGGTGCCGGTGCGCTCGACCCACAGCGTGGTCGGTGCCGGGTCCGAGGGGTCGGGGGTGGCGGTCGTCTCCGTCATGGGGCGATCCTGCCACGCTCGACCTCGGCTGCCGGCCGCTGCCCCGCGTCGGACTCGCCCCTAGGCTGAAGGGGTCCGGGGACGTCGACGTCGAGGAACGGGGCAGGGCGATGCGGGTGGCCGTCGTCGGGGTCGGCGCGATCGCGCGCAAGGCCTACCTGCCGGTGGTCACGTCGATGCCCGGGGTGACGCCGGTCCTGGTCTCCCGGACGGCGTCGACCCTCGACGCCGTCGCCGACGCCTACCGCGTTCCGGACCGTTTCCGCAGCCTCGCCGACGCCGTCGACGCGGGTCTGGACGCCGCGCTGGTGCACACCTCGTCGGAGTCGCACCCCGAGGTCGTCGCCACGCTCCTGCGCGCCGGCGTGCCGGTGCTCGTCGACAAGCCGCTCGCGCTCGATCTCGCGAGCGCCCGGGAGCTCGTCGCGCTCGCGAGGGAGACCGGTGTCTCGTTGATGGTCGCGTTCAACCGTCGCTACGCACCCGCCTACCGGGCGCTCGCAGACTGGGCCGACCGTGACGTCGTGTCGCTGCAGAAGCATCGGGAGCACCGTCCCGGTGCGGCGCGGGACATGGTGTTCGACGACTTCATCCACGTGGTGGACACGCTGCGGTTCCTGGTCCCGTCCGCTCTCGAGGACCTCGTGACGACCGCGCACGTCGACGACCTCGGGGCGTGCCGACGGCTGTCCGTGCACTTCACCGGCGGGGGTCGCCTCGCGGTCGGCATCATGAGCTGGACGGCCGGGCTCTCGCACGAGGTCCTCGACGTGATCGGTGACGGTCGACGCCGTCAGGTCGTGGATCTGGCGGACGTCGTCGATCTCGCCGACGGCGAGCGACTGACCCGGCGGGACGGATGGGTCTCCGCGCCGGAGCAGCGTGGGTTCGTCGCGATGGTGGGGGAGTTCCTCGATGCCGTGCGGGCCGGGCGGCTCCTCGATGCGTCCGACGCGCTCGTGACGCACGAGGTGTGCGAGCGGCTGGTCGCCCAGGCGCTGCGACGCTGACCCGACCGCGCCGGCCTCCGCCGCTGTCGCCCGACCGGTCCGACGCCCGGTCGGGCGCCGCACACCTGCGGCTATACTGGTCTAGACCAGTATTCGTCGCTCAGGAGGTCGTCGTGCTCGAACGTCGTGTCGTCGTCGCGATCGAGGAGGGGCTGCACGCGCGGCCCGCCGCGCTGTTCGTCAAGCTCGCCGCCGAGCAGCCGGCCGCGGTCACGATCCGCACCCCGGACGGCTCCCCGGTCCCGGCGTCGAGCATCCTCAGCGTCATGACGCTCGGTGCGCGCCTCGGCGACGAGGTCGTCCTGGCGGCCGAGGACGACGACGCCGGGTCGTCGCTCGACGCTCTCGCGACGTACCTCACGACCGCGGGCTGAGCCCACCGGGTGGCGGGCGGGATCCCCGCTCGGCAGGGGTCCCTGCACGAGCGGAGATCTCGTCCGTCGTCGTCCCCGCCGTCAGGCGAGTCGCCCGGCCCACCCGGGCCCGGGTGGGCCCGGGTGGGCCCGGTCCGCTCAGATCCCGAGCTCCTCGAGGACGGGGAGCTGCGCGCGGACGGCACGACGCGCGTCCTCGGCCGAGTCGGCGTCGACGGCGAGCGCCGCGAGCTCCCGGCACGTCTCGAGGGTGACCGAGCCGAGCACCGCCGCGACGTCCGGCAGAGCTCGTGCGGTCATCGAGAGCGTCGCGACGCCGAGCCCGACCAGGACGACGGCGAGCGCAGGATCGGCGGCGGCCTCGCCGCACACCCCGACCGGCCGGTCGTGCTGCGCGCCGCCGCGACACGTCGCCGCGACGAGCTGCAGGACGGCCGGCTGCCAGGCGCTCGAGAGCGTCGCGAGCTCACCGAGCATGCGGTCGGAGGCCATCGCGTACTGGGTCAGGTCGTTGGTGCCGATGCTCGCGAACGCGGCACGCGCGAGGATCGGACCGGACTGCAGGGCCGCGCTCGGGACCTCGACCATCACGCCGGCCGTCCCGAGACCGTGCGCGTGGCAGCGCTCGACGAACGCGGCCGTCTCGGGGACGGTCGCGATCATCGGGGCCATCACCCAGACGTCGGCGGTCTCGGCCGCGGCGGCCTGCGCGATCGCGGTGAGCTGGTCCTCGAGCACCTCGGGGTTGCGCCACGACGTGCGGTAGCCGCGCACGCCCAGAGCCGGGTTCGGCTCGTCGGTGCTGGTGAGGAACGGGAGCGGCTTGTCCGCGCCCGCGTCGAGCGTGCGGACGACGACCTTCTTGCCGGGGAACGCCGCGAGCACCTGCCGGTACTGCGCGACCTGCTCGGTGACGGACGGCGCGTCGGTCCGGTCGAGGAAGCAGAACTCGGTGCGGAACAGCCCGACGCCCTCGGCGCCCGCGTCGGCCGCGGCCTGGGCGCCCTCGGGTGCGCCGACGTTGGCGAGCAGCGGGACCCGGTGGCCGTCGCTCGTGCGCCCGCTCCCGTCGAAGGTCCGGACGCGCGCGGCGAGCGCCACCGCCCGGGCGACCTGCGCCTCGGTGGGGTCGAGCGTCACGGTACCGGCGACCCCGTCGACGAGCACGACGGTCCCGTCCGGGATCGACGTCGCCCCGGGTGTGCCGACGACGGCCGGGATGCCGAGGGCGCGCGCGAGGATCGCGGTGTGCGACGTCGGTCCGCCCTCGCTCGTGACGAGTGCCACGACGCGGGCCGGGTCGAGCGTCGCGGTGTCGGCGGGGGACAGGTCGGTCGCGACCAGGACGAACGGGTGACCCACGTCGGGCACACCGGGCGGCAGCTGACCGGTGAGCGCGGCGACGATGCGGTCGCGCACGTCGGCCACGTCCCGCGTGCGTTCGGCCATGTACCCGCCGAGGGCCGCGAGCTGGTCGATCACCGCGGCGGCGGCCTGCCAGACCGCACGAGCCGGGTCGAGCCGGGTCTCGCGCACGAGGCGCTGGGCAGACGACACGAGCGTCGGGTCCGCGGCCATCATCGCGGTCGTCTCGAGCACCTCCTTGCCCGCTCCGCTCGCACGTCCCGCAGCCTCCCGGAGGTCGGCCTGCGCGCGGCTCGACGCGGCCGCGATCGTCTCGGCGGCCTGCTCGGCGTCGGCGCCGTCGGCGAGCGTCGTGCCGGCGAGCGGCTCGGCGACAGGTGCCGGCATCGCGACGACCGGCCCGGAGGCCTGGCCCGGGCTGACGCCGATGCCGGTGAGCTGCTGCTGGGGGTCGGTCTCGGTCGTCATCGCATCCTCGCGGTTCAGGTGGTCGGGCACGGCAGGTGCCCTCGATTCTGCCTCGGTCG
>JAKBFW010000050.1 GCA_021833345.1 Pseudomonadota bacterium | reverse complement strand
CCGCAAGGTGCCCGTCGTTAGCTGAGGCTCCTTCGCGGAAACATGCCAGCGACCCCGAACGTCCAGAGACGCCCCGGGTCAGGACAGGCTATCCCGACCTAAGGGGTAGCTCCGATTGGCTCCCGCCCCGGCGGGTTGACGCCGCGAAGTGCCAAAGGTCTTACGAGGACGAGGAATCCCAGATCGCTCGGTCTGACCTCGCGTGCGTGCCTCGCGGAGCGAGAGGAGCGCGTCGATGAACGAAGGCCATAGTCCGCGCCTCCTGCTGGTGCCGGTCGCGCTCTAGGCGCACCGGGCCCGGCGCCCCGGGGCCGGCTCCGCGACGCTCGACGAGATCGAGGTCGCACGGACCCTCTCGCGCACGGACGCAGGAGATCCGCCAGCCCGCTCGACCACCTCAGACCGATCCGCACGTCCACGCGGAGGGCAGGTTGACATGACCAGCGACACGAGCTCCACCTCAGCACAGCGCGAGTCTGCCGTTCTCGACTCCGCGCACCTCGGCGACATCGAAGGCGCGCTCGGCACGATCCGACTCGGTGACGACGCACCACGCACGCGCCTGTCGGCGAAGTTCCGCACCCTGCTGGCGATCGTGGGCCCCGGCCTGATCGTGATGGTCGGCGACAACGACGCCGGCGCCTTCGGCACCTACACCGAGGCGGGTCAGAACTACGGCACGCGACTGCTGTGGACCCTGCTGCTGCTCGTGCCCGTGCTGTACGTGAACCAGGAGATGGTGCTGCGCCTGGGCGCCGTGACAGGGGTCGGCCACGCGCGCCTCATCCTCGAGCGGTTCGGGAAGTTCTGGGGCGCGTTCAGCGTGATCGACCTGTTCATCCTCAACGCGCTCACGATCGTCACGGAGTTCATCGGGATCAGCCTGGGCCTGCGCTACCTCGGCCTTCCCCAGGTGCCCGGGGTGATCGTCGCGGCGGCCGTGATCGTCGCCGCCGTCAGCACGGGATCGTTCCGCCGGTTCGAGCGGGTCAGCATGGCGCTGGTCGCCGGATCTCTCCTGCTGATCCCGATCTTCTTCATGGTGCACCCGAGCGCCGGCCAGGTCGCGCACGACATCCTCGTCCCGGGCCTGCCCGCCGGCGCGCAGCTGTCGACCGTGATGCTGCTGATCATCGGGATCGTCGGCACGACGGTCGCGCCGTGGCAGCTGTTCTTCCAGCAGTCGTACGTGATCGACAAGCGCATCACGCCCCGGTTCATGAGCTACGAGAAGGTCGACCTGTGGATCGGGATCGTGATGGTGATCGTCGGCGCCGGCGCCATCATGACGTTCACCTACACGACGTTCGTCGGTCGGCCGGAGCTCGGCAACTTCACCGACGCCTTCGGGGTCGCCCAGGGTCTGGGTCGGTACGTCAGCCGTGCCGCGGGGGTCTTGTTCGCGATCGCGCTGATCGACGCGTCGATCATCGGCGCCTCGGCCGTCGGGCTCTCGACGTCGTACGCGATCGGTGACGTGCTCGGGTTGAAGCACTCCCTGCACCGCAAGCTGAGCGAGGCGAAGGGCTTCTACGCGGTGTTCGCCGGGCTGCTCGCCGTGGCCGCCGTCGTCGTCCTGATCCCCGGGAGCCCCCTCGGGCTCCTCACCGTGGGGGTCCAGACCCTCGCCGGGGTGCTGCTCCCGTCGGCCACGGTGTTCCTCCTGCTGCTGTGCAACGACACGCAGGTGCTCGGTCCGTGGGTCAACGGCCGATGGTTGAACCTCTTCACCTCGCTCGTCATCGCCGTGCTCGTGATGATGTCCATCGTGCTGACGGCGAGCGTGCTGTACCCGTCCATCACGGCGGGCACGATCCTGTGGATCCTCGCGGTCGGCAGCCTGCTCGCCGTCGCGGCGGGGGTGGGTCTCGCGGTCCATCGCCGGCGCCACCCGGCACCCGAGGTGGTGCGGGTCGACAAGAGCCTGCGCGCGAGCTGGCGGATGCCGCCGCTCACCCTCCTCACGTTGCCGGAGCTCTCCGCGAGCCGGCGCGTGGGCCTCACCGTGCTGCGGACCTACCTGTTCATCGCGATGGCGCTCGTGGTCGTCCGGGTCGTGCAGCTCGCGCTCGGTCACTGAGCGATCTCCCCTACCCTCAAGTCATGCGCCGTCCGCGCTCACCACGTTCCGGAAAGGGCCTGGTCGTGAACACCACCATCGATGAGGACGCTGCACCCCCCGTCGTCTCCCTGTCGTCCCTGCTCAAGCACCCGGTGGTCGACACGAAGGGCAAGCAGCTCGGCAAGCTCGCCGACGCGATCATCAGGCTGCGGGCGGACGAGTACCCGCAGGTCAGTGCGCTCGTCGTGCAGGTCGCCTCCGGCGTCGTCTACGTGCCGATCGGTGACGTCTCCGCCATGAGCGAGGAGCGGATCGAGCTCTCGTCGGCACGGCTGGACGTGCGTCCGTTCGAGCGCCGGGCCGGCGAGGTCCTGCTCCGCGCGGACGTGCTCGGCCACCGTCTGATCGACGTCGAGCGGGCCGCCCTCGTCCGGGCCAACGACATCCTCCTGACGCACGCCGCGGGCCAGTGGATCGTCACGGGTCTCGAGGTCCGCGGGCGCGGGTGGTGGGGTGGTGCGAAGGCCGACCGCCCCCACCGCTCGCGCGACTGGCGCGCGTTCGAGGCCCTGATCGGGCACGAGCCCTCGGTCCTCGTGCGGTCCACGTTCGGTCAGCTCCAGCGGCTCAAGGCCGCCCAGATCGCCGACCTGATCGAGACGGCGTCCGTCAAGGAGCAGGACGAGCTGCTGACCCAGGTCCACGGGGACCCCGAGCTCGAGGCCGACGTCTTCGAGGAGCTCGACGAGGACCGGCTCACCCAGCTGCTCCGGACGCGCAGCGCCGAGGACGTCGCGTCGGTCCTGGACCGCATGCGTGCGGACGACGCCGCCGATGCCATCACCGACCTGCCCCAGGACCGCCGCCAGGCCGTCCTGGACCTGCTGAACGAGCCTCAGCGCGTCAAGGTCATGAACCTGCTGGGCTACCACGACGCCACGGCGGGTGGGTTGATGGGCGTGGAGTTCGTCCGGCTGCTCGAGACCGCGACCGTCCACGACGCGATCGCCGTGATCCGCGCGGCGACCGGTCATCAGCCCGAGGCCCTGACCACGATCTTCAGCGTGGACGAGGACGACCGGTTGGTCGGCGCCATCAGCCTGGTGCGGGCGCTCCAGGTCGCCCCGGAGTCGCTGCTGCGCGACGTCGCGGAGTCCGACCCCGTGCACGCCGCGCCGCAGGACGACATCGTCGACGTGACGACCCGGATGGCCGACTTTAACCTCCTCGTGCTGCCGGTGCTCGACGAGCACGGACGCATCCTCGGCGTCGTGACGGTCGACGACGCGCTCGAGGCGGCGTTGCCCCAGGACTGGCGCCGCCGGGAACCGCAACCGCACGTGTCATCGACCTGAGCCCGGGCGCTCGATCCCGCGCTCGCGTCCGGACGGACCGTGGCGCGGCGGGCGACACGCGTGGGCGTATCCCGAGGTCGTGACCGGTACGGGTGACACTGGGGCGGTGATGATCCGTGCGGTCCACCAGACTCGCCCGCCCGCCCTGGACGGCGACGTCGTGCTGGGCTCGCCGGTGGCGGCGAGGGACAGGACGCGGCTCCTCGGCCAGTGGAACAGCGCGGTCACGAGCTACTACGTCCTGACCGGCGCGACCACGGTGCTGGTCGTCCTCGGTCTGGTGATGGTGCTCTCGAGCTCGAGCGTCAGCTCCCTGTCCGCAGGCCAGTCCCCCTACGCGCTGTTCGCCAACCAGGCGCAGTTCGCGCTCATGGGCGTCCCCGCGCTGGTCGTCGCCGCACGGGTTCCGGTGCGCGTGTTCAAGCGGTTCGCGTGGGTCTTCCTCGGTGCGTCGGCGCTGTTCCAGCTCGCCGTGTTCGTGCCGGGGGTCGGCATCTCGATCCAGGGTCACCGGAACTGGATCCGGGTCGGTGGGTACTCCGCGCAGCCGTCCGAGGTCGTCAAGCTCGCGCTCGCGATCTGGTTGGCCACGGTGCTCGCGCGCAAGCGTCCGCTGCTGCACGACTGGAAGCACGCGCTGATCCCGGTCCTGCCGGTCTCCGCGATCATGATCGGCCTCGTCTTGATCGGGCACGACCTCGGCACGGCGCTGGTCATGGTCATCCTGGTCGCCGGCGCGCTGTTCGTGGCCGGGGTCCCGCTCCGGATCTTCGCCGTCGCCGGGGGCCTCGCGGGGCTGGCGGTGGGTGCACTGACGATCACCAGCGCGAACCGGGCCGGTCGGATCTTCTCCTGGATCAGCGCCACCTGCGACGGGCAGGGTGCGTGCTACCAGTCCAAGCACGGCATCTGGGGTCTCGCGAGCGGCGGCTGGGGCGGGCTCGGCCTGGGCGAGAGCCGGCAGAAGTGGGGTTACCTGCCCGAGCGACAGAACGACTTCATCTTCGCGATCATCGGTGAGGAGCTCGGGCTCGTCGGCACGTTGCTCGTGCTCGTCCTCTTCGCGCTGATCGCGCTCGCGATGGCGCGCATCATCCGCCGGCACCCCGACCCGTTCGTGAAGGTCGCGACCGGCGCCATCATGTGCTGGGTCATCGGGCAGGCGCTGATGAACATCGCCGTCGTGATCGGTCTGGCGCCGGTCATCGGCGTCCCGTTACCGCTGGTCTCCGCCGGTGGTTCCGCCCTGATCATCACGCTGGCCGCGATGGGCGTCGTGATCGCCTTCGCGCGCACCGAACCCGGCGCCGCGCAGGCGCTGGCGGCGCGGCCAGGCGTGGTGCGCCGATCGCTCGCCGTGATCGGTCGCGTTCGCCGGTCGGCCCCGGCCGGGAGACCGTAGGCGTTCACGCGGCGGGTGGCCGACGTCGTCACGGCACGGCGGGGCTCACTTGTTGACCGTCAGCAGGGTGGTGCCGGTCGACGCGTCGAAGGTAGGCCCTGGCGCGTACTCGGCCGTCAGGGTCGGTGTGCCTGTCGTCCAACCCCCGGCTGCCGTCACGACCACGGGGAGCGACGCGGTGCCTCCGCTCACCGGCACCGGTCCGGTGCCCAGGACCGTCGTGCCCTGCTTGAACGTGACCGTCCCGGCACCGACGGTCCCGGGACCTCCGGTCACGGTCGCGGTGAGGGTGACCGTCGTGCCTGCGGCCAGAGACACCGTGGAAGGGCTCACCGACAGCACTGTCGCGGTCGGGTACAGGACGGTGACGGGGACTGCCGCAGACGTCGATGTCGCGAAGGTTCCGGTGCCGTTGTACGTCGCGGTGAACGACGGGGAGCCGGCGGTCCAGCTCGACGTGGTCGGCGTGGTCGGCGTGAGGGTTGCGGCGTACACCCCCGCCGACCTGACGACGGGTTGCGGACTGCCGAGCTGCACGCCGTCCTTGAAGAACGTCACGTTCCCGGTGTCGAGCCCGTTGCCGTTCCCGGACGTCGGGCTGACCGTCGCGGTCAGGGTGAGAGAACCGCCGACGTCGATCGTCCCCGCCGAGGCAGACAGGGTCGTGGTGGTCCCCACCTTCGAGAGCGTGAACGAGGTCGTGACCTCGGAGACCGACGAGCTCGAGGTGCTCACGGTGGCGTTCATCGGGTTGACCTGCCAGCCCGGCACGTTCGGAATGACCGTGTAGTCCGAGGTCCGGTCCACGTAGACGACCTCGGCGCCGGTGCCGATGCCCGCGGTGCCGGAGTAGACGAGCGCTCCGCTCGGCGAGCTGCGCGTGATGTCGAACGGCATCGACGGCGCACCGGCCACCGTCGAGCTCGCGGTCACCCGCACGCGCATCTCGGACACCGTGACGTTCGCGCTGGTCGCACCGTCGGCGACGGCAGCCGTGTAGGTGCCGACGTGCCCGGCCGGTCCGGAGACGATGGCCGTCCAGGCGCCGGGGGGCACCTGGTTGAACGTCGTGGCAAAGGTGCTCGTCCCGGTGCGCACGGCCGGTTGCGCCGCGAGCGACAGCCCTCCGGCGAGGTTCGGGTCGAGGGCGACCAGGGCGCCCGTGAGGTCGAAGCCCTGGGTCGAGGTGACGGTGACGGTCACCTGCCGGGACGCCACGTAGAGGACGATGTCGGCGGAGAGAAGCTGACCCGAGCTCAGCGTGACGGCCCTGGTCGTCGGGCTGTATCCGGTGGCGCTGACCACGAGGGAGTAGGTGCCGTCCGCGATCCCGGTGATCGTGAACGCCCCGGCGGTGGTGGTCGTGCTCGTCACGAGCGCGCCCCCTGTCGCGTCGAGCTCGACCTTCGCGCCGTCGAGCGGCGTGGCGGCGGCCGCGCCCGCCTGGCCGGACACGGTGCCGGTGATGGTGTTCGTCCGCGTCGCCACCGGCAGGCTCAGCGTCGTCGGCTCACCCGCGGCGACCGTGATGTTGACGGTGAGCGGGGAGAAGCCGCCGCCGGTGATGGACAGGGAGTACGTGCCGGGGTCGATGTTGGCGAACGTGTACTTCCCGCTCGTGGGTGCCGTCGGGCACGTCGTCGACGGGACCGTGGTGCAGTTCTGCTCGGTCGTGCCGTCGATCCCGATCAGCGAGACGTCGAGCGCATCGACCGCCGTCGAGCTCTTGTCCGCCGGGTCGTACATCGTGACGGACAGCGTCACGGGGAGAGCCTTCATCAGGAGGTCCTGGGTGACGTCCGCCCCACCGCTGATGGTCACCGTGGCAGACGTCGACCCGTTGGCGAAGCTGTATCCCGGCGCCTGGACCGTGACGGTCCACGTGCCGTCGCTGAGGCCCTGCGTCGTCGTCGTCCCGGTGATGCGGTAGGCGCCGGACGTGTCGCTGGTCGCCGTGAACACCTGGCCACCGGCCTGCGACGCCCGGACCCCGACGCCGGCCAGCGTGCTCGTGACACCGCTCGACCGTAGGGCGGAGACCGTGCCGCTGATCACGCCCAGCTTGACGACGGTCACCGGGATCGGCGTCGACTGCCCGGCGGCCACGGTCACCGAGAACGTGTCGAACTGGTAGCCGGCGGCCTGGACGAGCACCTGGTACGTCCCGCTCGCCATCTGACCGAAGGAGACCGAGCTGGTGCCGGGGATCGCGGCCGTCGTGATGTTGCCGGAGCCCGGGCGGATGAGGGTGACCACCGGGTCCTGGACGGCGGTGACGGGTGCGGTGCCGGTCACCACGGACACCGTGAGGTCGCCGAACCGGGGGAGGTCGATGGCGACCGGGGTCAGCCCGGTCGGGAGCACCGGCACCGTGAAGCTCACGGTGCGGGAGTCGAAGCCGGCCAGGGATGCGGTCACCCGGTACGACCCGGGGCGCACCAGCGTGCCACCCGCGGGGTCCGTCGGCTGCGACGGGTCGGACCACACGAGCGTCGCTTGACCCGGTGTGCCGGTCGCCACCGCCTGCAGGCCCGCGTTGCTCGTGCCGGGGGGACCCTGGTCGACCACGAACGTCGCGGTGGCGATCTCGGCGGCGGTGGGCGCGGGTGCACCCGTGAAGGTGATCGTGCCGGCGAACGAGCGCCCTGTCGGCTCGAGCACCAGAGGAGACACCAGGTCTGCGATGGCGACGTTCGTGCGGGTGAGGGTGCGGTAGGGAGCCGTCCCACCGCCGGCGCCCGGGTAGGAGACCGTCACGTTCACCAGGTCCGTGACCAGCGGGAGGAAGACCTTCGACGGCGAGTCGACCTCGGCCTGCGTCGCGACCACCTGGAAGGTGCCGTCGGCGGCAGTCGTGGCCGTCGCGGACGTCGTCACCGGGACGAGACCCGAGTAGCCCGTGATGCCGGTGAGCTGGACGGTCGCGCCGGCCACCGGGCTGAACGCCGTCGCGGCGAGCTGGGTGACGACGGTTCCGCCGAACGCGCTGCGGGGCCGCGTGAGCACCACCTGGGTCGCGATCTCCTGGTTGTTGCCGACGGTGATGTCCGCCGAGGACGCCGTGAGCTGCACGGCCGAGGTCGCGCCGGGCGGCACCGTGGTCCAGGAGATGTCGAACCGGTAGGTCCCGGCGGGAAGATGGGTGACGACGACCTGGCCATCCGTGCCGGCCGTCCACGGCGTGGTGGGCGGCGTGTACGTCCCCGTGGAGAGGTGCACCGCGGTCACGACGGCACCCGTCGCGGGCAGCAGCGCGCTCGTGCCGCTGTCCGACAGGACGGTGACGGCCACCCGGGCCTGCCGGTCCATCGTCGCGTCGTAGCGGCGCACGTCCCCGGGGTTCAGGACGACCGCGACCGGCGCCACCGGGAGGTACTCGTCGTCGCCGGGGATGACGGATACGTCGAACGAGCCGCTGCCCAGCCGTTCGAGGTCGTACGAGCCGTCGGGCTTGGTGGCGGCGCACTTGGCACCACCGGTGACCGTGCAGGTGACCGTGCCGTCCGGCGCCGTCGTGGTGGTGCACGGCCCGAGCGCGCCGGTGGACCCGGTCGGGCGAGCGACCACGCAGGTGCCGGCCGGGACGGCGCCGACGCGCGTGAGGATCGTGCCCACGACCGACGGCGACGGGTACAGGGCCACCTGCGCCGCCTCGACGGTCTGGCCCATCGGGACCTTGACCTGGACGGTGCCGGGCTCGAAGCCGGGCACCGAGATCGTCACCGTGTACAGCCCCGGCAGCAATCCGGTGCTCCCGGGAGCCGGGATGACGTACTCGAGGTCGGGGGCCGACGTCACCGTGATCGTGCGCGTCGACCCGTCGGCGGCGGGCGCGGTCATCGTCGCCGTGATCTGGCACACCTCGGGGTTGCCGTTCGCGTCGAGGCCGAGGTTGGCGCACTTGATCTGGCCGTTGGTGCGGGCGTCGGAGACCCGGCCGCGGATCACCGACGTCGAGAGCAGACCGGAGCCGGGGATCGGGGTCATCTCGAGGTTGCTGCTCGCGGCCGACCCCGCCACGACCGTGACCGGGGCGAACGCGTCGAGATGGCCGAACAGCTGGGCGGAGAGCACGTACGTGCCGGGTGCGATGCCGTTGAAGCGGAACGTCCCGTTCGCGTCGGACGTGCTCATCGTCTTGTAGGTGTTCGTGCCGTCCGTCAGCGTGAGCCCGGCGCCGCCGAGACCCGTCCCGCCGGGGTCGCGGACGGTGCCCTGCACGACGCCCGTCGACAGGCCGAGCCGTACGTCGAGCTGCGCCGCCGATGCGCCGGTGCCGAGCTGCACCTGCGTGGTCTGCGACGCGTACCCGGGCCCGCCAACGGTCACCGTGTACGTCGACGGCACGGGCAGGTTCGCGAGCACGAACGTGCCGACCTGGCCGGACGTGACGGTCGAGGCGGTGCGGGTCGTGGTCCCGTCGGTCGCGGTGACCGTGAGCCCGCCGAGCCCGCTGATCGCCCCGAGCGCGTCCGGACCGGTCACGGTCCCGGCCAACGAGGCCACCCCGTGCGCGAGCGCCAGGTCGACCACGGCGGTCCCGCCGGCGGTCAGCGGCACGAGCTGTGACTGCGCGCCGAAGCCGGTGCCGGCAGCCGTCACCAGGTAGGTGCTCGGGGTCGAGAGCCCGTCGACCGACCAGGCGCCCACGGCGCCCTCGGTCGCGCTGCTCGTCGTCACCACGTTGGTCCCGTCGGTGATCGTCACGCTCACGCCGCCGAGCGGACCGTCCGGGCCGGTGATCTGCCCGGACATCCGGCCGGCTCCCGCGACCATGGCGATCTTCAACGGGGTCGCGGCGGCCTCGGCCCCGGTCATCTCGAAGCGCTGGGTCTGGAACCCGGCCTTGGACACCGTGATGAGGTAGTTCGACTGTGCCGACATCCCGGCGACCGCCCAGGTCCCGTCGTTGAGGGACGACGTGCTGCGGGCCGCGTCCGCGGCGCCCGTCGGCTGCAGCAGGAGCGACGAGGCGGCGATCTTGCCGAAGGCGCCGCCGCCCGTCGGGCTGCTGGTCAGGGACGCGTTGACGATGGTCGCACCGGTACCTGCGGCAGCTGCGCTGGTGGAGCCCGCGGTGGCGGACGACCCCGCGGTGCCCCCTGTGCCCCCTGTGCTGCCGATGAGCTGGCTCGCGGGCACGACCGACACGGTGAACCCTGCGGGATCGGCCGCCGTGATGATGCCCCCGATCCGGACCCCGGACTGCGCGCCTCCCGCGCCGCCCGCTCCGGCGGACCCGCCGTTCGCGGTCCCGCTCCCGCCCGACCCACCGGCGCCACCGGCAGACGGCGTCGCGCTCGGAGCGGCCTGGCTTCCCGCGGGGGCAGCCACGGTCGACTGGTTCGTGCGGTGGGAGAGCCAGGGCAGGCCGATCGCGACGCCCGTGACCCACAGCGCGACGACGGCCAGCATCGCGACCACGCGCAGGGCGCCCGCGGTGAACATCGGGCGTGCCGTCAGCACACCTTGGGCGCGCGCCGGGGCCTGGTCGCCGTGCGCGATCACCGAGTACACGGCGCGGACCCGGGCCCCGACGAGGCGTGGTCGGGCCACCGACAGGCGCACGGGCAGGCGCACCGTCGTGTGCGCGGGGACGGTCATGACCTGACCCGCGAGGTCGAGGCGCAGGTCGCTCGGCGCGCCGCTGTCCACGAGCACCGCGGCCGGGTGCTCGCCGCTGTTGCTGAGCACGACGGTCACCCGCCGCGAGAACACCGCGCTGGCCTCGGCGGGCTCGATGCTCAGGACCACGGTGCTCGGTGCGTCGACCGTGACGGCGGCGTCGAGCATCGTGACCGGGCCGCCGGGGCCTCCGGGCACCTGCGCCTGGACGGCGAGCGCGTACGCGTAGGTGCCCGGGACCGCTCCGCGTGCGATGCCGATGGCCAGCTCGACGGAGACGGTCGCGTCGGCAGCGACCGCGGGGACGCGGACGGGCTGGGAGTGCCACTCGCCGTCGAGCCCGATCGCGGAGACGGACAGGTCGCGCGGGCCGTCGGCCAGGTTGCGCACGTGCACGCGGGCGATGGCGGACTGCCCGGAGGGCGCGTGCGTGCCCGGCTCGACCGCGACGCTCACGGTGGGCCTGCCTGGTGTCGGTGCGTTCATCGGCTCGTCGTCCCTCATGGCCCGGGGATCGTGATGTTCTGGGTCAGCTGCTGGCTCGGGTTCAGCGTCACCGGGGGTGACGTCGCGACCGCCGCCGCGTTCGCGGACGGCTTCACCTCGAGGATGTAGAACGCCGGCGCGTCGACGTCGACGAACGAGTACGCGCCCGAGCCGTCGGTGGTCGTGGTCGCGACCGGTGCTGCGGCCGTGCCGTAGTCCGACGCGAGGTACAGGTCGACCTCGGCGCCGACCGTCGGGACGCCTGCCTTCTCGACGACGCCCCCGATCGACGCCGGCGAGACGAGCACCGGGTCGAGCGTCTGGACCTGGCCGGCGACGAGCGTCACGATCATCGACGTCGGACGGGTCCCCTTGCGGCTGAACGTCACGGTGTACGTCCCCGGCGGCAGGTTCTGCATGACGAACGACCCCACCGCGCTCGGCGGCGTCGACGCCGACGTCACGCCGAACTGCGCCTGCCCCGAGCTCGCGGCGATCTGCACATTCCCGGTCGGGGTCGCGGTGCCGCCGCCGGCCGGGCTCTGCGTGACGGTGCCGACGAGCTGCGCGGTCGCCAGACGCATCGTCACGCTGACCGCGGTCGCGCTCGAAGCCCCCGCCGTCACGTGACCGAACCCGTCGACGCTCACCGACAGCACCTGGGACTCGAGGTCGGCGCGGGAGAACGTCACGGTGTACGTGCTCGGGATGTGCAGGCCGGAGATCGCCCAGGACCCGACGGGGGCCTGGCTCTGGGTGACCGTCTGGCGGGTGTCGGCGCCGTCGCTGACGGTCACCGTCACCCCACCGGTCCCGTCCGGGGTGGTCGCCGTGCCGGAGAGCGTGCCGGCCGCGGCACCGAGCGTGACGGCGACCCCGGTGAGCTTCTGCGCGGGACCGAGGTTCAGGTTCAGGGTCGCCGATGCGTAGCCGGGTGCACTGATCACGACGGTGAACGTCCCTGGGGTCGGGAGCCCGCGCAGCGTGAACCCGCCCGGGGTGTCCTGCGTGAGCGTGACGGTCCGCACCGACACCTGGCCGAACGTGGCCACGACCGTGGCTCCGGGGATCGGGCCGCCCGCGCCGGACACGATGCCCGAGATCGTCCCGTCGCCCTCGAGGAGCTGGACCTCGATGCCCGTCCGGTTCTCGCCGGCGGCCACGTCGATGCGTTGCACCTGGGTGCTGTAGCCGGTCTCGGTCGTCACGAGGTCGTAGACCGCCGGCGACGGGACCTGGTCGAGGGTGAACGTGCCGTCGGCGCCGACCGGGACGCTGCGGACCACGGCCCCGGAGGTGGCGGTCGCCGGCGCCTCCCCGGGCACCGGCGCGACGTTGCCGGCCAACGGTGGGACGTCGAGCGGCAGCTCGAGCCGGACCACCGCACCGGCGATGTTCGTGCCGGTCACCGTGCCGGAGACGCTCGCGGGCACCCCGCCGACGAGGACGGTCAGGTCGGTGACGTCCTGCCCGGCGGCCAGCGTCACGAGCTGGGCCTTCGCCGCGGTCGCCGCCGACGGGTACCAGACCTCGGCGAAACCGGCGGCCCGGAACCGCAGCGCGTACGACCCGGCCGGCAGCGATCCGATGTGGAACGCCCCCGAGGCGTCGGTCGCCGTCGTGGCGACCGGGGCGGTGGTGTCCGACTGGTCGAACGCGTCGACGGAGACGCCGACGACGCCGTTGCCGGTCGAGAGCAGCCGCACCTGGCCGCCGAGCGCCGACGTCCCGGTGGTGGCCTTCTGCGTCCGCGCCTGGGCGACCTGGAGCGCGAGGTCCCGGTCGGCGGCCGACCGCTGCACGACGCCGCCCAGCGCGGTCGTGATGACGATCGCGAAGATCGAGATCGCGACGAGCAGGCCGAGCATCGCGAGGACCCCGCGACCGAGGACGGGCTTCTGGACGAACGCCCCCATCGCGGCCGGGGGGCCGGCGGGCGGAGCCTCGGCCTCGAGCCGCTGGACGCCTGACGCCGGTGCCGGTGCCGGTGCGGGTGCGGGTGCCGGCCACGCGGCCATCGCCGGCGTCGCGCGGTTCTCGATCCGCAGCTCGAACGACCGCGGCTCGGGCGACCCCATCAGCCGTCGCTTGGCCGTGGTGCGGAGCTCGGCGAACAGCTGCTCGCCGGGGCTCAGGTGGAACTCCGGCGGGTCGAACCGGTAGGTGATCGCGCGCTCCGGGTCGCTGCCGACGACGGCGCCGTCGACCGTCGTGTTGCCGTTGTTCGCGATCGCGACGCCGAACACGGCCGACCGGCCACCGGTGACGATCGTGGGGTCGAGCGTGACGTCGACCCGCGTGACCCCCGTGACGTCGACGACGAGCTCCTCGACGGCGGTCCGCCCCGGGCCGGTCAGCTCGCGCACCTGCACGGCCATCCGGCGCTCACCGGCCGGCAGCGCGGCCGGCAGGTCGAGCGTGATCGTCACGGCGGCCGTCTCGCTGGGGAAGAGCGTCGGCTCGGGCTGGTCGACCTGGACCCACGCGGGGTCGACGCCGAGGCAGCGGACCGCGTAGCCGCTGATCACGTCGCCGGTGTTGGTGATCGTCACGATCACGGTCGTCGGGTTGCCGGCGACTGCGGGGACGCGCCGCGGGGTGAGGTCGAGGCGCATCTCAGCCCCCCGCCGGCAGGGTCAGGTCCTGGCTGGCGGTCGACCCGGCGACGACCTGGACGACCGCCGTGGTGACGACGCGGCCGGCCTCCGACAGCGTGAGCGAGTACGACCCGGGCGGAAGCTGGCCGAACGAGTAGAAGCCGGTGGGCGTCCCGGCGACCGCGGTGGACGTCGTCGTCCAGGTGTGCTGGCCGTCGGTGGCCTGGACCGAGATCCCGGCCGTCCCGGTCGCCGTCCCCGCCGAGGCAGTCCGGACGACGCCCTGCACCGTGCCCCAGGACGGGCGCATCGTCACCGTGACCGGCGCCGCGACCCCCGTCGAGAGGTCGACGGCGACGCTCTGCGACGCGTACCCGGGCAGGGTGACCATCAGGGTGTAGATCCCCGGCTTGAGTCCCGCGAGCGTGAAGGAGCCGACGGTGCCGGTCGTGAGCGACGTCCCGGTGACGGCGCTCGGACCGCCGGTCGCGGTGACGGTCGCCTGACCGAGCCCGCTGCCGTCGGGCGCGAGGATGCGGCCGTTCACGGTGCCCGCGCCGCCGGCCAGCGCGACCGCGACGTCGTTCTTGGACTGGCCGGCGGTGAGGTCGACCACGACGGTCGCCGGTGTGAAACCGGGTGCGGTGAACGTCACCACGTAGGTGCCGGGCGTCGGCAGCCCCGGGATGACGAACGTGCCGACGGCGCCCAGCGTCGGGGTCCCGACGACGATCGGAGCGCTGCCGACGGTCGTGCTCACCACGACGCCGCCGAGCGGATGGCTGCCGTCGGTGACCGTCCCGGCGATCTGGCCGGTGCCGGACTGCAGGGTCACCGAGGGCGCGAACCGCGTCTGACCTCCGGTGACGGTCTCGGTGATGGTGGTCGGCTGGTAGCCCGGGGCCGTGAAGGAGAGCTCGTAGGTGCCCGGTGCGACGACGTTCGGCAGCGTGTAGGTCCCGTCCGCCGCGGCCTGCACGGTGCGGGTGAGGGTGGCGTCGTCGCGTGCCCAGGTCGCGCGTGCCACGACGGTGGTGATGACCGGGGTGGTCACGGCGCCGACGTCGACCGTCCCGTTGATGACCGCCGGCGCTCCGGTGACCGTCAGGTCGATCGTGCCCGTCACGGCCTGGGCGACGGCGGTGACCGGCTTCGCGCCGGCCGAGGCGGCGGCGCTCGGGTACCAGACCGTCGTGAAGCCGTCCGCCTTGACGCTCACCAGGTAGGCGCCGGGGAAGAGCCCGGCGATCGCGTAGCTGCCGTCCTGCTGGGTCGCGGCCGAGCCGACCAGGACCAGCCCGGTGCGCGACGTGCGCCAGGCCTCCACGGTCATGCGGCCCACGCCCAGGCCGTCGCTGGTCGCCGTCACGGTGCCGGAGAGCGTGCCGCCGACACCCGCGGGCAGCACGCCGGTGCGGGCCACCGCACCGGCGGGTGCCCCCGAGGCCGCGCCGTTCGCACCCGTCCCGGTCCCTGCGGCACCCGTCACCGCGGTGGCCGCGAAGAACGACGGTGGTGCGACCTTCGTGTAGGGGTCGGCGCCGAGGATCGCCCCGACGCCGAACAGGAAGATCGACGCCCAGGCGGCGAGGATCGCCAGCAGCACCATCGCCGTGATGACGCCCGCGCTCAACCGCGACCGCTGCCGCAGCACGAGCGGCACGACCTCGTGCTGGTCGAGGGCCGTCGCCTCGACCTGCAGGGCGCGCTCGCGGTCACCGCCGAGCAGCTGGCGCGGACCCTGCACGCGCACCGAGCAGACGGCACCGGTGCCAGGCGCCAGGCTGAGGGTCGACGGCGTCAGCGTCGCCTGCAGGCTGCGGTCGCTGTCGGTCGCCCGGAGCGCGACGTCGAGCGGGACGTTGCCGCGGTTCTGGACCTGCACCTCGAAGGTCGCGCGCCGCCGCGAACGCACGACGGTGGGGGCGGCGCTGATCGAGAGCTGTGGGCGGGTTCCCACGACGAGGTCGACGTCGTGGTGGACCGCGCCCGCGACGCCGGCCTGACCGACGACCTGGACGGTGATCGGGTGCGTGCCGGCCGGGAAGCTGGTGGGTAGGTCGAGCCGCACGACGAGCTGGCCCGTCGCGTCGGGGAAGAGCGCCAGGACCGACGGGCGCGACGTCGCGTGCTCGACCGGGAGGCCCATCACGTGGGCGCTCACGCCGTCGATGACCGTCCCCGTGTTGACGACGTCCAGGAGGATCTCCCCCGAACCTCCGGGGGCGACCTCGAGCACGTCGACGCCGCTGACCACGCGCACGGCTGCTACGACCTGTCGTCGGGAACGGTCGCGTGGAGCGCGCCGTCCGCGCCGCGGCGGACCGGGAGGTCGCTGCCCGCGCGCCCGACCGGGCCGATGCTCGCGCGCGGCGCGGCCGCGACCGAGGTTCGTGGCATGAGCCCCAGGCTGCCGTCGATGGACGTGACGTCGCGGGGCGCGATCTCCCACGGGTAGGCGTCGGCGGCGACGGTCGCGATCAGCGTGAACGAGGCCTTGAGGGTGCCGCCGAGACCGGACCAGAGGTCTCGCGGTCGGTTCAGCTCGTCGTCGGCGAGCGTGAGCTGCACGTTCGAGCTCAGCGGGGTGTCGAGGTGCTCGGGCGGCAGGATCTGCTGTGCGAGCAACCGGGTCAGCACGTCGCCGAGAAGCTGGTGCTCGTCGCGCGTGCTCCCGGCCCAGGCGCTCACCAGGTAGGAGAGCTGGACCATCGGCAGCGGGGCCCGACGCTCGACCCGGCCGTCGGCCCCGGGGCGCGGGGCGCTCGCGCGGGGTGGCATCGGGCTCCGCGACACGTGGTAGAGGAAGAGGCTGACGGTGATCCGGTTCACCTGCGCGGCCCAGGTCGACGACGGCGGCTCGAACGAGATGTCGCCGGTCTCGTGCGACAGGGGGAGGGTCGACCGAAGATAGGTCTCCAGCCCGTCCTCGACGGTAGGGATGAGGATGATGCTCTCCCTTCTCGTCGCGCGGTGTGCCGCTCGTGGACCCGTACCCACCCAGCATCCAGCGCATACCCGAGAGGCATTGGGAATGCTACGAAAGGGCCGAAAGTCCCAACATCGGTAATCACTACCGAAGTTCGGTGCGCAGCCTGCGTGTCGCAGGCCAGGTGCGGTTCCGGACGGTGACGCGGCGAGCGTCGTCCTCACGCCTCGAGGGTCTTGACGCTCCCCGGGTTGAGGATCTGGATGACGCCCCCGAACCCGCAGGTGCAGCTCGCGCCGAGGGTGAGCCCGGGCTTCCCACCGATCAGCGTCGTCATCGCACCACCCACCCACGGTGTCGTGACCGGGATGCACGGCATCGGGGTCAGCACGCCGAGCGCCGCCGCCGTCGCGGCGGCCACCTGCGGGTTGGCGAGGCTGGTGCACATGCCGAACGGCGGGATGTTCATGATCGGGATCGCGTCGGTGATCGCCGCCGCGGGCTTGCCCTCGATCAGCACCCGCGCGATCGGCAGGACGTTCAGGGTGGACGGCGCCAGGCCGAAGCTGCACTGCAGCATCGCGGTCGCGGTCGCGGCGGGTTTGCCCATGGTCGTCCTCTCGTCGGGACGGCGACGGGCGCCGTCCGCCCACCCCTAGAGCTTGGATCCCTTCACCGACGACGTGCGCTTCGCACCCGTCGTGGTGATGACGCACGTCACGTCCCGGTCGTCGCCGGCCTGCCATCCGCGCGCGGACGGCAGCAGGTACGTGAAGAAGAGCGACGAGTCGCGGTAGTCGCTGCCGACGTACCCGGCGAACGCCCCGAGGCACGCGCCGTCGGCGAACGCCTTCAGAACGGCCTCACCCGGGTACGCCGCCGTCTTCTCCGTGCCTGCCGGCAAGGGGTACGTCGCGAGGGCGTAGACCTCCTGCTCGTGCGGCTGGGAGCACGGGACGACGGTCAGGTTCGTGACCTCGGCGGTGATCGCCGTCGGGGCGACGAGGCAGTCGCCGGGCTTCGCCTTGAGCACCGACACGGTCGTCGTCTTGTCGTTCTTGCCGAAGAACGAGCAGCCCGCCAGGGCGCCGAGCGCCACGGAGGCCGTGACGACAACTCCGACGGTGCGCAGCACCGCGGACGACCGGACCTCGGGTCGTCTGGTCAGGTCTCGTGGAGTCATCTGCCCTCTCCGGTCGGAGTCCCGCGCGGCAGCACGGTGCTCGCCGCGACCGAGGGTAGCCGTCCGGCCGCGTCGTTCCCTCCGTAGTCGCTGCGGAACTTCGCGCACCTGTGCCCACCTGTGCCCACCTGTACCCGCTTGTACCCGCTCGTGCCCGTGCGGGCCGGGCGAGTCGCGCCCGACGCGACGGTGCACGTCACTCCTATCCTTGGCGTGCCACTCCCGTGGCACGCGTCTGCCGGCTCGTCTCGATGCGCGGCCGTGCACGCAGGTGTCCGTGGAGATCCGCGGGTGCCTGCGGGCATGCGTGGAGGTCCGTACCCGCGATCGGGGGTGAGCTCGTGGCTGTGAGTGCGCGTGATGTGGCGCGGGTGGCGGGGGTGTCGGTCTCGACGGTGTCGCGGGCGTTGTCGCGTCCGGGGGATGTGGCGCCGGAGACGTTGGTGAAGGTGCTC
>JAKBFW010000199.1 GCA_021833345.1 Pseudomonadota bacterium | reverse complement strand
GTCGCCGACCAGGTGCAGGTCCTCCAGCGCGCGGCCGAGCTCACGGCCGACGCGATGCCGAAGCTGCGGGCGATGTCCGACCTCGCGGAGTACTGGGTCGAGGTCAACCGGCTCGAGAACCAGGCCGACAAGATCCACCGCAAGCTCCTCGCGCAGCTCTTCGACGAGGTCGTCGACCCGATCGCGCTGATGAAGATCAAGGAGGTCGTCGAGAAGCTCGAGGACGCCGCCGACGCGTTCGAGAAGGTCGCCAACACGGTCGAGACGATCGCCCTCAAGGAGTCCTGAGCTCACGTGGAGATGGCTCTCGTCGTCCTCGTCGTCGTCATCGCGCTCGGGTTCGACTTCACCAACGGGTTCCACGACGCGGCCAACGCGATCGCGACCTCCGTCTCGACGCGGGCCCTGACGCCACGCGTGGCGCTGCTGATGGCGGCGTGCTTCAACCTGCTCGGAGCGCTGCTCGGCACGGCCGTGGCCCAGACGATCGCGCAGGACATCGTCGACATCACCGACGCGTCGGCGCACCTGGGCCTGGTCCTCGTCCTCTGCGCCCTCGTCGGCGCGATCGTCTGGAACCTCATCACGTGGCGGCTCGGGCTGCCGTCGTCGTCGACCCACGCGCTGATCGGGGGGCTCACCGGGGTCGGCATCGCGTCCGGGATCCACGTGTACTGGCAGAAGATCCTCGACAAGGTCGTGCTCCCGATGGTCGTCTCGCCGATCGTCGGCTTCGGCCTGGCGTTCGTCGTGATGGTCGGCGTGCTGTGGCTCTTCCGTCGGTCCTCGCCGTCGAAGACGACGCGTCGGTTCCGGATCGCGCAGACCGCGTCGGCGGCCGCGATGTCGCTGGGCCACGGGTTGCAGGACGCGCAGAAGACCATGGGCGTGATCGTGCTCGCGCTCGTCGCCGGCGGCCACTACAGCGGCACGGTGATCCCGCTGTGGGTCAAGCTCGCGGCGGCGTCGGCGATCTCGCTCGGGACGTACTCGGGCGGCTGGCGGATCATGCGGACCCTCGGTCGGCGGATCATCGAGCTCGACCCGGCGCGCGGGTTCGTCGCCGAGGCGGTCTCGGCCGTGGTGCTCTACACGGCGGCGTTCTCGCCGGTCCACGCGCCGATCTCGACGACGCACACGATCACGTCCGCGATCATGGGCGTCGGCGCGACCAAGCGGCTGTCCGCGGTGCGCTGGGGCGTCGCGAAGAACATCGCGCTCGCGTGGGTGCTGACGATCCCCGCCGCGGCGCTCGTGGCGGCGGTCCTGTACGTGGTCCTGAGACCGCTGCTCGCCTGAGACCGCCTACTCGGCCGGCGGCAGGTGGGTCTCGACCGCGATCACGCGCGGCCCCTTGGGGGTCGAGGCGACGTGCGCGACGAGCACCTCGCCGGGCTGCAGGAACGGGTCCGCGATCGGCAGCGTGCTCGCGACCGCTCGCCTGGCGTGCTCCCCGAGCACGTCGAGAACCGTGGGGAGCACCGGGCGGTGCGTGCAGAGAACCACGTCGTCGCGCCTCTCCAGGGCGTTGCGGACCTCCGCGGCGACCCGGCCCGGGGACCGCTCGTGGTCGGCCTCGGTCAGGAACGTGGACGAGTGCGGCTCGATGTCGGCCGCGAGGGCGTAGGGGGCGATCGTCATCGCGCAGCGCGCCCACTGGCTCGTGATGACCGCACGGACGCCGAAGGCCGACAGCACCGGCACCAGGGCCCGCGCCTGCACCTGACCGGTCGGGGTCAGCGGGCGGTCGTGCTCGTCCCCGTCCCAGCCCGACCGCTTCCGGGCGCTCGCATGCCGGGCGATCACCAGGGCCCGGGTCTGCAGTCGTCCCCGGTCGAGCTGCGCGACCAGCGCGTCGAGCGGGACGCGGTCCTCGGTGCGCGTGAGCTGACCGCGCGCGTCGTCGATCGAGACCCACCGGACGTCGTCGATCTCGTCGAGAGCCGCACGCGGGACCGTCGGCCGCGCGCGCAGTGGCGCGACGTCACGCTTGCCGCCGACCCGCGCCGCCCAGTAGTGCACCCGCTTGCTGCGACCGTCGGCGATCACGTACTCCAGCCCGGGCAAGGGGATGCCGAGGACGACGGGGTGGCCGGTCTCCTCGGCGATCTCGCGTGCGGCGGCCTGCGGCGTCGACTCGCCGGGGTCGAGCTTGCCCTTCGGCCACGACCAGTCGCGGTACCGGGGCCGGTGCACGAGCGCCACCTGGATCGCGCCCTTGTGCTCACGCCAGACGACGGCCCCCGCGGCCTCGATCGGACCGGCGTGCGTGGTGCCCGGGGTGCTCACCGGCTCGTGCCCAGCCGACGTCGCTGACGCTGGATCAGCGTCGACTGGAGGTCCTTGAGCGGACCGTCCGGGCCGAGGTGATGGCGCTCCCACCGGCCGTCCTCGTGCAGGCGCCAGCTCGACGTCGCGTCGTCCATCGACTCGTCCATCAGCTCGACGAGCTCGGCCACCTGGTCCGGGTCCGCGATGCGGACGAGAGCCTCGACGCGTCGGTCGAGGTTGCGGTGCATCAGGTCCGCGGAGCCGATGAGGACCTCGGCGCCGGCGTCGGAGACCCCGTTCGCGAACGCGAAGATGCGCGAGTGCTCGAGGAACCGTCCGAGGATCGACCGCACCCGGATCGTCTCGCTCAGACCCGGCACCCCCGGCCGCAGCGCGCAGATCCCCCGCACCAGCAGGTCGATCGGCACCCCGGCCTGCGACGCCCGGTACAGCGCGTCCATGGTGTCCTCGTCGACCATCGAGTTCACCTTGATCTTGATGCCCGACGGCAGACCGGCACGTGCGGACGCGGCCTCGCGGTCGATCCGTTCGATCAGGCCGGTGCGCACCGAGCGCGGGGCGACGAGCAGGCGGTGGAAGCGCGACTTGGGCGCGTACCCGCTCAGCTGGTTGAACAGGCGGGTGAGGTCCTGCCCGACCTCGGGGTCGACCGTCAGGAGCCCGAGGTCGGTGTACATCCGGGCGGTCTTCGGGTTGTAGTTGCCCGTCCCGATGTGGCAGTAGCGGCGCAGGCCGTCCGGCTCCTGGCGGACGACCAGGCTGAGCTTGCAGTGCGTCTTGAGACCGACGATGCCGTACACCACGTGCACGCCGGCCTGCTCGAGCTTGCGCGCCCAGGTGATGTTGGCCTGCTCGTCGAACCGCGCCTTGATCTCGACGAGGGCGAGCACCTGCTTGCCGGCCTCGGCGGCGTCGATCAGGGCGTCGACGATCGGCGAGTCGCCCGACGTGCGGTACAGGGTCTGCTTGATCGCGAGGACCTGGGGGTCCGCCGCGGCCTGCTGCAGGAACGTCTGCACCGAGGTCGAGAACGAGTCGTACGGGTGGTGGAGCAGGATGTCGCGCGTGCGGATCGCCGCGAACACGTCGGTCGGCGTCGCCGACTCGACCTCCGCGAGCTGGCGGTGCGTGGTCGGGACGAACCTCGGGTACTGCAGAGCCGGACGGTCGAGGTCCGCGACGAGGTTCAGGCCGGTGAGGTCGAGCGGTGCCGGGACCTCATAGACCTCCTCCGGGGCGACCCCGAGCTCGCGGACGAGGAGCTCGCGCGTGCGGGGCGTGATCCCGGACGCGAGCTCGAGCCGCACCGGCGGGCCGAAGCGCCGCCGGAGCAGCTCCTTCTCCATCGCCTGCAGGAGGTTCTCGGCGTCGTCCTCCTCGACCTCGACGTCCTCGTTGCGGGTGACCCGGAACGTGTGGTGCTCGAGGACGTCCATCCCGGGGAAGAGGTGGTCGAGGTGCTCGGAGATGACGTCCTCGAG
>JAKBFW010000198.1 GCA_021833345.1 Pseudomonadota bacterium | reverse complement strand
CATTGAAGAAGAACCCGCGCGTGCACCCGCCCGATCACTGCGACGGGAGATCGGACTCATCTCGCTCCTCTGGGCGTCGATGGGGTCGATCATCGGTTCCGGATGGTTGTTCGGAGCGAAGACCGCGCTGGCGACGGCGGGGCCCGCCGCGATCATCTCCTGGGTCATCGGCGGTGCAGCCATCCTCGTCCTCGCCCTCGTGCACGCCGAGCTCGGCGCGATGTACCCGGTCTCCGGTGGGTCGGCACGGTTCCCGCACTACGCGTTCGGCGGCGCGGCGGGCGCGTCGTTCGGCTGGTTCTCGTGGTTGCAGGCGGCGACCGTCGCGCCCATCGAGGTCTCGGCGATGATCAGCTACGCGCAGCACTACTCCTTCGCGAGCAGCTGGCTGAACACCAAGGGCCTGCTGACCGGCAGCGGGCTCGTGATCGCCGTCCTCCTGATGGCGATCGTCTCCTCGGTGAACTTCCTCGGCATCCGGGCTCTCGCCCTCACCAACAGCACCGCGACGTGGTGGAAGGTCGGCGTCCCGCTGGCAACCATCCTGCTCGTGGCGATCCTCGGCGGGCTGCACACCTCGAACTTCACCGCGGCCGACGGCTTCTCGCCGGACGGAGCGCACGGCGTCCTCGCCGCGGTCGCGACCAGCGGGATCATCTTCTCGTACCTCGGTTTCGAGCAGGCCGACCAGCTCGCCGGCGAGAGCACGAACCCCAAGCGCGACATCCCCGTCGCGGTGATCGGCTCGATCATCCTGGGCATCATCATCTACATCGCGCTCCAGGTGGTCTTCCTGCTCGCACTGCCGGCGAGCGCGATCGGATCCACCTGGAACCAGGTCGGGGCCGGCCTCTACACCGCGTTCACCGGCCCATGGGCCCAGCTCGTCTCGCTGGTCAGCCTCGGCTGGCTCGCCGCGATCCTGTACCTGGACGCGATCATCTCGCCCGCCGGAACCGGCCTGATCTACACCGCGGCCTCGTCGCGCGTGTCCTACGGCCTGAGCCGCAACGGCTACGTCCCGATGGCCTTCGAGCGGCTGAACAAGCGCGGGGTGCCGTGGGTCGGCGTGATCGTCGCCTTCGTCATCGGGTGCATCTGCTTCCTGCCGTTCCCGAGCTGGCAGTCGCTCGTCGGACTGATCACCAGCGCAAGCGTCCTGATGTACGCCGGCGCGCCACTGTCGTTCGGGGTGTTCCGCAAGCGGCTCCCGCACGCCGAGCGCCCGTACCGCCTGCCGGCTGGCGGGTTCTTCGCCCCCCTGGCGTTCATCGTGTCGAACCTGATCATCCTGTGGTCGACGTGGGACACCGACTGGAAGCTCGGCGTCGCGATCGTTCTCGGGTACGTGATTCTCGGGATCAACAGGGTCTTCAAGCTGAACCCGCATGCACCCGTCCTGAACTACCGGGCGGCGCAGTGGCTGCCGGTGTATCTCATCGGGATGGGAGTGATCGTCTACCTGAGCGACTACGGGCCGTTGAAGAACCCGCTCATCCCGCTCTGGTGGGACATCATCACCGTCGCCGCATTCAGCCTGATCATCTACTACTGGGCGATCGCCGTCGCGCTGCCCAGCGAGCAGATCCAGGCCATGATCGACGAGTCCGAGGAAGCCGCCGTCGTCCAGGGGTGACACGGTCGGCGCGGCGGGCGCCGACGAACGCGCCCGCCGCGCCGACATCCGTCACGCAGCGGCGGCCTCACTGGGTGCTCGACCCGGCTCCTGCGAGTCGAGCGCCCACCTGATGGTGGCCGTGATCGCCCTGCCGCCCGCCCGACGCAGCGGGTCGAGCACCGGCGCGGCCCGCACGCCGAGCTCGCGCCTCGCCCACGGCGGCAGCAGCGCGAGACCGCCCGACGTGATCAGTCCGTAGCCGGGCCGCGCCACCCAGGGCAGCGGAGGGGTGTGCAGCAGGAACGTCGCGACATCTCGCGCGGCCGCGGTGCTCGCCAGCTCGCTGCGGAAGTCGGCGAGCTGCGCGCGCAGGTCCGCGTAGGTGACCGGCGGGTCCTCGACACCGAGCGCCCGTGCGACCACGGCGGTCTGCGCCACGTACTCGTCGCAACCCGCGTCGTCCAGCGGTCGCCTGCCGAAGCGCTGGTGCGCGAGCAGGAAGCTCTCCGCCTCGCCCAGGTGCACCCAGGACAGCAGGTCCGGGTCGGACGCGTCGTACCCGAGGCCGTCGGGCATCGTGCCGAACACCCGCTTGTGCACCGCCTTCACGATGGCGACGGCCTGCTCCGAGGCGGCGCTGGTCCCGAACGTCGTGGCGGCGATGAAGGTGGCCGTGTTCTGCAGGCGCCCCCACGGGTCCAGGCGGTAGCCGGAGTGCTCGGCCACCGCGGTCATGACTCGTGGGTGCAGCGACTGCAGGAGCAGGGCGCGCACTCCTCCGACGAACATCGACGCGTCCCCGTGCACCCGACCGATCGGACTGTCCGGGTCGAACCAGCGGGGGCCCGGCGTCAGGTGGATGCGATCCCTGGCCGCGTCCGGGTCCGGACCGGCGACACGGCTCAGCAGGGCGTGCGCGAGGGCGGCGCGCGGGCGCGGGAGAGAGCTCACCCCCTGATCGTCACATGCGCCACCGGTGAAGTCCTGGACGGCGAACCGCGCCGGGACCGGTGGCGGACGCGGATCCCCTGCGGCGACGTGCCCCCGGTCAACCCGGCCCGAGCGGCACCGGCCGATCACCCAGCGCGGTGGGCAGCTGCACGTACCCCGTGGTCGTCCGCGCCCTCGGCCACCAGCCGGTGAGACACCGTGCGTGCCGGCTCAGGCGAGCCCGCTCCGGCGCAGGAACTCCGGAACCCGACTCCACTCGACGGGCTCCCACCACGCATAGCCCGCATCGTCGCGCACGACGCGATAGAGGTCCTGCTCGAGGAGCCAGGTCCAGATCCGGATGACCTGGGCCACCGACATGGCGCGGTCCACCTGGACGTTCTCCCACTCCCAGGTGACCAGCCGCACAGGACTGGCGCCGAACTGGTCCGTGCGGTCGCAGTCGACGTACAGCCGCTTCGCCTCCCAGGTCATGAACGGCAGCCACGTCCTGTGCCAGTACGGGTCCTGCAGCGGGTCGTCGCCAGGAGACTCCTCGTGGACGCGCCTGTTGAACGCGTAGCTCTCGAGACTGCCCTGAGCCGAAAGGAACTCGTAGCTGCCAGGACCGACCGTCCACCGATGCCGTCCCGGGGCGACGGCCCGGGCCCCGTCGTGCCAGCCCCACAAGGCCTTCAGCTCACCGGGGATGGCGAGACCGTACGGGGCCGCCAGACGGTCGATCTCCTCCGAGGAGATGCCTGGCTCGAGCGCCGTCGCTATGGGTGCGCCGAGCCGCTGCCACTGCACCTCGAGGGCTGTCAGTGCCCTCACGACGTCCAGACCTGTCGACTTGTCCCACGCCACGATGCCCCCCCGCGTCAGGACGACCGTCCCGGGCGTCGACGTCGCGTCCTGGTCGCTCGAGCCTCAACGTACCGCCGGCTGATGCGCCCCGAGGTACCACGGGGTCCGCCGGTCTGCCCATCCCGGCGCACACCATGGACGGCGCGCACGCCGATCGTGCTGACGCCGCGCGACCCGGTCCTCACCACGGGCACGTCGCCCCGTCGAGAGGACTGCTCGTGGACGGCGTCGGCGCTCGGTGCCCGGTGCCCGGCGATTGAGTGAACGAGTCCACCAGGACTCTTCCGCGCGGCTCCCCCACGAGATCTCGACCACCGGGAATGTCAGCACCGGCCTGCAGACTTGTCACGGTGGTGGGCCG
>JAKBFW010000197.1 GCA_021833345.1 Pseudomonadota bacterium | reverse complement strand
TCTCGTCGAGCGAGCGGTAGCCGCTCGTCGCGATGGCGGAGTAGTGCGCGAAGACGTCAGCACCACCGTCGTCGGGAGCAATGAAGCCGAAGCCCTTTTCCGCGTTGAACCACTTCACGGTTCCTGTTGTCATGTTGATTCTCCTCCTGGAGCGTTCGTGCGGATCCGACTGTCGGAAACGCTCGTCACGGTGTTCGTCGTCCGCTCCGGGTAAGGAACTCTGCGCCCCGACCGAGGTCGAGAGCGATCATGACGTGCGAGGCACAGCAACTTCAGGGCTTACCCTAGCCCACCTGGGGCCGCAGAGCGCAAGACCTACGACCGAAGACGTCGAAACTCGTCTGCGAGCTGCTGCGCCTGGGCGGAGATCAGACTCCGGTACACGTCGAACGCATCGGCCACGATGACCTCGGGCAGCCCCCCGTCGCGGGCCGCGAGCCAGTCCGCCTTTGCCAGGTGGATGTCGGCGTCCGACACCTCGACCCGCAGCTCCTTCTCATCGCGCATGAGGTCATCCTCCCGGCTGACGTCGCGGGCGTCCACACCTCGGCCGGCTATTCACCCGCTCGGCGCCGTCGACCGGCTCGAGCACGGCGCACCTCGTCCGGACCGCTCTGACCTGCACGTCCGGCGACACCGATGCAGCACTCGACCCGACACCCGTCCACCACCCTCAGGGGACACTCAGGGTCGACTCAGGGCACTCCCGGATCGCCAGAGGGCAGGCCGGCTCGCCATCATCGTGTAGGTACCCCGTCACCCCGTCACACCGTCACCCGAGAAGAGCGCCATGTCCATCCGCACGTCGGAGCACACCCCCACGACACCAGAGGTCGGACCGGGCCTCACCGGCCGCGCGGTCGCAACGGCCCGCGGCCTCGTCAAGACCTACGGGTCGGGCGACACCGCGGTGCACGCGCTCGCCGGGCTCGACGTCGACTTCTGGCGCGGAGAGCTCACGGCGATCATGGGCCCCTCCGGATCGGGCAAGTCCACCCTGATGCACTGCATGGCCGGTCTCGACACCCCGACGTCAGGGAGCGTCGTCGTCGACGGCGAGGACGTCGGTCGGATGAACCAGCGCCAGCTCACCCGGCTGCGCCGCACGCGGCTCGGCTTCATCTTCCAGGCGTTCAACCTCGTCCCGACCCTGACGGCGGCCGAGAACATCACCCTCCCGCTCGACATCGCGCGGCGCCCGGTCGACCGCGCGCAGTTCGACGCGGTCGTCGACGCCGTCGGGCTCCGCGACCGGTTGGACCACCGACCGAGCGAGCTGTCCGGGGGGCAGCAGCAGCGCGTCGCGTGCGCCCGCGCACTCGTGTCCCGGCCGGCGGTCGTGTTCGCCGACGAGCCGACCGGCAACCTCGACTCGCGGTCGGCGCGCGAGGTGCTCGGGTTCCTCCGCCGCTCGGTGGACGAGCTCGGCCAGACCGTGGTGATGGTGACGCACGACCCGACCGCGGCGTCGTACGCTCACCGCGTCCTGTTCCTCGCCGACGGGCGCCTGGTCGGCGAGATCACGGACCCCACGCCGGACACCGTGCTGGGCGCCCTGCGGTCGCTCGGCGCCGACGACGTCCGCGGGGACCACCGCGTCGACGGCCGGCTCGCCCCCACGACCGCCGGGACGGACGTCTGATGGGCCGGGTCGCCCTGCGTGGGATCCGGGCGCACCTCGTCCGGTTCCTGCTCTCCGTCCTCGCGGTCACCCTCGGGGTGGCGTTCGTCGCCGGCACGTTCTCCCTGCGCACCATGCTCTCGTCGACCTTCACCGGGATCATCGACTCGGCCATGGTCGGTGACGCGTACGTCCGCGGCAGCGGGCCGGCGTCCGCCGGCGGACCGAACGGCACCCAGGTCGGCGAGGTGCGGACGACCATCTCGACCGACCTGGCGAGGGCCATCGACGCGGTGCCCGGCGTGCGGATGGCGCTGCCGGACATCAGCGGACCCATCGTCCTGGTCGGTGCCGACGGGACGGCCGTGACCAGCACGCAGGCTCCGAGCTTCGCGACCGCGCTCTACCCGCAGGACGACAGCACCAGGATCTCCGCGGGCCGAGCGCCGCACGGGCCGGGCGAGATCGCGATCGAGTCCGCCACGCTCGCGGCGTCCGGTCTGCACGTGGGTGACCGCACGACCGTCGTCGTCGGCGGCGAGCTGCGCACCGTGACGGTCGTCGGCGAGGTCGCGATGGGTGCGCCGATGGCGGGTGCCACGATCACCTTCGTCGACGTCGCCACCGCGACAGCCGCCTACGCACCCGACGGGCAGGTCCCGACGATCACCGTGCTCGGTGAGCCCGGGATCTCCGAGCGGACCCTCGTCGACCGGATCGCCCCGGTCGTGGGCGCGACGGCCGAGGTGGTCACCGGCGACGCGATGCGTGCGGAGTCCCGCGCGAGCATCGAGACGATGCTCGGCTTCGTCACGACGTTCCTGATGATCTTCGCGGCGATCTCGCTGTTCGTCGGGGCGTTCATCATCGCGAACACCTTTGCGATGTCGGTGCGGCAACGGATGCGCGAGTTCGCGCTGCTGCGTGCCGTCGGGGCCTCGCCGCTCCAGGTGTTCACGTCGATCCTGACCCAGGCGGCCGTCGTCGGGCTCCTCGGGTCGGCCCTCGGCATCGGCGCCGGGCTCGGCCTGGTCTCGATGCTCCGTGTGCTGTTCGAGCGCATGGGCATGGACCTCTCCGGCTCGATCCCGCTCGACGCGTCCACCGTCGTGATCTCTCTCCTCGTCGGCACCGTCGTCAGCATCGCCGCGGCGGCTCTGCCCGCCCGGAGGGCCGCGCTCACCCCCCCGGTCGAGGCCATGCGCGACGACGTCGTCGTGCACGAACGGTCGCTGCGCGTCCGGGCGCTCGTCGGCGGCGCGCTCGTGGTCGGGGGTCTGGCGAGCCTCGTCGTCGCCGTGCCCGACGCGGAGGCCGACGGCACCGCCCTGATCGGCGTGGCGGCGATCGGCCTCGTGCTCGGGATGCTGCTGCTGGCGCCGGTGGTCGCCCGGAGCGTCCTCGGGGTGCTCTCCGCGGTGTTCGTCGTGGCCGTGAAGCCGTTGGGGAGGCTCGCGCGGGGCAACGTCACGCGCAACCCGCGCCGTACCGCGAGCACGGCCGGCGCCCTGATGATCGGCATGGCCCTGGTGGGCGCGGCGTCGACGCTCGCCGCGTCGACCCAGGCGTCCACGCGCACCGTCGTCGCGAACGAGATGCGCGCCGACTTCCTGATCCGGTCGGCAACCGGCGCCGTCCCGTCCGGAGCCGTCGCCGCGATCGACGGGCTCGCGTCGGTGTCCCACGCCGACGCGCTGTCGTACACCTCCGCCCTGGTCACCACCGGCGGGGCGACCCCGACGCGCGCGGACTCGGCGATGCTCGTCGGTGCACCTGCCGCGGCGTTCGGGCGCTCGCTCGAGGTCTCGACGGTCGCCGGCTCGCTCGACTCGCTGCGGTCGGGGGACGTGGCGGTGCAGAAGGCCGCCGCCAAGGACCACGGCTGGACGGTCGGCGACGTGCTGACCTTCACGACGGACACGGGAGTCACGACCGCCACGATCGGCGCGGTGATCGACTCGAAGGCGCTCGGCGTCCCGGTGGTCGTCCCGGACTCGCTCGCGGTGCGACTCGTGCCGGCCTCGAAGCAGCAGGTCGACACCGTGTTCGTCACACCGGCGCCGGGCGTCACGTCGGAGCGGCTGCGGGCCGACCTCGTCGGAGCGGCCAAGCCGTACGTCGTCCTGTCGGTGCTCGACCAGAAGGACTTCGCGTCGCAGCTCGCCGACCAGGTCAACCAGGTGCTGGTGATCCTCTACGCACTGCTCGGGCTGTCGGTCGTGATCGCGATCCTCGGGATCGTCAACACGCTCGC
>JAKBFW010000049.1 GCA_021833345.1 Pseudomonadota bacterium | reverse complement strand
GCCGGAGCCCGACCACACCCCGGTAGCCAGCAGCTCGAGCGCGACGACCGGGTTCACGGCCGTCTGCCGGACGACGCACTGGGCCCGTGCTCGGCCATCGACCACGCGTCGTCGACCACGCGTCGTCAACCACGTGGGCGGGATCTGCCGACCGGACCCGTACCGGCACGGTGCTGTCGAGGCCCAGCGTGGGGAGAGTCCTCAGGACGGCGATGAACTGCCCTCCCAGGCCGTACGTGAAGGTCACCTTCCGGGCGTCGAGCCGCCGTGGCATCAGGAGCACGTCCTCGGGCTCGGTGAACGACGGCACAGTGCACCGCCCGCGATCGATCTCCCCGATCACCGGCAGGTTCGGGCGCTCCTCGATCGTCGTCCAGATCGAGCACGACGGCGCGGAGACCGGGTTGCCGTCGTCGTCGGGCACCTGGGGATCGGCACCGTCGCGGGTGCCGATCTCGTCGATGGTCGAGAACAGGTGGTCGGTCGCACACCGCGCGACGACGTCGGGCAGGCCCGATTCGACTCCCATCCCGACCAGCGCGAGGCGTTCAGATTCTTCCCAGTGGCGCGCCCGGACGAACTGGCTACCGCCGAACGTCACCCCCGTCCTTCCGTACGGCGCCTCAGGATCGGGTCGCGACAGTGACATCGCGATGTCGAGGTGGTTCGCGCCGGCCGCGAGCGACCCCTCGAAGACCGGGAGCACGAACCATGGGTCCACGGCATCGAGCACATGCGGGATGGCGTGCTGCCGGGCCAGGGCGGGACCGCGGTCGCGTCCGAGGCGCAGCTCGCACGGTCGCTCGCCGACACCGTCGAGCAGGCCGGCGTACGGATCGCCGAGGGGACCCGCGCCCTGCGTGTGCCACCGCGTGCGGTCGTGACCGGCCACGGCACCGTGCGGGCGCGACACGTCATCCGGGCGACCGAGGCGTGGACGTCGCAGCTCCCCGGGCGCGGACGCGACGTCGTGCCCGTCTACTCCCCGATGATCGCGACCGAACCCCTACCAGCCGCGGTCTGGGACCAGATCGGGCTGTCCCGCGGCGAGACGCTCTCCGACCATCGTCACCGGGTCGTCTACGGCCAGCGGACGGCCGACGACCGTCTCGCGTTCGGCGGTCGTGGCGCGCCCTACGATCGCGGGTCCCGCATCCGTACGGACTTCGACCAGCACGCCCAGGTGTTCGCCCACCTTCGCAGCACGTTGGTCGACCTCTTCCCGGACGCGGCCGACGCCGAGATCACCCATCGCTGGGGTGGTCCGCCCGGGATCGCGCGCGACTGGCACGCCTCCGTCGGCCCGGACCCGCAGACCGGGATCGGCTGGGCCGGCGGGCAGCGCGCGCCAGGCTCACCGGCGCGCGAGGACCTCGTGCGCGGCTGCCCGTGCCCAAGCCTCGGCGGCGAGCACCTCGTCGAGGGTCGCACCGGTCCCGTCGTGACGCTCGAGAACCCGTGCCACCGTGTCGACGATGTCGAGGAAACCGATCCGTCCGGCGAGGAACGCGGCCACGCACTCCTCGTTCGCGGCGTTGTAGACGGCCGGGTGCGTCGCCGAGGCGGCCAGGGCTGCACGCGCGAGGCCGACCGCAGGGAAGGCGACCTCGTCCAGCGGCTCGAACGTCCAGCTCGTCGCCGTCGACCAGTCGCACGGCGTGACCACGGGGTCCAGCCGGTCGGGCCACGACAGCCCGAGAGCGATGGGCAGCCGCATGTCCGGCGGGGACGCCTGCGCGATCGTCGAGCCGTCCACGAACTCCACCATCGAATGCACCACCGACTGCGGGTGGACGACGACTTGGATGTCGTGGGCCGGGACCCCGAAGAGCAGGTGTGCCTCGATCAGCTCGAGTCCCTTGTTCATGAGCGTGGCCGAGTTGATCGTGACGACGGGGCCCATCGACCAGGTCGGGTGCACCAGCGCCTCCTGCGGGGTCGCCGGCTTGAGCTCGTCCCTCGTCCGGCCACGGAACGGGCCGCCCGAGGCCGTGAGGATCAGCCGGCGGACCTCGGTCGCGCCCGTCACGCCCCGACGTGCCTCATGGCGGCCCGACCGCAGCGCCTGCGCGATCGCCGAGTGCTCCGAGTCGACCGGGACGATCTGGTCGTCGCGCGTCATGGCGGCGTGCACGAGGCTGCCGCCGACGACGAGCGACTCCTTGTTCGCCAACGCCAGGGTCGACCCCGCGCGGAGCGCCGCGAGGGTCGGGCCGAGCCCGACCGAACCCGTGATGCCGTTCAGCACGACGTCCGCGCCGCGCCCCGCCAGCTCGGTGGCGGCCGCGGGACCGGACATGACCTCGACGGCGGCGGCCCCGAGGTCGGCGAGGCGCGCGCGGAGCGGCGCCTCGGCCGCGGTGTCGGCGACCGAGACCGTCTCGACCCCGAGCGACACGGCCTGCTTCGCGAGCGCCTCGACGTCCCCTCCCGCGGCGCTGAGGCCGACCACACGGAACCTTCCGGGATGACGTGCGACCACATCGACGGCCTGGGTCCCGATCGACCCCGTGGACCCGAGCAGGATGACGGTGCGTTGGCTCACCCCGTCAGTCTGCCCGCCCGGCAGGTTGACGCGCACACCGCATCGGCCGCTGCTCCGTGCCCACGACCCACAGCCGACCACCGACCACCGACCACCGACCGTGCCAGACTCGCGTCATGGCCCCCGGTCACCGCGCAGGTGCCTCGACCCGGTTGCTGATCCTCGGGTGCGTCCGCCTCTTCCAGCCTGTCCATGGCTACTTCATCCGGCGCGAGCTGCTGTCGTGGCACGTCGACGACTGGGCGTCCGTCCATCCCGGGTCGATCTACCACGCGCTCCGCTCGCTCGCCGACCAGGGCCTCCTCGAGGAGGCGCGCACGGACGCCGACGGCGCGCGGCCGGCCCGCACGTCGTACCGGTTGACCCATGACGGCGAGGCGATGTACGGCGTCCTGCTCCGCGACTCGCTCTCCGATCCGGACGACCCGATCGCCTTCCTTGTCGCGGTGAACTTCGCCCCGATGCTCCCGCGGGGCGAGGTCCTCGCGCTCGTCGGCCAGCACGCTCGCGCCCTGCGCGACGACGTCGAGCGCGCCCCCGCGGCGCTTGCCGCCTTCGTTGCGCGGGCGGACTCACCACCGTCGTCGTCGGAGACCTTGCGGCTGATCGCGGCGCGCGCCGGCGGCGAGCTGGCCTGGTGCGAGGACTACCTCGCCCGGATCCACGCCGGTGCCTACGCGTTCCTCGGCGAGGAGCCCGACTGGGTCCCGTCGGAGGAGCAGGTCGCCGAGGCGGTCGCCGCCGGAGCCGGCGGCGCCGTCCGCGTCGCCGCCGCGCAACCCGCGACCCGCGACCCGCGACCCGCGACGGACAACACGCGTAATAGTCAACCTTGACGAGTAATAGTCCACCCTGAATACTGAGGCCCTCACGAGAGGAACCCCGGATGATCCACGCACGCGGCCTGGCCCGCACCTTCCGCACCAGACGAGGTGACGTCGACGCCGTTCGTGGTGTCGACCTCGACGTCCGGCGCGGGGAGATCGTCGGATTTCTCGGCCCGAACGGCGCAGGAAAGACCACCACGCTACGGATGCTGACCACGCTCCTGGAGCCGACCCGCGGCGAAGCCACCGTCGCGGGCCTCGACCTTCGCCGCGATCCGGCCGGTGTGCGTCGTCGGATCGGCTACGTCGCCCAGTCCGGCTCGACCTCAGGGAACGCCCGGGCGGGCGAGGAGGTCGTCGACCACGCCCTGCTCTACGGAGAGGACCGGGCCGTCGCCACCGCCCGCGGAAAGGAGCTGTTCGAGCAGCTGGACCTCGACGGCCTCTGGGACCGTACGTGCGCGTCGCTGTCCGGCGGGCAGCGGAGGCGACTCGACATCGCGATGGGCCTCGTGCACGTCCCCCGCCTCGTGTTCCTTGACGAACCGACCACGGGGCTCGACCCTCAGGCGCGGGCGAACCTCTGGGAGCATGTGCGCGCCCTCCGGGACGCCCGCGGCAGCACGGTGTTCCTGACCACGCACTACCTGGACGAGGCGGACGCGCTGTGCGACCGCATCCTCGTGATCGACCATGGCACGATCGTCGCCGAGGGCAGCCCGGACGAGCTCAAGCGGCAGGTGTCGGGCGATGCGATCGTGCTGACCGTCTCCCATCATGCCGACCTGCCCCGCGCCGAAGCCGCCGCCGGAGCGCTACCCGGCGCGACCCTCGCCGGCACCGAGGACCGGACGGTCGTCGTCCGGGTGCCGGCCGGCGCGACGCTGCTCGCCGGTCTGCTGCGCTCCCTGGACGCCGACGGGATCGCACTCGACGCGGTCGAGCTCCGCCGCCCGACCCTCGACGACGTCTTCCTCACGCTGACCGGCCGCTCGCTGCGCGACGGCGAGACCCCACCCACCCCCACCGGAGCACCGGCATGATCGCCACCGACACGGACGCCCGCCCGCGCAGCACCTTCGTCCACGACACGCTTGTCGTCTTCCGCCGAGCGATGCGGCTCTCGTTGCGCAACCCGGTGTGGACCGTCATGGGTCTGGCCCAGCCGGTGCTGTACCTCGCCCTGTTCGGACCGCTGCTCGAGCCGCTCAAGGTCCAGCTCGGCGTGGGCAACGCGTACCAGTTCTTCGTCCCCGGTCTCCTCGTCCAGCTCGGGATGTTCGGAGCGATGTTCGTCGGGTTCGGGCTCATCGCCGAGTGGCGCGACGGCGTGATCGAGTCCGAGCGGGTGACCCCAGCGCCGCGGTCCGCCCTCGTGCTCGGGCGCGTGCTGCGCGACGTGGTCGTGATCGCGGTCCAGGGCACGGTGCTGTGCGTCGTCGGCTTCGCCTTCGGCCTCCGCGCCCCGTTCGTCGGGATCGTCCTCGGCGTGCTCACGGCCGCCATGCTGGGCGCCGCGTTCGCCTCGGCGTCCTATGCCGTGGCCCTCACGGTCAAGAGCGAGGATGCCCTCGCCCCGTTGCTGAACGGCATCGCCCTGCCGTTGCTGCTCCTGTCCGGGATCCTGCTGCCCATCGTCTCACCGGCCTGGCTGAAGGATCTGAGCGACCTGAACCCGCTCAAGCACGTCGTGGACGGGATCCGCGCCGAGTTCCTGGGCGACCTGTCGACCGCCACCTCGCTCTGGGGCTACGGGCTCACGATCGCGCTCGTCGTGGTCGGTATCTGGTTCGGGACGCGCACATTCCGACGCGAAAACGGCTGAGGCCCGCACCGCGACGTCGAACGGGTCGGCTCACTCCACCCCGAGCAGCACCTCGATGGCCCGCGCACAGAACGCGTCCACCGGTCCCTCCGCATAACCCTTCGCCCCGTGACGGCGTCGGAACGTCGCCGAACGTATCTCGTGCGCCGTGAGCGGCGCCCCGTGGTCGAAGTACGCCGTGAGTCGTTGGCACAACGTGTCGACGTCGTCCATGTCGTACCCGAGGTGACCCGACTGCGCCGGGGCGAACCTCTGCCGTTCCGGTCGACCGAGACGCCCGTACAGCGACCGCGCCTGCTCGGCCAGATGGCTCATCCACGCCTGCTGGCCGAACGTGGCCACGTTCTGCGCGCGCGAGCGCGCGACGAACGCGGCTTCCAGACGGTCGAGAGCGGCGTCGACGGCACCGGTCGAGTAGCCCCCACGGACGAGGTCGAACGCGGCGAGGCGTACGTCGTCACCCGACAGGTCGCCCGCGGTGCCGTTCTCGTACACCTCACGCGCGTGGTCGAAGAACTCGTCGACATCCTCCGGCGCATAACCGGTACGCAGCCGCGACACGGTCCGGAACATCCCCGCCATCATTCCTCCTCCGCGGCCAGCTGGCCGCACGCACCATCGATGTCGCTCCCCCGCGTGTCCCGCACCGTGGTCGGGATGCCGTGCGCCCGGAGCCTGTCCACGAAGACGCGTTCGACCGCAGGGTCGCTCGCGGTCCAGATCGAGCCAGGGGTCGGGTTGAGCGGGATCGGGTTCACGTGCACCCAGCCACGCCCTCGTGCGTTCAGCTTGGTGCCGAGCAGGTCGGCCCGCCACGCGTGGTCGTTCATGTCCTTGATCAACGCGTACTCGATCGACACCCGGCGGCCCGTGACCTCGAAGTAGTTCCGCGCGGAGTCGAGAGCCTCGTCGACGCTCCACCGCGTGTTGACCGGCACGAGCTCGCTCCGGAGCTCGTCGTCCGGGGCGTGCAGAGACAGGGCGAGCGTGACCGGGATGCCCTCACGGGCGAGCCTGTCCATCGCCGGCACGAGGCCTACGGTCGAGACCGTGATGTTGCGCGCGGACATCCCGAACCCGTCGGGGGCGGGGGCGACGAGACGCCGGACGGACTCCATCACGGCGCGGTAGTTGGCGAGAGGCTCACCCATCCCCATGAAGACGAGGTTGCTGAGCCGCGCAGGCCCCCCGGGCAGGTCACCGTCCGCGAGAGAGCGGGCTGCCGAGCGGACCTGCTCGACGATCTCCGCCGTCGACAGGTTGCGGGTGAGTCCGAGCTGACCGGTGGCACAGAACGGGCACGCCATCCCGCACCCGGCCTGGCTCGAGACGCAGAGCGTCGTGCGGTTCGGGTACCGCATCAGGACCGACTCGACCTTGGCACCGTCGAAGAGGTGCCACAACGTCTTCACGGTCGCGCCGGCGTCGGCGGTGAGCGTGCGGGCCGCGGTCAGCAGATCCGGGAACAGCGCTCCGACGAGCCGGTCGCGCGTGGCCTGAGGCAGATCGGTCATCTCCGCGGCGTCCGCCGTCAGGTGCGCGAAGTAGTGCGTCGCGAGCTGCTTCGCCCGGAAGGGTTTCTCTCCGAGCTCGACGACCGCCTCGACGCGCTGCTCAGGCGTCAGGTCGACGAAGTGCCGCGGCGGCTTGCCCCGCGCACCCCGCGTCGACGTCGAGAAGCTCAACGGGACCGGACCGCCGCCGTCGATCGGCACCGGGCGCACCTGCACCGCGCGAGCGACCGGCGCCGTGCGGAGGCTCCCACGCGCACGTCCACCTGGCGCGCCGTCCGCGATCGGGACGGTGGACCGCGCGGGGGTCAGCGGGGCGACAGGCTCGGGCACGAGGTCCAGCATCCCATGACTCAGTCCCCGACCGGGAGCGCGGCCATCAGGATGACGTACACGACCGGAGCCGTCAGCAGCAGGGAGTCCAAGCGGTCGAGCACCCCGCCATGGCCCGGGAGCAGACTGCCCATGTCCTTGAGCTCGAGATCACGCTTCAGGAGCGACTCGGAGAGATCGCCGACGGTGGCCGTGACCACGGTCGCCAGACCGAGGACGACGCCGATCGCCGGCCCCTGCTTGAACAGCACCATGACGCCGACGACGCCGACGAGCACCGCCAGGACCACCGATCCGACGAGCCCCTCCCAGGTCTTCTTCGGGCTCACCGACGGTGCCATCGGGTGCCGGCCGATGAGGACCCCGAACGAGTACCCGCCGACGTCGCTCGCGACCGCGAGCAGCACGAACAGCGCCACACGACGCTCCCCATCCGGCATCGAGAGCATGAGCATCACGAAGCCGGCGAGGAACGGGAGGTACGCCGCAGCGAACGTGCCGGCCGTCGCGTCACGCAGAGCAGACTCGCCGTTCCCGTCGAGCACGCGCCAGATGACGACTCCCCCGGCCGTGAGCATGGTCGACACGAAGAGCGCCTCGGCTCCGGCCGTGTACGCCGACACCAGCACGCCGGCCGAACCCACCAGGAGCGGCAGCAGCGGGAGATGGATCCCCCGGCGCGCCACCGCCTGCGCGAGCTCCCAGAGCGCTGCGCCGACCGCGAGGATCGCGAAGACGACGAACAGCTCCTTGCGCACCACCAGGGTCGCGGCGACGACGCCCAGCAGCCCGACGCCGACGAGCACCGCGACCGGCAGGTTGCGGCCCGCCCGTGGCATCGGGTGCGACTCGTGGCCGACGTCGTCGGCGTGGACCAGGTCAGTCATCAGACCTCGAGCAGCTCGCTCTCTTTGGCGACCAGCACGGTGTCGATCGCGTCGATGTGACGCTTCGTCACCGCCTCGAGCTCCTTCTCGGCGCGCGCGACCTCATCCTCGCCGGCCTCGCCGTCCTTTGAGATCCGGTCGAGCTCGTCCTTCGCGCGACGGCGGATGTTGCGGATCGAGATGCGCGCGTCCTCCGCCTTCGTCTTCGCCAGCTTGACGAAGTCCTTGCGGCGCTCCTCGGTGAGGGCGGGAAGCGCGACGCGGATGACGTTGCCGTCGTTCGTCGGGTTGACGCCGAGGTCCGAGTCGCGCAGGGCCTTCTCGATGCCGACGCTCGCGGACTTGTCGAAGGGCGAGATCAGAATCGTCCGAGCCTCAGGCGTGTTGAACGACGCGAGCTGCTGCAGCGGGGTCGGCGAGCCGTAGTAGTCGACGAAGATCTTGGCGAACATCGCAGCGCTCGCCCGTCCGGTCCTGATCGACGCGAAGTCCTCCTTCGCCACCTCGATCGCCTTGTTCATCTTCTCCTCGGCCTCGAGGAGGGTCTCGTCGATCACGTGTGCTCCTTCGTCGTCGTCATCGTCTCGTCCGTCGTCAGCGAGAGCCGGGCCGGGCTGCCGTCACCAGCGTGCCGATCCTCTCACCCCGGAGGGCCCGGGTGACGTTCCCCGCCTCGCCCATCCCGAACACCCGCATGCGCACGCCGTTGTCCATGCAGAGGCTGAAGGCGGTGGCGTCCACGACGCGCAGGCCCTCGACGAGCGCCTCGGTGTAGGTCACGTGATCCAGTCGCCGCGCCGTCGGGTCGAGATGGGGGTCAGCGGTGTAGACGCCGTCGACGCCGTTCTTGCCCATCAGCACCTCGTCGCAGTGCGTCTCGAGCGCACGCTGCACCGCCACCGTGTCGGTGGAGAAATACGGCATCCCCGCACCGGCGCCGAAGATCACCACACGGCCCTTCTCCAGGTGTCGGATCGCGCGGAGCGGGATGTACGGCTCGGCGACCTGACCCATCGTGATCGCGGTCTGCACCCGCGTGCTGACGCCCGCCTGCTCCAGGAAGTCCTGCAGCGCCAGGCAGTTCATCACGGTGCCGAGCATCCCCATGTAGTCCGCTCGCGCACGGTCCAGCCCGCGCTGGGAGAGCTCGGCCCCGCGGAAGAAGTTCCCACCGCCGACGACGATCGCGACCTGGACGCCCGACCGGACGGCCGCGGCGATCTCGGCAGCAACCCGCTGGACGACATCGGGCGCGAGGCCGATAGCGCCACCACCGAACGTCTCGCCCGACAGCTTGAGCAGGACCCGCCGCGCCGGCGAGGCCTCGTCGTGCGGCTCGCCGCTGCGCGATGCTTCAGGACTCTGGCTCATCTGGCCTCCTCGCCGGTATGGGTGACGCTCATGGTGCGCCGGTGGCCTCGACCCCGAAGGGCCGAGGCCACCGGTTCGGTCGATGCCTCAGGCGCCGACGCGGTACCGCACGAAGCCCGTTGCCGTCCCGCCGACCTCGGCAAGGACCTGGGAGACGGACTTCTTCGGGTCCTTCGCGAAGGCCTGGTCCACCAGGACGTTCTCCTTGAAGAAGCCGTTGAGCCGGCCCTCGACGATCTTCGTGAGCGCCGCCTCTGGCTTGCCCTCGTTCTTCGCGGTCTCCTCGGCGATGTGACGCTCCGACGCGACCGTCTCCTCGGGGACGTCCGCGCGCTGGAGGTACACCGGCGAGTACGCCGCGATGTGCATCGCGATGTCCTTCGCCACGGAGGCTCCGGCCAGGTCGGTCGCGACGAGCACGCCGACCTGGGGCGGAAGGTCCTTGTTCACCTTGTGCAGGTAGACCGTGACCTTCGCACCGACCACCCGGTCGACCCGGCGGACGACGATCCGCTCACCGAGCGTCGCAGCGGTCTCGTCGACGACCGTCTGGAGCGATCTGCCATCGACGTCCGTCGCGAGCAGGGACGCGGCGTCGGTCGCACCCGAGGAGACCGCCGTGGCGAGCACGGTGTCCGCGAGCGCGACGAAAGCCGGGCTCTTCGCCACGAAGTCGGTCTCGGAGTTGACCTCGATCAGCACGCCGACCTCGTTCAGGCCGTCGGCTGCCGGGATGATCTGCGCCGCCACGAGGCCGTCGGAGGCCGCGCGACCCTCGCGCTTGCTCACGCCCTTGAGGCCCTTGACGCGGATGATCTCCATCGCCTTGTCGGCGTTGCCGTCAGCCTCGTCGAGCGCCTTCTTGACATCGAGCATGCCGGCACCGGTGCGCTCACGGAGCGCCTTGATGTCGGCGGCGGTGTAGTTCGCCATGACTGTGTCCGTCCTTAGTCAGTTCGGTTGTTCGCAGGTCCGGGTCACTCGGACGCGGGACCGGCCTCGGTGGTCGCCTCGTCGGTGGGCTCCACGTCGACCTCAGCGGCTGCCGGGGCCTCCTCGACCACGACGAGCTCCTCGACGGCTGCCGGGACCTCAGCCACCGGCGCCTCGGCCACGACCGCGGCCTCGTCGACCAGGGCCTCGTCGACCACGGGGGCCTCGGCCACGACCGCAGCGTCGGCGACGACCGGGCCGTCGACCGACTCGGAACCTGCGAGCAGCTCACGCTCCCACTCGGCAAGCGGCTCCGTCTCGGTGACGGTCGCGTCGGTGGTCACACCGGTGCGTGCGGCGTGGCGCTGGATCAGGCCCTCCGCGACCGCGTCTGCCACGACCCGCGTCAGGAGCGAGACCGCCCGAATCGCGTCGTCGTTGCCGGGGATCTTGTAGTCGACGACGTCGGGGTCGCAGTTCGTGTCCAGGATCGCGACGATCGGGATCCCGAGCTTGCGAGCCTCGTCGACCGCGAGGTGCTCTTTGTTGGTGTCCACGATCCACACGGCCGACGGCACCTTGGCCATGTCGCGGATCCCGCCGAGGGTCTTCGCGAGCTTGTCACGCTCGCGTCGCATGATGAGGAGCTCCTTCTTCGTGAAGGCGCTCCCGGCGACGTCGTCGAAGTCGATGAGCTCGAGCTCCTTGAGGCGCTGGAGGCGCTTGTTCACCGTCTGGAAGTTGGTGAGCATCCCACCGAGCCACCGCTGGTTGACGTACGGCATCCCGACGCGGGCGGCCTGCTCGGCGACCGGCTCCTGGGCCTGCTTCTTCGTCCCGACGAAGAGGATGGTGCCACCGTGGGCGACCGTCTCCTTGACGAAGTCGTACGCGCTGTCGATGTACGTCAGCGACTGCTGCAGGTCGACGATGTAGATGCCGTTGCGCTCGGTGAAGATGAAGCGCTTCATCTTGGGGTTCCAGCGGCGGGTCTGGTGCCCGAAGTGGACACCACTCTCGAGCAGCTGGCGCATGGTCACGACGGCCATGGCACGTCCTTCCGGCGCGCACCGCGAGGTGCACGCAAAGCGGCGGGCCCGCACTCGGGCTCGCGATCCGGTTGTCGGCACCGTCCGGGAGGTCGGTACCCCTGGCGCCACACCCGTGCTGGCGCCGGGAGGACCCGGACCGCTGCCAGCGCGGACCCTCGACCTGCTCGAAGCCGGACGGCTGCCGGTCGGTGGTCGGAGCACGGGAATCGTGGGACCGACACCTCTGGGCGGGCAGTCATCGAGAAGATGGCGCGCGATGTCGACCGACTCACGCCGGCCGCGGTGCACAGACTACCTGAGTTCGCCGCGCGTACCCACCGGGTGCATGGCACGCCGCCGCGGCAACCTCCGGCGGATGCGACCCGACGCGAGCCGACCACATCGGGGAGTGCGCTCGGCGCCGCCACGGCCCAGCCGCACGCGACGCACGTCGTGGCGTGTCGACACTCACCATGACGCCATGGTCGTTCGACGTCATCACCCCCCTGCCCCGATGGTGCGGCGAACGACTCCGTCCGTCGTCCTCGCCGTGCTTCTCCTGCTCGCTCCGGGTTCGAGCGCCGGAGCCGCGCCGTCGCGGGGCACCGCGGCCCTTGCCGCGGCCTCGAGAACGCCACCTTCCCCCGACGTCATCGCACCCGTGCTGAACGGGATCGACGTGATCCGCCCGTTCGAGCGCCCCAGGCACGACTGGTCCGCAGGTCACCGTGGCGTCGATCTCGCGGCGGACGTCGGGGCTCCGGTCGTGTCATCGGTCGACGGCGTCGTCACGTTCGCCGGGACGGTCGTCGACCGCGGAGTGGTCACCGTCCAGGACGCTCGAGGGATGCGTTCCACGATCGAACCGGTGAGTACGGTCGTCCATCCGGGAGAGACCGTCCGGAAGGGCCAGACCATCGCCACTGCCATGGCCGGGCACTGCGCAGACCGACCGTGCGTGCACTGGGGCATCAGGGTCGGATCGGGCTACGTCGACCCGATCGGACTCCTCCGCCCGCCGGTGCGGATCGTGCTGCTGCGGGTACCTGCGAACCCCCGGAGCCCATGAGCCGGTGCCCGTTGAGGGTCAGCCGCGCTCAGAGCTCTGCAACGTCGCCCGCAACCGGAGCATCGCGGCCGTGTGCATCTGGGAGATGCGCGACTCGGTCACGCCGAGCACCCGCCCGATCTCCGCCAGCGTCATGCCCTCGTAGTAGTACAGGACGAGCACGATCTTCTCGCGCTCACCCAGCTGCTCGATCGCGCGCGCGAGCAAGAACTTGGTCTCCTGGACCTCGAACGAACCCGCAGGGTCTTGGGCGCGCGAATCGCCGAGAGTGTCGATCAGGGCGATGTTGTCGGCGCGGTCCTCACCAGCCCCGAGCGCGTCATCGAGGGCCGTGACGTTCACGGTGGAGAGCTGGCTGAAGACGGCGCGCAGCTCGCCGACGCCCATCTCCAGCCTGCTGGCGACCTCGACCTCGCTGGGCGTCCGACGAAGCTCCCCCTCGAGCTCGGCGTACGCGCGGTCGACGGCGCGCGCCTTGGTGCGCACGGATCGTGGGATCCAGTCGATCGCACGGAGCTCGTCGATGATGGCGCCGCGGATGCGCGCGCTCGCGTAGGTCTCGAACTTCACAGCACGACCGAGCTCGTACTTCTCGATCGCGTCGATCAGGCCGAACATTCCGTACGAGACCAGATCCGCCTGTTCGACCGTGCTCGGCAACCTCATCCCGACGCGCCCCGCGACGGCCGTGACGAGTGGTGCGTACCGCAGGATGAGCTGCTCTCGCAGCAACCGGTCCCCCGTCGCCTTGAACTCGGCCCATGTCTCACGGATCAGGTCGACGACCTCATCGATCCCCGAGTCCTCGACGACCGCGACACCCAGGTGTCGCGCGCCCGGTGACCCGGCGGTGACGGCGTGCTGGCGCGGCATCACGCCACCCGGCACAGACGCGATTCGGGCGGCGGCGTTCCCGATCGGGAGACGTTCCGTCTGTGCACTCATCGCTGTCTCGCTTCCTGCTCAAGCACGGGGGTGTGCCTGGTGGTAAGACGCGCGGAGCCGTTCCGCCGTCACGTGGGTGTACCTCTGGGTGGTGGCAAGGCTCGAGTGGCCGAGCACCTCTTGGACGCTGCGGAGATCCGATCCGCCCTGGAGAAGATGGGTTGCTGCCGTGTGTCGCAGGGCGTGAGGCGCGATGTCCGCCACGCCAGCGATCTCCGCGATCTCGTGCGAGACGGCGCGCAGCTGCCGCTGGTCGAGCCGCTGGCCGCGACGGCCGAGCAGGAGCGCTGATCCGGACTGGTCTCTGGCCAGCGGCGGGCGTCCGGCCCGGAGCCAGGCGACAGCGGCACGGGCGGCAGGGACACCGAGCGGGACGACGCGCTCCTTGCTCCCCTTGCCGAGCACCCGCAGGGTCCGGCGGTCGAGGTCGAGGTCGTCGACGTCGGCCGCGACCAGCTCACCGACCCGAACTCCCGTGGCGTACAACAGCTCGAGCGCCGCCCAGTCCCGGAGGTGCACGGCGTCGCCGTCATCCGCACGGCTCCGCGCCGTGTCGAGGAGACGCGCAGCGTGCTCGATGCCGAGCACGGTCGGAAGGCTGCGGATCGGCCGAGCACTGGCAAGTCGAACCGCTGGGTCGACTGCGATCCGGCCGGTCCGATGCGCCCACTCGAAGAAGGTGCGAGCCGCCGCCCCACGCCGTGCGATGGTCGCGCGACTGAGGTTCGCGTCGGACATCGCCGCCAGCCAGCCCCGCAGGACGGCGAGGTCGATCTGGTCCAGCTCGTCCCGCCCCTGTGACTCGGCGTAGGCACACAGGTGATCGATGTCACCCCGGTAGGCGCGCACTGTGTGCGGCGAGAGTCCCCGCTGAGCGTCGAGGTGCAGCACGAAATCCGCCATCTGGGGGAGGCGACCCGCGGCAGTCGCCACGGGAGCTGCGGAACTCATGCCACTACCGTGGTGGTAATCCGCGCTGATAACAAGTCACGATTCCGCCACTTCACCCCCTGTGCCCCGAATTTCGTCCGATTCGCCCGCAATGCGCGTTCCCTCGGACGGGTGAAATCTCGCTTCACCCGTCCGAGTCCTCATGTCGGCGCCCGTGAGCGTCCGCCTTGCGCCATCCGGATCCGTGGCGGACCGCGATCCCCAGGAGCTCCAGCGTGCCGAGCGCGCCGCGCACCTCTGCCTCGGACAGTCCTGCCTCACGTGCGAGCATCTGAGGCGCCGCGTCCGCCCGCACCGGAAGCGCGTCGTGCACCCGGCGCTCCTCCGGGCCCAGGCCGTCCGTCGGCCGTTCTTCCGAGCCGCGGCTGGGGGCAACATCTCGGCCGATCTCCCCGATCAGCTCGACGACCTCGTCCGCGTCCGTGACGCAGACGGCTGCGCCGTCGCGCAGGAGTCGATGACAACCTGCCGATGCCATCGACGTGACCGGCCCCGGCACCGCACCGACAGGACGCATCAGCTCCCCCGCCCTGTTCGCCGTGCTCAGGGCCCCAGATCGCCATGCCGCCTCCACCACGACCGTTCCCCGTGAGACCGCTGCGATCAGCCGATTCCGCTGCAGGAAGCGCCAGCGTGACGGCGCTCCTCCGGGCGGCACCTCGCTCAGGACGGACCCTCCGCTCTCGACCACCGTCCTGAGAAGGTCGGCATTGCCCGTCGGGTAGGCGCGGTCGACACCGCCTGCCAGCAGGACGATCGTCGTTCCCCCGGCAAGCAGTGCGCCTCGGTGAGCGGCCGCGTCGATGCCGTAGGCACCCCCGGACACGACGGTCACGTCGCGCGCCACAAGGCCTCCGGCCAGGTCGCCCGCCATGTGGTTCCCGTAGGCCGTGCTCGCCCGGGCCCCGACCAAGGCCACGGATCGAGCGACGGCGTCCGACAGCGCAGGATCTCCGCGCACCCAGAGGCACGGCGGGGTCGACGCGCCGAGGTCGTCCAGCCCGCCGGGCCACCTCGGCGTCCCCGGCGTCACGAGCACTCCCCCGAGCGAACGAAGGACGCGGAGCTCGCGGCGTGGGTCGAGGTCGGTGAGTCGCGGCCCCCACCGCGCGACGGCGGCCGACAAGACCCGTGGCCCGGCTCGAAGGAGCGGGACTCGCTCGCCCAGCGCATCGATCGCCCGACGTGCGGTGTCCGCATCGCCATGCGCGACCCGGAGCCAGTGCAGTGCGCGCGAGGGCCCGAGAGCAGCGATGAGGGCGCCAGCGTTCACGTCGCCCGGTTCGGCGAGCCGGCTCCAGGCCGCGCGGGCGAGCAGCTCGTCGTCCAGATCGAACCGCGGGGCGCTCATCCGCCCACCTGCCCACGGGTGCGGAGCAGCATCGCCTGGCCGATCTCCGCCCGGCCGGGTGCCGTGCGACCCGCGAGGTCGGCAAGGGTCCACGCGACCCGCAGCACGCGGTCGACCCCCCGGAGGCTCAACAACCCTCGGTCCAGCGCCCGGTCGAGATCCTGCATCAGTGAGGCTTCCGGACCGAGCGTGCGCCGAAGCCAGGGGCCGGGCACCTCCGCGTTGGTCCGCCACGACGTCCCGGTCAATCGGGCCGTCTGGACCGCGCGCGCCTGGAGCACCCGCTCGGCCACCTGGGCGGACGACTCACCCCGCTCGGCCCGTCCGAGCGCGGAGCGTGGAACCGGGAGAACGTCCACCTGGAGATCGACACGGTCCAGGAGCGGCCCGGACAACCGCGAGAAGTACCGACGGCGCGCGAGAGCCGTGCAGGTGCAGTCGAGCCCCTTGCCGATCCCGTTCCCGCACGGGCACGGGTTGGCCGCCAGCACGAGCTGGAAGCGGGCCGGGTAGCGCGCGGTCCCACCGGCGCGCTGGATCACGAGCTCTCCGTGCTCGAGCGGCTGCCGCAGGGTCTCGAGGACCCGGGGGGAGAACTCCGGGGCCTCGTCCATGAACAGCACCCCCCGGTGCGCACGGGAGGCGGCCCCCGGGCGGGGTACCCCGGATCCTCCACCGACCACGGCCGCTGCGGTGGCGGTGTGGTGCGGGTCCTCGAACGGAGGACGTCGGATCAGCCCATCGGCCGGATCGAAGGTTCCCGCCACCGAGTGCACCGCGGTGACCTCGACCGCCTCGTCCGGCGTCAGATCGGGGAGGAGGCCGGGAAGTCGCGCCGCGAGCATGGTCTTCCCTGCGCCGGGAGGTCCGACCAGCAAGAGATGGTGACCGCCCGAGGCCGCGACCTCGAGCGCGGCGCGCGCGTCGTCCTGGCCCACGACGTCGGCCAGGTCGAGATCCGGCTCTCGCCGCACCGCGTCGACGGCCACCGTCGATGAGGCGACCTCCGGCACGACGACGTCCGCGCCGTACCTCGACGCGACCTCGGCGAGGTGATGGGCGCCCACGACGTCAGCCCCTGGGACCAGAGCTGCCTCGCGCTCGTTCGCCGCGGGGACCACGACGTGCCGGTGGCCTGCGGCCACGGCCGCCGCCACCGCCGGGAGAACCCCACGGATCGGACGCAGCCGTCCGTCCAGACCCAGCTCTCCCAGATGGACGACGTCGGCAGGCGCCTCGACCGGGATCACGCCGGCTCCTGCGAGCATCGCGACCGCGATGGCCAGGTCGAAGCCGGACCCCGACTTGGGGAGCGAGGCGGGCGAGAGGTTGACCGTGATCCGGCGCTGCGGCCAACCGAGCGCCGACGACGTCACTGCCGCTCTCACCCGGTCGCGCGACTCGGCGAGCGCGGCATCCGGGAGCCCGACCAGAGAGAACCCCGGAACCGAGGCGGCCAGGTGCGCCTCGACCTCGACGACGTGACCGCTGAGCCCGACGAGCGACACGGCGAGCGTGCGCCCGAGACCCATCAGACCACCCCCACGAGGTGCTCGACGTCGGCAGCACCCCGGCGTGCGACCTGGACCGCGATCACGTCGATCCGGACCGAACGGCCCGCCACCGGGTGCTCGGTGAGCCACTGACCGGTCAGGCGACGGATCCGTGCGAGCTTCTGCGGGGTGACGGCCTCGGCCGGGTGCCCGAAACCGACGCCGCTCCGCGTCTTGACCTCGATGGCGACGAGCACGTCACCGTCGAGAGCGACGATGTCCAGCTCCCCGCGGTGACCGCGCCAGTTCGTGTCGAGCACCACCCAGCCGGCGTCCTGCAGGAAACGAACCGCGACCCTCTCCCCGTACCGCCCAACCGCGTCCTTGGCGCGCACGTCACCACCTCCAGCGCCCACGATGGCCGACGGGGCGGGCCGCAGGACGGCCAGCGCATCCCGGCGGTGCGCAACGGACCGCCGTCGAGGCGTGGGGTCGGCTCGGTGGACCGAGGGCCGCAGGCCGGATCGGCGGAGCGCCGTCCGCTCAGCGGCGGAATGCCCCGCCGTCCGGGAGGTCGAGCTCAGGCTTCGCGAGCTCCTCGACGTTCACGTCCTTGAACGTCACGACGCGCACCGTCTTGACGAACCGCGCCGAGCGGTAGACGTCCCAGACCCACGCATCGGCAAGGCTGACCTCGAAGTAGACCTCGCCCGCTGCGGAACGCACCTGCAGGTCGACCTGGTTCGCCAGGTAGAACCGCCGCTCCGTCTCGACGACGTAGGCGAACAGCCCCACGACGTCTCGGTACTCGCGGTACAGCGCGAGCTCCATGTCGGTCTCGTAGTTCTCCAGGTCTTCCGCGCTCACCGGTCCATCATCGCCCATCCGGCCGCACTGCGGCGCACACCGACCCGTGACGACAGGCCCGGACCGTCGCGCAACCGGGAACGGTCAGCCCGCGGGCGACGCCGTGCCTGGCAAGCGCCAGCTGCGTCGGTGCAGGGGGCTGGGCCCGAGAGCACGCAGGGCAGCGACGTGCTCAGCCGAGCCGTACCCCTTGTTCGCCGCCCAGCCGTATCCCGGGTGTGCGGCGGAGAGCGCCACCATCAGCGCGTCGCGCTCGCACTTGGCGAGCACGCTCGCCGCCGCTACCGAGGCGCAGCGCTGGTCCGCCTTCACGAGCGTCCGGACGACAGGCGAGGCCGTCGATCGACCCTCGACACCGTCCAGGAGGTCGTCGAGCGGAGCCCTGCTGAGCCAGTCGTGCGAGCCGTCGAGGATCACCACGTCGACGGGTGCGTGCAGCGAGACGACGTCGAGCGCGCGCCAGCCGGCCAGACGCAGCGCGCCGACGATCCCGCACCGGTCGACCTCGTCGGCACTCGCGTGGCCGACGGCACGGGCTACCCCCCAGGTCGACAGCGCCGGGAGCAGGGCGGTGCGCGCTCCCGGCGTGAGCAGCTTGGAGTCGGCGACACCAGCCGGAGCCGGGCCCGTCGCGACGTCCACGACGACGAGTCCCACGCACACGGGCCCGGCCAGGGCGCCCCGGCCGACCTCGTCCATCCCGGCAACCCGACGCGCTCCGGCGCGCAGCGCCTCGACCTCGACCCCCAGGTCGGGCGCGAGAACCCGGGACCGTGCCGAACGCACGACCGCAGAGCGCGGAGCGCCGATCACGGGCCCGGGACGGCCGCGAAGGTCGATGCCGGGTTACGGAGCAGCCCGATGCGGTCCGCGGGCCACAGCTTCACGAAGGCGACGCCGACGACGTTCGCCAGCGGGATCGACCCACCTCCCGGCCGGCCCTGGTTGTAGCGCGAGTCCGCCGAGTGAAGGCGGT
>JAKBFW010000048.1 GCA_021833345.1 Pseudomonadota bacterium | reverse complement strand
CGCGGACCGGCGGCCAGCCGACCTCGAACCGAGAGAGAACACAGCAGATGCCTCCCAAGACCCGTACCGCCGTGCGCAAGCCGCGCCGCAAGGAGAAGAAGAACGTCTCCCACGGCCAGGCGCACATCAAGAGCACGTTCAACAACACCATCGTGTCGATCACGGACCCGACCGGCGCCGTGATCGCCTGGGCCTCGTCGGGCCAGGTCGGCTTCAAGGGGTCGCGCAAGTCGACCCCGTTCGCCGCTCAGCTCGCCGCCGAGGCCGCTGCGCGTCGGGCGCAGGAGCACGGTATGAAGAAGGTCGACGTCTTCGTCAAGGGCCCCGGCTCCGGCCGCGAGACCGCGATCCGGTCGCTCCAGGCGACCGGACTCGAGGTCGGCTCGATCCAGGACGTCACGCCTCAGGCTCACAACGGGTGCCGTCCGCCCAAGCGCCGCCGCGTCTGACCACGCTCTCGCCGGTCGTGCAGGCCGGTGCGACAGCAGCTTGACCGTGGTGCGGGTTCCGGGATCTTCCCGGGTCCCGCGCCACGGCACCTGTCCGGGTGGACCGAGACCCGGCTGGTCGTCAGATCTGCAGGGCGTCATATGGCGGACGCCCGCTGAAAGGAATCACACGTGCTCATCGCACAGCGCCCCACCCTGACCGAAGAGGTCATCTCGGAGTACCGGTCGCGGTTCTCCATCGAGCCGCTGGAGCCCGGCTTCGGCTACACCCTCGGGAACTCGCTGCGGCGCACGCTGCTGTCGTCGATCCCGGGTGCGGCGGTGACGTCGATCCGGATCGATGGTGTGCTCCACGAGTTCACCACGGTGCCGGGGGTCAAGGAGGATGTCACCGAGATCATCCTGAGCATCAAGAAGCTGGTCGTCTCCTCGGAGAACGACGAGCCGGTCGTCATGTACCTGCGCAAGCAGGGTGGCGGCGTGGTGACGGCCGCGGACATCGTCCCGCCGGCCGGCGTCGAGGTGCACAACCCTGAGCTCCACATCGCCACGCTCAACGACAAGGGCAAGCTCGAGATCGAGCTCACCGTGGAGCGCGGGCGCGGCTACGTGTCGGCGAACCAGAACAAGTCGTACGACGCCGAGATCGGTCGCGTGCCGATCGACTCGATCTACTCGCCGGTCCTCAAGGTGACGTACAAGGTCGAGGCCACGCGCGTCGAGCAGCGGACCGACTTCGACAAGCTCATCGTCGACGTCGAGACCAAGCCGGCGATCACGCCGCGCGACGCGCTCGCCTCGGCGGGCAAGACGCTGGTCGAGCTGTTCGGTCTGGCTCGCGAGCTGAACGTCGAGGCCGAGGGCATCGAGATCGGGCCGTCGCCGACGGACGCGGCGCTCGCCGCCGATCTTGCCTTGCCGATCGAGGACCTGCAGCTCACCATCCGGTCCTACAACTGCCTCAAGCGTGAGGGCATCCACAGTGTGGGTGAGCTCGTGGGTCGCAGCGAGGCCGACCTGCTGGACATCCGCAACTTCGGTGCGAAGTCCATCACCGAGGTCAAGGAGAAGCTGTCCGAGCTCGGGCTGTCGCTGAAGGACAGCCCGCTGGACTTCGACCCCACGGCTGCCGCCGGGTACTACGACGGCGACGAGGCCGACCTGACCGAGGACGAGCAGTACTGACGCCGGGAACGCGCGGCGGGTCCTCCGGGCCCGGCGCGCGGCCCATCACTGGAACTGAGGAGTAAAGACCATGCCTACCCCCACCAAGGGTCCCCGGCTCGGTGGCGGACCGGCTCACGAGCGGATCATCCTGGCCAACCTGGTCACGAGCCTGTTCGAGCACGGCCGGATCACGACGACCGAGGCGAAGGCGAAGCGGATGCGTCCGCTCGCCGAGCGGATGATCACCTTCGCGAAGCGGGGTGACCTGCATGCTCGTCGCCGTGTGCTCACGACGGTCAAGAGCAAGGACGTCGTGTACCGCCTGTTCTCCGAGATCGCTCCCGCGGTCGCGGAGCGCCAGGGCGGCTACACCCGGATCACCAAGGTTGCTCCCCGCAAGGGAGACAACGCGCCCATGGCCGTGATCGAGCTCGTGCTCGAGCCGCTGAGCCCGAAGCAGGCCGTCGTCAAGGAGGCCGAGAAGGCCGCCGCGAGGGTCGCCAAGAAGACAGCGGCCCCGAAGGCCGAGAAGGTCGAGGGCACCCCAGCCGAGGAGGCCCCCGTCGCGGAGGCCACCGAGGTCACGGCCGAGGAGCTGCTCGACACGTCTGCTGACGAGGCCGGGAGCGAGCAGGCGGACGCCTGATCGGTTCCGTGCTGACTGCTCGACACGAACGGCCCGTCCCGAGACCATTCCGGTCTCAGGACGGGCCGTTCGCCGTGCCGGGAGCTCGGGAACCCGCCGGGAACGTCCTGCGGCGGGTCGCGGCGGAGGTGCGTCGGGCTCCCTCACGGCGACCGAAGGCTCCAGGCGCGGACACCGCCGACGATGCCGGCCTGGTTGGGCACGACGACGACGTCGTCACCCAGGCGTTCGAGCACCTGGGGCGTGACCCGTCGGGCGTTCCCGCCGCCAAGGTAGACGCGGTCCCACCAGAAGACCGGACGCAGACCGTCGATCACCCGGCGCACCCGTCGCGACCAGAGTGCGTCACCGAGCCGTGCGCGCTCGATCTGGCCGATGAACGAGTCGTAGCTGGTGCCGCGCCGGACCGGGGCGTGGGAGAGCTCGAGGTGCGGGGCAAGGGCGCCCCCGTCGAAGAGAGCACTGCCGAGACCGGTGCCGAGCGTCAGGACGAGCTCGGTGCCCGTTCCGGAGATGACTCCCGCACCGTGGACCTCGGCGTCGTTGAGCACGAGGGCCGGCATGCCGAGCGCCTCCGCCACCGCTGCCTGCATGTCGAACCCGGCCCAGGCCTGGACGAGCTCAGGATCGGACCGGGTGTGCGGACCCGAGCGCATGACGTAGTGCGGCGTCGCGACGACGACGCCGTGGCGGATCATGCCGGGCATCCCCACGGTGACGCGGTCGGCTGCGGGGAGCCGTGCGGCGATCTCGACGACGGTGGCGACCAGGCCGGCCGGAGGCAACGGGTAGGGCGTGGGGACCCGCACCGCGGGCGCGTGCATCGTCCCGGCGGCATCCAGCACCGAGGCCTTGATGCCGCTGCCGCCGCAGTCGATGGCGAGCGTCCGAGGCCCCTGTCCGTCCATCCGCTCAGGCTAGCCCGCGGGCTCTCGGCTATAGTCGACGCGAGCGACTGCATAGGCGAGCGGGTCGATGTCACCCACGATCGAGGGCGGGTATGGACCTGAGACGGCGATGGTCGCCTCGTTCGGTGAGGACCCGAGTCGTGCGGCTGATCCTGTGGCCGCCCCGGTCGCATCCTGTCGTTGCGGCCGTCGTCGTCGTGTGTCTTGTCGTGAGCGCGTGGGTCGTCGTCTCCGACCAGCGCACGGCGTCCGCGCAGGCGCGGGCCGCGGTCGTGCGGCTGACGACGGCCGAGGCTGCGCGCGCGCACGCTGCTCGTGACGTTCTCGCTGGTCTGGTGTCGACCGGCGGCGGCCTTGTCGCAGCGACGGCGGCGGAGCCGTCGACCGACGGGGCGCGCGAAGCCGTCCGGTCCGCGCTGGCGACTTCTCGTCCGCTTCTCTCCGGCACGTCGACGGCCGCCGACGTCGAGCGACTGACGGCTGCGGCGAACGCCCTGCGTACGTCGATCGACGGACTCCAGCGGGCCCAGAGCGCGGCGCAGGCGGTGCAGGCCGCAGACGTGGCTGCGGCCGCCCAGGCGGCAGCCGTGGCAGCCGCAGCCGATGCTGCAGCTGCGACCCGCCGCGCCGACGCCGCAGCCGCAGCTCAGCGTGCTGCCGCGGCTGCCACGGCTGCCGCGGCGACCAAGCAACGCGCCGCCGCACGGGCGACCGCGACCGCGACCGCCGCCGCGACACCTCTCTACGACGGTTCGAACGGACGGATCAACCCGGCGCTGCTGTGCGACATCCCGTTCCTCAGCGGCCACCAGGTCGTGTGCCGTGCACTACCCGACCTCGTCGCGTTCTCGGACGCCTACCGCGCGCAGTTCGGGATCCCGTTGCCGATCGATCCGTGGCCGGCGTCGTGCTACCGCTCGTACGACCAGCAGGTTGCCACCTTCGCGCGCTACGGGTCACCGCGTGCCGCGATCCCCGGAACCTCGAACCACGGGTGGGGCAAGGCCATCGACATCGACGACGCCGTCGGTGCCGACGGGAAACCGCTGTACGGGTTCGGGACGCCGGGCTACATCTGGATGGTCGCGAACGGACCCAGGTTCGGGTGGGTGGCTCCCGACTGGGCCCTGCAGAACGGGGGCAACCCGGAGCCGTGGCACTTCGAGTACGTCCGGTGACCGCGTCGCTGGACCCCGTGCGCCGGTGAGGTGCGCAGCGCGGCGCGCGGGTGAGCCGTCGCGGCGCGTGCGGCTCGCTACCGTGTCGGGGTGACCCGCATCCGCCTCGACCTCTCGTACGACGGCACGAGCTTCGCCGGCTGGGCGCGGCAACCGGGCCTGCGCACCGTTCAGGGCGCGATCGAGGACGCCCTCGAGGTCGTGCTCCGGACGCAGCGGGCCGGACTCGCGTCGCCACGGTTGACCGTCGCCGGTCGGACCGACGCCGGGGTGCACGCTCGAGGGCAGGTCGCGCACGTCGACGTCGACCCTGCCCTCTGGGAAGCGGTGCGCGGCAGGTCCGACCGTGGCCCGCAGGAGGCGCTCGTCTCGCGGCTCGCCGGCCTGCTGCCGCCGGACGTCGTCGTGCATCGCGCGACGCCTGCCCCGGTGGGCTTCGACGCCCGCTTCTCTGCGGTGCGACGACGGTACGTGTACCGAGTCTCCGACGACCCGCGGACCAGAGACCCGCTGCGACGGTCCCACGTGCTGTGGCAACGACGGGCGTTGGACGTCGACGCGATGCAGGCAGGCGCGCAGGCGTTGCTGGGGCGTCACGACTTCTCGGCGTTCTGCAAGCCGCGTGAGGGTGCGACGACGATCAGGACGCTCGAGATCTTCGACTGGGAGCGTCCGTCGAGCGGCCCCGATGCCGCGCTCGTGGTCGCGCACGTCCAGGCCGATGCGTTCTGCCACAGCATGGTGCGTGCCCTCGTCGGGGCGAGCCTCGCAGTGGGCGAGGGGAGACGCTCGGTCGACTGGCTGGCCGACCTGCTGGTCGGGCGGCTGCGCGACCCCGCCGGGGCGGTGGTCCCTGCCCACGGGCTGACTCTCGAGGAGGTCACGTACCCGCCGGACGACCAGCTCGCCTCCCGAGCGGCGCAGACCCGTGCGCTCAGGTCCCACGACGAGGTCGACGCCCTGCCGCGCCCTGCCGCGTCCAGCCGCCCCGAGCCGCCAGGCGCTGTCGCGCCGGGAGCCACGCGCTGATCCCGTCCTGCGCGGGGTACGACCGATCTCGACCAGGGGGTCCGTCTCGGGATTCGACTCAGGGCTCGTCGATGAGGTGGACCGCGGCCTCCTCGGCGCTCGCGGCGCCGCCGTCGATGCCCACGTCATGCGCGATCCTGTCGTCGCCGGGCTCGCCGTCGATCGCGGTCTCGTCGGCCGTGAGGCGGCCGGAGCGGAGCTTGTCCCGTCGGGGTCGACGGACCGGCGCCCAGATCTCCGGCTCCTCCTCGGCGAGGCGCTGGTCGAGCGGTTCGCGATGGCGCTCTTCCCAGGCGGTCTCGCCGTAGTGGTTCGAGCGGGGCCGCTCGGGGGGTGAGTACCCCTCGTCGAGGAGGTCGTCCACGCCCCGGTCCTCCAGGGTGTCCTCGAGCGGGAGCTGGTCGGACTCGCCCTCGGACCCGAGGACAGGGTCGTCGTGTGTCGAAAGCGTGTCGTCGTCCATGGCACCAACGTCTCACCACGGGCGGCGTCCCGCCAGCGGTCGCGGCCGTTCGGGTCCGGGGGCGACCGGTCCCCGGAGCAGGATTCGTCTCCCGGGCCGGCAACCACGACACTGAGCGCGTGGGCCACGTCGACATCAGCGCCGTCAGCTACTTCCTGCCCGACGGGCGGCCCCTTCTCGACGAGGTGGACCTGCGCGTCGGCGACGGCGCGAAGGTGGCGCTGGTCGGACCCAACGGCGCGGGCAAGACGACCCTGCTGAAGATCGTCGCCGGAGACGAGAAGCCGCACGCGGGGAGCGTCTCGCGCAGCGGAGGGCTCGGGATCATGCGGCAGTTCGTCGGACGGATCGACGACGACCGGTCGATCCGCGACCTGCTCGCCTCGCTCGCACCGGCCGCGGTCCGCGACGCCGCCGCCGAGCTGGTGGCGGCCGAGGACGCGATCATGACGGTCGACGACGAGCCGTCGCAGATGCGCTACGCGACGGCGCTCGTGGACTGGGCCGACGTGGGCGGCTACGAGGCCGAGGCGGGGTGGGACCAGGTCACCGCCGCGGTGCTCTCGATCCCGTTCGAGAAGGCGCAGTGGCGGGCTGTGCGGACGCTGTCGGGCGGCGAGCAGAAGAGGCTCGTCCTGGAGTCGCTGCTGCGCGGCCCCGAGGAGGTGCTGCTGCTCGACGAGCCGGACAACTACCTCGACGTCCCGACCAAACGTTGGCTGGAGTCCCAGCTCGCCGCGTCGACGAAGACCGTGCTGTACGTGAGCCACGACCGCGAGCTGCTGTCGCGCACCGCGACCCAGGTCGCGAGCCTCGAGCCGACGGCGTCCGGGAGTACCATCTGGGTCCACGGAGGCGGCTTCGCGACGTTCGGGGCCGCGCGGGACGATCGGCGCTCACGCCTCGAGGAGCTGACGCGACGGTGGGAGGAGGAGCACGCCAAGCTCAAGGACCTCGTCTTCACCTTGAAGAACAAGGCGGCGTTCAACGACGGTCTCGCCTCCCGCTACCAGGCCGCGCAGACGCGACTGCGCAAGTTCGAGGAGGCGGGCCCCCCGCAGGTGATGGCGCGTGAGCAGAACGTGCGCGTGCGCCTGACCGGTGGGCGAACCGCGAAGCGGGCGGTCGTCGCGACGTCGCTCGAGCTCACCGGGCTGATGAAGCCGTTCGACCTCGAGGTCTGGTTCGGCGAGCGCGTCGCGGTGCTCGGGTCGAACGGGTCGGGGAAGTCGCACTTCCTCCGGCTCCTCGCCGGCGGGGGGTCGGACCCGGGACCGGACCACGAGCCCGCGGACGACGTCGTGGTGGCACCGGTTCGGCACGACGGCCGCGTCGTCCTCGGCTCACGCGTCCGACCCGGCTGGTTCGCGCAGAACCACGCTCACCCGGAGATGACCGGCCGGACGCTCCTGGAGATCCTGCACCGCGGCACGGGGCATCGGACCGGGCTGGGCCGCGAGCAGGCGAGCAAGGCCCTCGACCGGTACGAGCTCGTCGCGGCGGCGGAGCAGTCGTACGAGACGCTCTCGGGCGGGCAGCAGGCGCGGTTCCAGATCCTTCTCCTCGAGCTCGGTGGCGCGACGCTGCTGCTGCTCGACGAGCCGACCGACAACCTCGACCTGCACTCGGCCGAGGCGCTGGAGACCGGGCTCGCGGCCTTCGAGGGGACGGTGCTCGCGGTGACGCACGACCGTTGGTTCGCCCGCGGCTTCGACAGGTTCCTCGTGTTCGGGGCGGACGGTGAGGTCGTCGAGACCCCGGAGGCCGTCTGGGACGCGTCCCGGGTGCACCGCAACCGGTGACCACCCCGCAGCTCGGCGGAACGAGGAGGCTGCGCGCGGTGGCGGCTCAGACGACGAGGGCCACGGCCAGGGTGGTCATCACGGCGGCCACCCCGTAGTCGAGCACCTGCCAGGAGCGGGGCCGCGCGAAGAACGGTCGAAGTCGACGCGCACCGAACCCCAGACCGACGAACCATGTCACGCTCGCGGCCACCGCTCCTGCACCGAAGGCCCACCGACCGGGGTCCCCGTGCTCGCTCGCGAGGCTGCCCAGCAGCACGACCGTGTCGAGGTACACGTGCGGGTTCAGGAACGTGAAGCCGAGGCAGGCGAGGAGGACGCCGAGGTGCGTCGCCGGGGCGTCGTCCGCCGGGACGAGGCGCCCGGGCCGTCGCGCCCGGAGGAGTGCGAGCACCGCGAACGCGACGAGGAAGGCTGCGCCGCCGACACGTGCCACCGCCACGGCGACCGGGTGCGTCGTGATCGCGGCGCCGAGACCGAGGACGCCGACGGTCACGAGGACGGCGTCGGCGACGGCGCACACCACGACGACCGTCAGCACGTGCTCGCGGCGGATCCCCTGCCGCAGCACGAAGGCGTTCTGCGCCCCGATCGCGACGATCAGCGAGAGGCCGGTCAGGAAGCCCTGGATCGCGATGCTCACCAGCGGGTCGCCCCGGTGCTCAGGGCGTCCGGGGAGAGGTGCACGGCGGCGGTGACGACGGCTCGGTGCGACGCGGCGTGTGCAGGCATGACGCGACCGTAGGCGACCCGACAGATTCACACCAGTTCATGTTTCTCCAGAGGCATCAGCATCGCTTAATCTGATCCACGATGAGATTCGACGGTGCACAGCTCGAGGCGCTCGCGGCGGTCGTCGAGGAGGGCACCTTCGACGCCGCCGCGCGACGCCTGCACGTGACACCCTCGGCGGTCAGCCAGCGCGTCAAGGCGCTCGAGCAGCACCTGGGACAGGTCCTCGTCCGTCGGTCCCGACCGTGCCGGGCCACCGAGGCTGGGAGCGTGCTCGTCCGGCTCGCCGGCCAGCTCCGGCTGCTCGAGGACGAGTCGCTCCGCGAGGTGCGCCGTGCGGGTGCGCCGGGGCCCGATGCGGGCGACGGCCCCGGTGCGGTCAGGATGGCGGTCGCGGTCAACGCGGACTCGCTCTCGACCTGGCTCCCCGATGCGCTGGGCGGGTTGCCGGAGGGGGTGCACCTCGACCTGCGCCGCGAGGACCAGGACCACTCCGCCGAGCTGCTCAGGGACGGCACCGTCATGGCGGCCGTCACTGCCGACGCACGTGCGGTCCAAGGGTGCCGGGCGCGCCCGCTCGGTTCGATGCGCTACCTCGCCGTCGCCTCGCCGGCGTACGCGGCGCGCTGGTTCGCCGACGGGCTGGGTGCGCTGGACCGCGCGCCGCTCCTGACGTTCAACCGCAAGGACGCGCTGCAGCAGCAGTTCCTCCGGGCCCTCGGCCACGGTGCGGCAGAGCCTCCGGTTCACTACGTGCCGTCGTCGACCGCCTTCGTCGACCTGGTCGGCCATGGTCTGGGCTGGGGCATGGTGCCCGATGTCACCGCGAACGCCCTGCTCGCCGAGGGGACGCTGGTCGAGCTCGACCCGGGACGCCACCTGGACGTGCCGCTCTACTGGCAGCACTGGAAGCTCCGCGCCCCCGCGCTCGACGATCTCACGCGACGCGTCGTCGTGGCTGCTGCCAGCGCGCTGCACCGGGACGCCTGACGGGTTGACGGCGGCGGCGACCCGCGGCAGGACGAGTGGGACCCGTCCACCGTTTTGACCCGTCACCACCGCGGCGGCTACTGTGATGTGTCGTTGTGCGTCCTCCTGAGGACCGGTGCTCCCACTCGCTGGGTCCCAAGACGATGCGACGACAGCACTCATCGGCGCACCCGCCCTATGCGGGTGTCTGCCGTGAACACACCCAGCTCCACGAAACGAAGGCTTACGACCGTGCGCACGTACACCCCGAAGCCCGGCGACGTCGAGCGGACCTGGTACGTCATCGACGCTACTGATGTCGTCCTGGGCCGTCTGGCCACCCACGTGGCCACGTTGCTGCGCGGCAAGCACAAGGCCACCTACGCTCCTCATGTCGACAACGGTGACTTCGTCATCGTCATCAACGCGAGCAAGGTCGCGCTGACCGGCAACAAGCGCGAGAACAAGCTCGCGTACCGCCACTCGGGCTACCCGGGCGGTCTTCGCTCGGTGGCCTACTCGGAGCTGCTCGACACCCGGCCTGAGCGCGCCGTGGAGAAGGCCGTCCGCGGCATGCTCCCCAAGAACTCGCTCTCGCGCTCGCAGCTCGGGAAGCTCAAGGTCTACGCAGGACCGGAGCACCCGCACGCGGCGCAGCAGCCGAAGCCCTTCGAGATCACCCAGGTTGCGCAGTAGGCCTCGGCCTGCTGCGAGCAGTCACGACACAGGACGCGAGGACACCACCAGTGGCCGAGACCACGGTCGACATCGACCTTGAGGGCGACGAGACGCCCAGCACCTACACCACAGAGACCGTCGCCCCCACGGGTCGCGGTCAGAGCATCACCGCCCCCGGCCAGGCCTTGGGTCGTCGCAAGGAGGCCATCGCCCGCGTGCGACTGGTTCCCGGCACCGGCCAGTGGAAGATCAACGGCCGCACGATCGAGGACTACTTCCCGAACAAGGTGCACCAGCAGCTGGTCAACTCCCCGCTGAAGCTGGTCGACGTCGAGGGCCGGTTCGACGTGATCGCCCGTATCACCGGTGGCGGCGTGACCGGGCAGGCAGGCGCCCTTCGCCTCGGGATCGCGCGTGCGCTCAACGCGATCGACGCCGAGCACAACCGTGCGGCGCTCAAGAAGGCCGGCTTCCTCACGCGTGACGCGCGGGTGGTCGAGCGCAAGAAGGCCGGTCTCAAGAAGGCCCGCAAGGCACCCCAGTACTCCAAGCGCTGACGAGTCGTCATCCGATGGCCCCGGTGGACGATCATCGGGGCCATCGGCCTCTCTCGACGAGTGTGAGTCAGGCCGCCGCCCCCTGGCGGCGACGCCCGAGACCAGACGACGAAGGAGCCCGCTGATGGCCCGACTGTTCGGCACCGATGGCGTGCGTGGCGTGGCGAACCGCGATCTCACCGCTGAGCTTGCGCTCGACCTCTCCGTCGCGGCGGCGCACGTGCTCGCGACGATCGGGGCGTTCGACGGCCGCCGCCCACGCGCGGTGGTGGGCCGGGACCCGCGGGTGTCCGGCGAGTTCCTCGGTGCGGCGACCGTGGCGGGGCTGGCCAGCGCGGGCGTCGACGTGATCGACGTCGGCGTCCTGCCGACGCCGGCCGTCGCGTTCCTCACCGGGAGCCTCGGCGTCGACCTCGGCGTGATGATCTCCGCTTCGCACAACCCGATGCCGGACAACGGCATCAAGTTCTTCACACGGGGCGGGCACAAGCTCGACGACGAGGTCGAGGACGCGATCGAGGCCCGGTTGCGTGAGCCGTGGGAGCGCCCGACCGGGGCGGATGTCGGTCGGATCCAGCTCGACACGGGGACCGCAGGGGAGACCTACATCGAGCACCTCGTCTCGACCGTCGGGCCCTCGCTGACGGGCCTGCGGATCGCGGTCGACTGCGCCAACGGTGCCGCGAGCGAGGTCGGCCCCGCTGCCCTGCGCCGGGCGGGTGCGGACGTCGTCGTCATCAACGCGTCCCCGGACGGGCGCAACATCAACGACGCGTGCGGAAGCACGCACCCGGAGCAGCTGCAGGCGGTCGTCGTGGCGTCGCGAGCCGATCTCGGTGTCGCGTTCGACGGCGATGCCGACCGCTGCCTCGCGGTCGACCACACCGGGACCCTGGTCGACGGCGACCAGATCATGGGGATCATCGCCGTCGCGCTGCGTGAGCGGGGTGAGCTCGCGCACGACACCCTCGTCGCGACGGTGATGAGCAACCTCGGGCTGAAGCTCGCGATGACGGCGGCGGGCATCACGGTCCTCGAGACCGGTGTCGGTGACCGGTACGTGCTCGAGGAGATGCGGGCCGGTGGGTTCTCGCTCGGTGGCGAGCAGTCGGGGCACATCATCCTCGGCGACCATGCCACGACGGGCGACGGCGTGCTCAGCGCACTCCAGCTCGCGCACCGTGTCGTGTCGACCGGGCGGACGCTGGCCGACCTGGCGCAGTTCGTCACGCGGCTCCCGCAGGTGCTCGTCAACGTCCACGGGGTGGACAAGGCGCGGGCCGGCACCGACGTCGCACTCCTGGCTGCGGTCCACGAGGCGCAGGCGGAGCTCGGGACCCGGGGGCGCGTGCTCCTGCGACCGTCCGGGACCGAGCCCGTCGTGCGGGTCATGGTCGAGGCGGCCCACCTGGATCAGGCCGAGCTCGTCGCCGCGTCGCTCGCCGACGTGGTGCGCGAGCGCCTCGTCCTGTGACCGGACCGGTGCCGGCCGTGACCGGCCCGCAGCCGCGCGACGTCCGCGACCAGGTGCGGCGGGTCCTCGACGGCCCGGTTCCCGCGCCGATCGTGCAGGCGGGCCATCCGGTGCTCCGCGCGGTCGCCGAGCCGTGTGACGGTCAGCTCTCGGCGGCGGAGCTCGGGGCTCTGGTCGAGGTCATGCGGACCACGATGCGCGCCGCCCCCGGGGTCGGGCTTGCGGCGCCGCAGATCGGCATCTCCCTCGCGCTCGCGGTGGTCGAGGACCCCGGGCCCGTCGATCCTGAGATCGCGACGGCGCGGGAGCGCCGGCCGCTGGCGTTCCGTGTCCTGCTGAACCCGCGCTACGAGGCCGTCGGTGTCGATCGGGCGGCCTTCTACGAGGGGTGCCTGAGCGTCCACGGCTGGAGCGCCGTGGTTCGTCGCCACCGGACGGTGCGCCTGACCGCGACCGACGAGACCGGTGCCCCCGTGGACGAGGTGCTCACGGGCTGGCAGGCGAGGATAGTCCAGCACGAGACCGACCACCTGAACGGTCGGCTCTACATCGACGTCGCGGAGCTGCGGTCGCTGGCCGCCACGGACGGGATGGCCGCCGTGTGGGCCTCCGAGCCCCACCCGCGCACCGCCGCCGGCATCCTCGGCTTCCCGCTCGTCTGACTCGTCGCCCATCGCCGTGTTCCCGACGGTCGCCGGATCAGCCCCGGGCGGGATCTCGCCGGTCGCCGGATCAGCCGTGGGGGGGATGACGGGGTCGCGGAGGATCGGTGAAGATCAGGGGGATCACCGATGGCAGCCCCGGTGCCGCTCGGTAGCCTGAGAACACGGCGCGGACTCCCGTTCGCGGCCCCGACGATTGCGACGACCCGGAGCTGATGAGCCGTGCTCGAGAACGCCGCCCTCGCGCTCACGGCCACCCCGTGGGTCTACCTCCTGCTGTTCGCGCTCGCCGTCGTGGACGGGTTCTTCCCGCCGGTGCCCAGCGAAACGGTCCTGATTGCGCTCGCGGCGACCTCGGTCGCGCTCGGCACCCCGAACCTTGCGCTCGTCCTCGTGTCCGGGGCTGCCGGCGCGTTCGTCGGCGACCAGGCCGCCTACTGGATCGGCAGCCGCGTGAACGTGCGGCGCGTGCGGTTCCTGCAGGGGAGGACGGCGCAGCGGACCCTTGACGCGGCCGCTCGCACCCTCGACCACCGCGGGGGCGCATTCATCATCGCGGCGCGATACATCCCGGTCGGGCGCGTCGCGGTGAACATGATGGCGGGGACGATCGCCTACCCGCGCCGCAGGTTCGTCCCGCTCACCGGGATCGCGGCCGTGACATGGACCGTGTACTCGGCGTTGATCGGCATCGGCGCCGGGGCGTGGCTCGCCGCGAACCCGCTGCTCGCGGTCGTCGTGGGCGTCGTCGGAGGCCTCCTCCTGGGAGTCCTGGTGGACCGGACGATCCACGTCGTCGTCCAGCGGCGCGACGCGGCTTCCGTCGTGCGCCCGGGTCCCGCCGCCCGCCGGGGCCCCGTCGAGAGCTCAGAGCTTCCGCAGCCGCACGCGCTGCACGCTGTGGTCCGGACCCTTGGTGAGGACCAGGGTCGCTCGTGACCGGGTCGGCAGGATGTTCTGGATCAGGTTGGGCTCGTTGATCGAGTCCCAGATCTGCTCGGCCTTGTCGATCGACTGGCCGTCCGTGAGCGACGCATAGCGCCGGAAGTACGACTCGGGCTGCGTGAACGCCGTTCGGCGGAGCGAGAGGAAGCGGTCCACGTACCACTGCCGGACGTCGGTCGTGCGCGCATCGACGTAGATGCTGAAGTCGAAGAAGTCGCTCACGGCGAGGCTCGACGTGCCTTCCGTGGCGGGCCTCGCCGGTTGGAGCACGTTCAGGCCTTCGACGATCAGCACGTCGGGGCGCCGGACGACGACCTCGGCGCCCGGAACGATGTCGTAGGTCAGATGGCTGTACACGGGTGCGCGGACCTCGGCGCGACCGGCCTTGACCTTCGACACGAACCGGACGAGGGCGCGTCGGTCGTAGGACTCGGGAAACCCCTTGCGATCCATGAGCCCGCGTCGTTCGAGCTCCCGGTTCGGGTACAGGAACCCGTCCGTGGTGACGAGCTCGACGTGCGGGGTCTGCGGCCAGCGGGCCATCAGCTCGCGCAGCAGACGCGCCGTCGTCGACTTGCCCACAGCCACCGAGCCGGCGACCCCGATCACGAACGGCGTCCGACCCGGGTCCTCGCGCAGGAACGTGCTCGAGGCCTCGTGGAGCTGCCGGGTCGCCGAGACGTAGAGGTCGAGGAGCCGAGAGATCGGACGGAAGATCGCGTCCACCTCGGCGAGATCGATCGGGTCACCGAGACCCCGGAGCCGGCTGACGTCGGCGACGGTGAGGGGAAGAGGCGTCGAGGCCGACAACCGCGTCCACGCGTCCCGGTCGAGCTCGACGTACGGCGTCGACGGCGTGGTCTCGGGTGGCACGCGTCGATTGTGCCTGATCCGTGGTCGTCGACGGGGCGTTCGTGCGTGCCGATGCGGGTGCGGCGATCGCCGACCGGGCGGAGGCGGACGGGTGTGAGCCCCTGGGTAGACTCCAACCCATGTGCGGAATCGTGGGATACGTCGGACGACAGCAGCCCAACGGGAAGCCCCTCGCCGTGGTGCTGGAGGGGTTGCGCCGACTCGAGTACCGCGGTTACGACTCAGCGGGGGTCGCCCTCGTCGGTCTCGACGGCGTGCTGGTCACGGCGAAGAAGGCCGGCAAGCTCGTCAACCTGACGGACGAGCTCGACGCGCGACCTCTTCCGGGCGCGACCGCCGCGATCGGCCACACCCGCTGGGCGACGCATGGTGCCCCGACCGACGTCAATGCGCACCCACACGTCGCGGGCAAGGTCGCGGTCATCCACAACGGCATCGTCGAGAACTTCGCCGTCCTCAAGGCCGAGCTCCTCGCCGACGGTGCGACGTTCCTCTCGGAGACGGACACGGAAGTGGTCGCCCAGCTCCTGACGCGCGCGTACGCGCGGCTGGGTGACCTGTCGGAGGCGATGTGCGCCGTCGCGCAGCGCCTCGAGGGCACCTTCACGCTGCTGGCGGTGCACGCGGACGTCCCGGACGTGGTGGTCGGTGCGCGCCACGACTCACCTCTCGTCGTCGGTCTCGGCGACGGCGAGAACTTCATGGGCTCCGACGTCGCGGCCTTCATCGCGCAGACGCGTCGTGCGCTCGAGCTCGGGCAGGACCAGGTCGTCACCATCACGCCCGACGCCGTCACCGTGACGGACTTCACCGGCGCACCGGCGGCCGGACGGGCGTTCACCGTCGACTGGGACGCCGACGCCGCCGAGAAGGGCGGGTATCGCTCCTTCATGGACAAGGAGATCGACGACCAGCCCCAGGCCGTCGCCGACACGCTGCTCGGCCGGACCGGTCTCGACGGGGCCCTGATCCTCGACGAGGTCCGTATCGACGAGGCGGTCCTCCGGAGCATCGACAAGATCGTGGTGATCGCCTGCGGCACGGCCGCCTACGCGGGCCACGTCGCCAAGTACGCGATCGAGCACTGGTGCCGCATCCCGGTGGAGGTCGAGCTCGCGCACGAGTTCCGTTACCGGGACCCCGTCGTGAACGAGAAGACGCTCGTCGTGGCGATCTCGCAGTCGGGCGAGACCATGGACACCCTGATGGCCGTGCGGCACGCGCGCGAGCAGGGTGCGAAGGTGCTCGCGATCGTCAACACGCACGGGTCGACGATCCCGCGCGAGTCGGATGCCGTCCTGTACACGCACGCCGGTCCGGAGATCGCCGTGGCATCGACCAAGGCGTTCCTGTCCCAGATCACCGCGGCCTACCTGCTCGGGCTCTACCTCGCGCAGCTCCGGGGGAACAAGTTCCCCGACGAGATCGGCGAGCTTCTCGAGCAGCTGCGCGCGATGCCCGCCAAGATCCAGACGGTGCTCGACGGCGCCGAGCACGTGCGCGAGGTCGCCCGCTCGATGAAGGACACCACCTCGGTGCTGTTCCTCGGCCGGCACGTCGGGTTCCCGGTGGCCCTCGAGGGGGCGCTCAAGCTCAAGGAGCTCGCCTACATCCACGCCGAGGGCTTTGCCGCAGGCGAGCTCAAGCACGGCCCGATCGCGCTCATCGAGGAGGGCCAGGCCGTGTTCGTGATCGTCCCGTCCCCGCGCGGGCGTGACTCGCTGCACTCGAAGGTGATCTCTAACATCCAGGAGATCCGCGCCCGTGGTGCGCGGACCCTCGTGATCGCCGAGGAGGGCGACGACGCGGTGCTGCCGTTCGCGGACGAGGTGTTCGAGATCCCGGCGTGCCCGACGCTGATGTCGCCGCTGCTCGCGGTCGTTCCGTTGCAGCTCTTCGCGTGCGAGCTCGCGACGGCCAAGGGCCTGGACGTGGACCAGCCCCGCAACCTCGCCAAGTCCGTCACGGTCGAGTGACGGCGCGCGCGTGATCGTCGGCGTGGGGATCGACGTCGTCGACGTCGCGCGCTTCGCCGCAACCCTCGAGCGCGTTCCCGGTCTGGTCTCCCGACTGTTCACCCCTGCGGAGCGCGGTCTTCCACCGGTGTCGCTCGCCGCCCGGTTCGCCGCCAAGGAGGCAGTGGCGAAGGCGCTCGGTGCGCCCGCAGGCTTGAGCTGGCAGGACGCGACCGTGCGCCGGGTGGCGGGTGCGCAGCCGGTGGTGGAGATCACCGGCACGGTGGCGGCCCGGGCCGACGCGCTCGGCGTCACGCACCTGCACCTGTCGATCTCCCATGACGCCGGAATCGCCTCGGCGATGGTCGTCGCCGAGGGCGAGGCGCCTCAGCGCAGCGCGGGGACGACCTGCTGCTCGAACAGCTCGATGCCCGACCGGTCGTAGGCGGCCTCCGCGAAGTACGTGATCGCGTAGGTCATCCCGACCGCCTCGAGCGTGTGCAGCGTCTCGACGATCTGCTCCGGCGTCCCGACCAGGGTGCCCGTGCGGAACTCCTCGAGCACGCCGTCGGCCTTCGCCGGGACGGTGCGACGGTAGTGGTCGCCGATCCAGGCGAGGCGGTCGGCGACGTCCGCCGCGGTCTCGCCGATCACGACGTTGTAGTTGGCCGACCGGGTGATCTCGGACGGGTCGCGGCCGAGATCGGCGCAGTGACCCGCGAGGACCTCGGACTTGTGCGTGAAGCCGTCGATCGTCCCGTCGAAGTTCGTGTACCTCGCGTGCTGCGCGGCGATGCGCAGGGTCTTGCGCTCGCCGCCGCCGGCGATCCACAGCGGCGGCCCGCCGACCTGCAACGGCAGGGGCGAGAGCTGGGCGCCGGCGACCTGGTAGTGGGTCCCGTCGAGCGTGGCCGTCCCGTCGTTCCACATCTGCCGGAAGATCTGCACGCCCTCCTCGAGCGCCGCGATGCGCTCTCCCGCGCGCGGGAACCCGTAGCCGTAGGCGCGCCACTCGTGCTCGTACCAGCCGGCTCCGATGCCCATCTCGACGCGGCCGCCGCTGATGATGTCCGCGGTGGCGGCGACCTTCGCGAGGTACGCCGGGTTGCGGTAGGACATGCACGTGCACATCTGGCCGAGCCGGACCCGGTGGGTGCTCGCGGCGTAGGCCGAGATGAGGCTCCACGCCTCGTGCGTCGCCTCGCCGTTGGGCTCCGGGACCGCGTGGAAGTGGTCGTAGACCCAGATCGACTCCCAGGCGTCGCCGTCGTCGGCGTGCTGGGCGAGGCCGTGCATCACGGCCCAGTGCTCCGTGACGTCGATCCCCGTGAGGTCCTGGCGCCAGCCTTGCGGGATGAAGAGTCCGAATCGCATGGTTCGAACGTAGCGGTCCCGGGTGAACGGAGCATGATGTCGGGTGTGATCCTCGGATACGACGCCCACCAGGTACGCGAGGCCGAGGAGCCCCTGCTCACGGCCGGACCCGAGGGTGAGCTCATGCACCGTGCTGCCTTCGGTCTGGCCGGCGCGGTGGTCCGGGAGCTTGTCGCTCGTCGCGGTCGGGTGCGCGGTGCGTCCGTGGTCGGGCTCGTCGGCACGGGCAACAACGGTGGTGACACGTTGCACGCGCTGGCGATGCTCGCCGACCGAGGAGCGCGCGCGCTCGCGGTGCTGACCGACGAGAGGGTGCACGCGGCCGGTCTGGCCGCGGTCCGCCGATCCTCCGCCCGGGTGGTGACCGTGAGCGGGACCGGCCAGGCGGAGCGGGTGTGGCTCGGCGAGGCCGTCGCGGAGGCGTATGCCGCGGACGTCGTGCTCGACGGCCTGCTCGGCATCGGGGCCCGCGGGGTGGTGCGCGGGAGCGGTGGGGAGCTCGTGCGACTGCTCGGAGAGCTCCTGAGGGACGAGGTCCGGACGGCCCCGGGCACCGACCTGCCCTGCGTCGTGGCCGTCGACGTCCCGAGCGGCGTCGGGATCGACGACGGCACGCTGCCCGGGGCCGTGGGTGGGGCGATCGGCCACGTGCTGCCGGCCGACGTCACGGTCACGTTCGGGGCAGCCAAGCCGTGCCTGCTGCTCCCGCCTGCCGCAGCGGCTGCGGGTCGCGTCGAGGTGGTCGACATCGGGCTCCGCCCCGGTCTCGGCGTCCCCACCGTCGTGCGGCTCGAACCGGCGGACGTGGCGGCGCTGTGGCCGGTGCCGGGGCCTGCGACGCACAAGTACGCGCGTGGGGTCCTCGGACTCGTGGCCGGGACCGCGGCGTATCCCGGTGCGGCCGTCCTGGCCGCGAGCGGTGCCGTTCTCGCCGGTGTGGGGATGGTCCGGTACCTCGGGCCCGACGTTGCCGCCCGGGCTGTTCTCGCCGCGCACCCGGAGGTCGTGGTGGGTGACGGCCGGGTGCAGGCCTGGGCCATCGGCTCCGGGGTGGACCCGACGCTGATGCCGGCGACCGATCCGACGGCCGAGCAGGTCGAGCGACTTCGCAGGGTGCTCGCGCGTGCGGTCGCGCACTCGGTGCCGACGGTGGCTGATGCGGGTGCGTTGGCGCTTCTCCCGGACCGGTTGCCGCCGTGGGTCGTGC
>JAKBFW010000047.1:17851-19105 GCA_021833345.1 Pseudomonadota bacterium | reverse complement strand
ACCTACGGATTAAAAGTCCGCAGCTCTACCATTGAGCTAGAGGCCCGGGCGATGCGGGGCACATCGAGAGAACCCCAAGGGAACTCGGTGGCCCGCGCCCGTCGGGGACCAGGGTACGCGGTGGGCCAGAGACCGGTGCGCCGCCGAGGAGCGGCCGTCAGGACGCAGACGGGTCGATCTCCTTCTGCAACCGCTGCAGGTCGGCAACCAGGCTCTGGACCCGGGTGTGTTCCGTCGTGATCGCGGCGGCCTCGGACTGGATGGCAGCCTCCCGCGGGGGTAGAGCGGCCTCGTCCCTCGTCAACAGGGCGGCGGCGCGTGCCAGCGTGACCTGCGCCGGGGCCATCGGAAGCGTCGTGCCGTCCCACCACGCCCACGAGAGCTCGAGCCGGGCTTGCTGCCCCGCGGACATGGCCGCGACTTGAGCCACCTTGGACTGGTAGGCCGTGCGGTAGTACGCCACCGAGGCCGCGTCCGCGGCGTACTGCGCCTGGCTCTGGGCATTCTCGGCTTGGCGGGTGGCGAGCGCCTGCGATGCCGCCTGGATGTCCGTCGCCATCTTCTCCAGCATCCCGTTCCAGCCCGTGTACACCGCCACCAGGGCGGCGCGGTCGGAGATGAAGCGGGCGTACGTCGCCTCGAGCTGCGGGGCGAGCCCCCCGGGACGCCAGACCTGGGTGCCGACGTAGGCGAACATCTCGGTGGGGAGGTGGTCCGGATGGGTGCCGACGGAGTCGGCGATCTGTGCGTGGACCGGGTCGGCCGCAGGGATCGCGGCCACCGCGGCGCTGAGCAGCGGCGTGAGTGCGGTCTGCTCTGCGTCGGTCAGCTGCGCCCACGCGGCGTGCAGGGTCTCATGGGCGGCGCTCGTCACGACGGACCCGTGCAGGCGCGGGTCGGCAGGCTCGTACAGCACGATCGAGTTCGTCCCCTGCTCGAAGCAGCCCACGGTGCTGCCCGCGGACAGGGCATGCTGCGCCTGGCCGTCGCCGCACTGCCCGGCGAACGCGCGTGCCCCCAGGAGCGTCGGGTTCGTGCCGTAGAACAGTGACTTCCCTGCTGCGGAGAGGTGGGCCTCGTCGGCGAGCGCCGCGACGTCGGCCGACGGCGCGGCGACGACAGCGGGATGCGAGAGGCCGAGCTTCGAGCCGAGCGCTGAGACGCTGCCCGGCGCCAGCCCAGGGGCTCCGACGTACAGCCAGGACGCACCGGCGAGCACGACCACGGTGAGACCCACCACGATCGACCTGCGGC